>DATJLC010000292.1:0-2946 GCA_035490755.1 Sphingobium sp.
TGGCTTCGATCAGGTCTTCTTCAAGGGCAGGGCGGTCATAGGAGGCGGAAACGAGCACATTGCGCCAATGCTCGAAGGACCGGCTCGGCATGTTGAGCGCGTCGAGCTTTTCGCGGTGCGTGTACAGCACGGCCGGGCGCCGGGAAATACCGAGCAGAACCGCACGGTAGATCATGCGGTCCGCCCGGTCGGCCATGCCCAGCCGGGAGTCGCCGATTTCCTGCCGCGTCGTCTCGATCGAGCGGCGCACGACATTCTGCTCCGACTTGCGCCAGCCCCAGCCGAAATTCTCGAAGAAGCTGTCCTGCAGCTGCTTGGCATATTCCTTGCGGACCAGCGGGTTCTCGATGACCGCGACGCGGTCGTTGAGCCGCTGCTTGAGGCCGGCGCGCCGCTCGGGCGTGTCGGTCCCCCCTTGCGCCAGCTCATGGCGCCAGAGCCGCTCGACCAGCGGCTGGGCGGTGTCGAGCATGACCCGAAAGGCGTCCGGCCCCTTCTTGCGGATGAGGTCGTCGGGGTCGATGCCCATCGGCAAGGTGACGATGTCGAGGCTGCGGTCCGGCCGCAGCAGCGGCAGCGCGCGCAGCATCGCCCGGTCCGCCGCCTTCTGCCCCGCCGCGTCGCCGTCGAAGCACAGCACCGGGCATTCGACCATCGACCAGAGCCGCTCGATCTGGTGCTCTGTCAGCGCGGTGCCGAGCGGGGCAACGACCTCCGTTATGCCCGCCTGCGCCAGTGCGACCACGTCCATATAGCCCTCGACCACGATCATCCGGCCGGACTTGCGCGCGCCCGGCGCCGCCTGGTCGAGATTGTAGAGGGTGCGGCCCTTGTCGAAGAGCGGCGTGTCGGGCGAGTTCAGATATTTGGGCTCGCCGCTGCCGAGAATGCGCCCGCCAAAGGCGATCACCCGGCCGCGCGCGTCGCGGATCGGGATCATCAGCCGGCCACGGAACCGGTCGTAGGTTTCGCGCTTCGATTCAGGCCGGATCAGCATACCCGCCTCGACCAGCAAATCCTCACCGAAATCCTTGAGCGCCGCCTTCAGGCCGCCTCGCGAATCCGGTGCGAAGCCGAAGCCGAAGGCGGCGCGGGTCTCGGCATCGATGCCGCGCCGCTCCAGATAGGCCCGCGCCTCCGCCCCCTCGATGCTGTCAAGCTTGGTGACGAACCAGCTCTGCGCCGCCGCCATGACATCGTGCAGCGTCCGCGCCGCTTCCGCCTTGCGCGCGGCGCGAGGATCGGGGGCGGGGAGGGCAAGGCCGGCGCTGTCCGCCAGCTCCTTGACCGCGTCCATGAAGGCCAGGCCGCGCTGATCGGTCAGCCAGCGTATCGCATCGCCATGCGCGCCGCAGCCGAAGCAGTGATAGAAGCCCTTCTCGTCATTGATCGTGAAGCTGGGCGTCTTCTCGTTGTGGAAAGGGCAGCACGCCTTGTACTCCCGCCCCGCCTTGATCACCTTGACGCTCTTGCCGATCAGCGTCGACAGCGTGGTGCGGGCGCGAAGCTCGTCCAGGAATTGGGGGGAGAGGGACACTATTACTCCCCTCCCGCACGCGGGAGGTTGATCTGAGGCGCGTGACTCCGATCAAGGGGGAGGGCTTTGAGCGTCATTTCAATCGCGGTTACCACCCCGTCCAAATTCTCCATGACCTCGTGATTCCAGAAGCGAAGGACATGATAGCCGTCCGCTTCCAAAAAACGAGTCCGCTTTGAATCTGAGCTAGCCTCAAGCATATGCTGCCCACCGTCCAGCTCGATTACCAGACCGGGCGTCCGTGCAGCGAAATCGCAGATATACTGGCCGATGCGAACTTGCCTGTTAAACCGGACGCCGGAGAGCTGCCGGTTCCTGATTGCCGACCATAGTCGGCGCTCAGCATCGGTGGCGTTGATGCGCAGTTCGCGGGCTTGCTCGGTGCTGGCGCGTTTGGCCCAGGCCATTCCCTCCCCCTTACCCCTCCCGCACGCGGGAGGGGAGATAGGCTTCACCCCAAAGCCGCCTTCACCAGGGCGCTGGCCTTGCTCATGTCGATGACGCTACCGTGGCGTTCCTTGAGGAGGGCCATGACGCGGCCCATGTCCTTGACCGATGTCGCGCCGACTTCCGCCTTGATCGCGTCGATGGCGGCGCGGGTTTCGTCCTCCGACAACTGGCGGGGGAGGAAGGTCTCGATGACCGCGACCTCGCCATGCTCCTTTTCAGCGAGCTCGGTGCGGCCCGCATTCTCGAACATGGCGATCGACTCGCGGCGCTGCTTGACCATCTTCTGGAGCACTTCGACCACAACCGTGTCGTCGTCCGGCACCTGGGTTGCGACGCGCAGTTCGATGTCGCGGTCCTTGATCTTGGCCAGGATCAGCCGCACCGCCGCCAGCCTCTCCTTGTCGCCTGCCTTCATTGCCGCGATCTGCGCGGCCTTGATCTCGTCGCGAATCATGGCGGCGTCCGTACTCCCTGGTTTTCTGCAAGTGGAAAGGTCGAGCTATAGCGCTTGTTGCAGGATTTTAATAGATTGACCCGCGTGGCGCGGCGGCCTAGTCACCCGGCCGTTTAGCCTGTGCCACGGCGCGGCTCCCACCAGAGCAAAACGAAGGACATGTCTTCCATGGCTGACGCCCAATACCCTGTTGTGCCTGAAGGAGCGACGGGCGTTTTGGTGCTCGCGGACGGCAGCGTGGTCTTTGGCCGCGGCTTTGGCGCCGTGGGCGAGGCGGTGGGCGAGCTGTGCTTCCACACCGCCATGACCGGCTATCAGGAAATCATGACCGACCCGAGCTTTGCCGGGCAGATCATCAACTTCACGTTCCCGCATATCGGCAATGTCGGCACCAATGCTGATGACGTCGAGTGCGCGGTGCCCCATGCGCTCGGCTGCATCGTGCGGCAGGACGTGACGGCACCCAGCAACTTCCGCAACGTCCAGCCCTTTGACCAGTGGCTGG
>DATJLC010000293.1:0-2641 GCA_035490755.1 Sphingobium sp.
TACTGGCTGAGTAGGGTCGATGTCATAGACCGTCAGTTTCTTGCGAAGCGTATTGCGGTTGATGCCCAGCATGGCTGCGGCCTTGATCTGATTGCCGTCCACCGCGGCCAGAGTCTCGCTCAGGAGAACCGGCTCCACGCACTCGAGAAGCCTGTCATGCATGTTTGTCTGGTTCTTGCTGGCACCGATCGTCAGATGCTCGCGTGTCCATCGACGCACGGACTCGCGCAGAGATTCCTCGCAGGCCGTCGCGCGAGGTTCCGCCATCTCGTCAACCGCAAGGACCTGGCGTAGCAGGTCGGGTCCAATGATCGTATCCCGCGCCAGTACGGTCAGGCGCTGCATGAGATTCTTCAATTCGCGGACATTGCCCGGCCAGTTGTACAGGCGAAGCAGTGCCGCTGCATCATCGGCCAGCGACTTTCGCGGCAGGCCTTCCTGTGCGGATTGCTCCAGAAAATGTCGGGCAAGCAGCGGCACGTCGTCGGAACGATCGCGCAGGGCAGGCAAATGGATAGGTACGACATTGAGCCGGTAGTACAGATCCTCCCGGAAGCGCCCCTCGTTGATGAGCGCTCCCAGGTCCTGGTTCGTGGCCGCAATGATCCGCACATCGACCCGGATCGGTCGGCTGCCGCCAACTGTTGTGACCTGGCCTGACTGAAGCACTCGCAACAGTCGCGTCTGCGCCTCCAGCGGCATGTCGCCTATCTCGTCCAGGAACAGTGTCCCGCCTTGCGCTTGCTCGAACTTGCCGGCGGTACGCGATGTTGCACCGGTAAAGGCGCCCTTTTCATAGCCAAAGAGCTCAGCCTCCACCAGTTCACGCGGAATGGCGGCCATATTGATAGCGACAAAGGGAAATTCCCGCCGCCGTCCCAGATTGTGGATTGCTTCGGCAACCAGTTCCTTACCGGTCCCCGATTCTCCGAGGACAAGGATCGACAGATCGTTGGATATCACGCGAGCGATGGTACGGTAGACCTCCTGCATGGCGGCGGACCGCCCGATCAGCGGCATTTCCTCGCCCGATTCTACGCCGTCTCGGTTGTTCTGATTGTCCTCGTTCTGCCCTAGCGCTACCTCTACTGCATGACTGAGGTCATTGAGATCAAAAGGCTTCGGTAGATACTCGAACGCCCCCTGTTCCGTCGCGCGCACCGCCGTATTCAGAGTGTTCTGGGCCGAAAGGATGATGACGCGTAAGGCCGGGTGCCTGGCGATGATCTGCGCGATGTCGTCCAGCCCGTCGCCGTCGGGCAGCATTACGTCGCTGATCAGAAGTTCTGGCTCGAACTGGTCGAGCTGCCTACGCCGGTCAGCAATTGAGCCAACCGTTTTAACGACAAAACCCTGGCGCTTAAGCGCCTCCTCAATCACGAGGCAGACCGCCGGATCATCGTCAACGACCAATATGCGCCTGCCAGCGAGAGCCGTCATGCCTTCTCTCCCTTGGGCAGCAACAGCCGGAACACGGTCCAGCCCGTTTTGCCGCCCTTTTCCTGGTTTCGATCATACTGGACAAGTCCGCCCATGTCCCGGACGAGCTTGTCCACAAGGGCAAGACCCAGCCCCTGTCCGGTACGCTTGGTCGTGATGAATGGGTTGAAAAGGACGTCCCGGATGCTGTCTGGTACGCCGGGGCCATTATCCATGACCTGGATTTCGATTGGCAAGGTGATGTGCCCGCGCGAGCCGGCTCTGGTGACCGAGAATCCATGGCGAAAAGCCGTGGTCACGAGAATGCGACCGTCCTTTCTGCCCTCAATTGCCTCCACCGCATTCTTGAGGAGGTTGATCATGACCTGCACCAACCGATCGGCATCGACCAACGCATCCGGCAGCGAAGGGTCGTAGTTCCGCGCCAGACTCACCCCGCTGGCAAAGCCGGCAAGCCCCACATCGACCGCACGATCGATCAATGGATAGATGTTCTGGCTGACGCTCTGTACAGACTGCGCCGTCGTAAAGCCTTGCATGCGGTCTATCAGTGCCGCAATCCGGTCGACCTCATCAATGATGAGGCGTGTCAGATGCTGCTGGGAGCGTGCAGCCTCCCCTTCGATCAGTTGCGCAGCTCCACGGATACCGGACAGCGGGTTCTTGATCTCGTGCGCCAGCATAGCGGCCGCGCCGGTCGCGGACATCGCGCCGCTGGGTGCGCGGCGAAAGCCGATGGTTTGGGACTGGCCGTGGATATGCAGAGCGATAACGCGCCAACCTGGCCAATCGGACAAGGGATTTATCAATATGTCCGTCTCGACGGCGGCCATGCGTCCCGCATGCAAACGCACATCATAAGCGGAAAGCGGCTTGTCGGTCTGCCAGAAAGATGGGTCGATATTGGGATCGGCAATACGAATGACTGCCTCGATCGGGCTACCGACCAGCGCTGATCGCGCCATGTTGAGCAGGCTTTCGGCGCGAGGATTGGCCGACACGATGTGGCCTGCCTCGTCGATCACCAGGGTGGCGACAGGATGGGAGGAAAAGGCATCGGAGGGCGCCTTTCCATTGCCGCCTCTACCGCCCCTGTCCCTCAAAGAGGCCATTGATCACGCCGCAGCCCGCGACAGGAACGGCTCGTAGAATCGGGCCAGCATGTCGAGTACGCGGCCAGCATCCGCAATCTGGTTGACAG
>DATJLC010000294.1:0-5634 GCA_035490755.1 Sphingobium sp.
GGGTCACTGTGCCTATCAGCGATCCCGCCTTGGTGGACATTGCCCGCGACAAGCTCTCCACCAGCCGTCATTTTGCCGATTTCGGCATCCCCGCCCCCATCACCCGACCACTCGAGGAAGTGCTCGCCCAAGGCTGGGAGGGCGCATGGCCCGTCATCGTCAAGCCCCGGGGCGGCAGTGCCAGCCGGTCGATTTCCCGGGCCTGTTCGCCGGACGAGCTACCGCGCGGCTGGAATGAGCCGATGGTGGTGCAAACGCTGCTGACCGGCAGGGAATATACCATCAACCTCTATTTCGATGCCGCGGGCATCATGCGTTGCGCAGTGCCGCATGAGCGCCTGCAGGTCAGGGCGGGCGAAGTCGAAAAGGGCATCACCCGCAGGATCGAGTCCCTGCGTCCGATCATCGAGCGTCTGCCGCGCGCACTGAAAGGCGCGCGGGGCGCGCTGTGCGTGCAGGCCATCGTCGATGATTCAGGCCAGGCCGCGCTGTTCGAGATCAACGCGCGATTTGGCGGCGGCTATCCGCTCGCCCATCATGCCGGTGCCGAATTCGCGCTCTGGCTGCTGGAGTCGCGCCTCGGCCGGCCGAGCACCGCCCACGATTGCTGGCGCGCGGACGTGACCATCCTGCGCTATGATGCCGCCGTGTTCCTTGACTGATGGACCTCACGATCGTCTTTGACCTCGACGATACGCTCTATCTCGAGCGGGACTATGTGCGCAGCGGCTTTGCGGCACTCGACCACTGGGTTGCGGACAACCTTGGCGTATCGGGATTCGGCCCGGCGGCGCAGACCGCCTGGGACGAGGGCGAGCGCTACCGGAGCTTCGATGCGGCCCTGGCATACCTCGGCATTGCCGCCGATGCCGATCTTGTGGCGGCCCTGCTTGCCGAGTATCGCGGCCATGTCCCCGATATCACCCTGCTCCCGGACGCCAGCGCATTCCTCGCCGCGTGCATGGGCGTCTGCCGCCTCGCACTGATCACCGACGGACCCGCCATCGTCCAGCAGCGCAAGATTGACGCTCTGGGACTCGACCGTCTCGGCTTCGACCCGATCATCGCGACCGGTTTTTGGGGAGAGGCGTTCTGGAAGCCGCATTTGCGCGCCTTCCGGGCGGTTGAGGATCATCATGGGACCGACGGCAGGCGTTTTGTCTATGTGGCCGACAATCCGGCGAAGGATTTCATCGCGCCGCACGCGATCGGCTGGGGCACGGTCCAGATCAATCGCGCCGGTGCCGTGCATCCGCGCGCACCGCTCCAGCCTGAACATGCGGCGCAGATGGAGATCCAAAGCCTTGTCGACCTGACGCCGCAGATGCTTGACCGATTGTTGACGCAATCAAGTCCCGCGCGAAGATGACAAGGCATGTCGCCTTCGTGCTGGCGGGGATCGGCGCGGGCGGTGCCGAGCGGGTCATTGCGCTGCTGTCCGCCATGGTGGTCGAACGCGGATGGCAGGCGACGATCATCAGCTTCGACCGTCCCGGCAACGCCGCCTATCATGACTTCCACCCGGACGTCCGTTTTATCTTCCTGGCCGACAGGGCGAACAACCGGAAACTCCCAAAGCCGCTGCGCATGGCGATCCGGTTGTTCGCCCTTCGTAAGGCCCTTGCCGGAGGCCGGTTTCAGCTCATCGTCTCGTTTCTGACAAAGATCAACGCACTCACCCTACTGGCCTCCATTGGACTCCCCGTCCCTGTCATAGTTTCCGAACGCAACAATCCCTTGCGCCAGCGGGCCAACCCGATCTGGCGATGGCTTCTCGCCCTTCTCTACCGGCGCGCGGCCGCGATCGTGATGCAAACGGAACGGAGCAGGAAATGCCTGCCCCCCGCCCAACGCGCCCGCGCACACGTCATCGCGAACCCCATCGCCCTGCCCGCCGCCATTCCAGAGCCGGTTGAACAGCGAATCACGGCTGTGGGCCGCCTCACCGAGCAGAAAGGCTTTGACCTCCTGATCGACGCCTTCGCAAGAATCGCGTCCTCTTATCCGGAATGGACGCTCGTAATCTGGGGTGACGGCCCCTTGCGCGCCATGCTGCAGCGGCGAAGCATTGACCATGGCCTGGCGCACCGGATTGTACTGCCCGGCGTCAGTCGGGACCATGGCGCCTGGATCAACCCTGGTCAGATATTCGTTCTGTGCTCTCGCTACGAAGGCTTTCCGAACGTTCTCGCCGAGGCCATGGCGGCAGGCATGGCGCCGGTGGCCTTCGATTGCGAATTCGGGCCTTCGGAGATTATAAATCAGGGCGTTTCGGGTTTGCTAGTGCCAGCAGAAGACATCGATAGCCTCGCCGATCGCCTCCATGCCCTGATGGGCTCGCCTGTCCTTCGGGCCAGCCTTGCATCCGCTGCATCGAACTCCGCATTCCGCTTCGAATTGGATCATGTTGGGGGTCAATGGCTGACACTAATGGACAGCACCCGCTAGCGCACGACGCATTTCGCACTGCAAAAAAACTCGAATGCGATTAACTAAAGTTACTTTCAGGAAGCTGAATTCCCTGCATACAGCATGTGCAGGGGCATTTCGCCTGAAAGGAAATATCAAAATGGACAATATTATCAAGTTATTACAGCGATAAACATTGACGTCTCCGCTTGGGGACATTCTGGGTACTACCGAACGGGTATGCCATCGAGTCGATCTTTCGGCGAAAAAATGCTATTTGCTTAACCATAACAGTCGATTCGTGGTGAAATTGTCCGCGAAGGACAGGATCCGTCCTGATCTTCTTGGAGGATGACCCTTGGCTGAGTGGTTGGAAAATCATGCCGAAATGGAGTTGAAACCGAGCGGAGTCAGGTCGCGCGAAGCTCATTTTGTGATGGGGCAACGACAATGGACGCCATACCGCACGTCATCATTCTGTCTAAGAACGAGATCCTGCGTGAGGGACTACGCCGAATTCTGGCGGATCAGGGATTTAAAGTGGATTTGACAGCTTCTCGCATGACTGATCTTGGATCAGCCACGTCAGGCGCTGTCCTGCTCGTCGACGTGGTCGTATTCGAGGAAGGTCTGCATACTTGCCAAACACTTCGTGATAAGTTTCCGGATCAGAAGATCGTCTTGATGACAGACGAGTATAGTGTGGAGAACGTCACCCGCGCCTTTTCAACCGGTGCAATAGACGGCTTCATCGTAAAGGCGATGTCGTGCGAGCCACTGGCCGGTGCACTCCGGCTCATTTCCCTGGGTGAGAAGGTCATTCCTTCCCAGGTGGTCGATTCCCTGTCCGGCGCGCTCTACCGATCAACCACGCCCAACTGGCAGGCGCGCTGCGCCGGCGCCAATCTGTCTTCCCGGGAAGTGGAGATACTGCGCTGCCTCGTGGATGGCGATCCAAACAAGGTAATCTCGCGACGTCTCAGCATCACCGATGCGACGGTCAAGGTCCACATCAAGGCCATCCTGCGCAAGCTGCACGTCAAGAACCGCACTCAGGCGGCGATCTGGGCGGTAGAGCGCGGGCTCAATCTGGATGGGTCCGGCGACCAAAGCCTTCGGCACGCAGCCGTCGCCTGAACAAGACCGCCGCCGCCACGAACACCGTGGCGGCAAAGGCGCTATGGGCACAGGCCGCACCGACGACACCCAGGGTCGGCACCGATACGAACAGCACAATACAGAACAGCACGGTTGCTGCCGCCATCACCCGCAACATCTGCAGGTGGCAGTTCATGCTCATCAAAGCTGGCCTGAGCGTGCTGCCGGCCAGAAACAGCATCGATGCCAGTGACTGGACCAGGAGCGGCAGATAGGCCTCGGCAAAGGCGGGCCCTGCCATGACCGCGATGATCATGTGACCCAAGGCGACAATGGCCAGAAATGCCGCCGCCCCGAATGCGAGCGTGGCCAGTTCGACATTGCGGACAATCCTATAGAACAGTTCAAACTGACGCCCCGCCCACAGCCGCGCCAGGTCCGGAAAGGCAACCTGCTGCAACATCCCGCCTGCCGTGTTGATCGCCGTGGTCAGCTTGCGGACAATCTGGTAGATGCCGGCCGCAGCCGGTCCCGCGAAGCTGCCGACCACGAGAATATCCAGTTGCTGGGTCGCCTTGCGCAACAGGACGGAGGCGTTGGCGGCGATCGTGAAACCCCAATAGCCCGGGAACCTGGCGTTCACGCCCCACAGCGGCGCCTGCCAAAATCGCCCGAAGCCCTCCCGCTTCAAGATGCGCCAGGCCATGCACGTCAAGCTAACGCGCTGCAGTATCTGCAGACCGATCGTCAGCATCAGGAAGTCCCATATGGAGCCCTGGGTCGCAACGATCAGCAGCGCACCGCCGAGGCGTACCACCGCGATGGCCGGATCCAGCCACGCAAACTGCGCAAAACGGTTGAACAGCCGCAGCACCCCCATCGGCGTTGAGCTGACCGCGAAAAATACCGCGATCGTGTACACCTGCGCCATATCGACGGTTTGCTGATCCCAGGCCATGATCCTGGCCGCAAGCGGAATGGCGAGCAGCGCCACCGTCCCTGTCAACAGAACACAGGCCAGATCGATCACCGTACTGAGCTTGATAAGGGCGACGAACCGCTCCTCCTCCTTCTGCTCCAACAGGGTTGCGCCATACTTCACGATGGACTGCCACGTCTCAAGCCGCAACAGCTGGTCCCACAGCGTGCCATAGGCCTCGATCATGGCCAGCACGCCCAACGCCGCAGGGCCCAGATAATGCGCCATTATGCTCAGGGTAATGATGCCCAGCGACACTGACATGCCGTTGCCGGCCAACAGGTGAAGAGCGTTCCTGCCCATCCGCAGCAGGATTCGCCGCTCCTCCGAACGCTTCCCGCCGGTCAGGCGGTAGCGTAGGCTGTCAATTCCCGCTTCCCAGATGCTTCTCATTAGCCTTCACAGCCCTTGCCCTGTGCGATGCCCGGAGCAACGAATCCTTCGTGGACGAGAGCTCTCTGATTCAGCCGACATTTTGGCTGGCGTTTGCACCCAGCCGATGTTGCGCCTCGGGCGTTTCCATCGCCAGTTCAAACCTGAGATAATACGGATGGGCTACCCCGCCCGCTCGACGGCCGCACTTGGGCAGCGGGCTGCCCCCGACGGCGCAAAAGGGCCTGTATCCCCTCCTTCTTAGCATCAGGAAACCAGCGAAATCGCGCCTAGAATCTGTGCTCACCAAATTGGCAGGATACGGCCCGTGGCAAGCCAAGCGACCATGATTGAAGGCCAGGCACCGGATCTGGCACCACAGAGCCCGGTCGCGTCCGACCTGTTGCGGGTGCTGAAACGGCGGCGGCGGCTGGTTATCGGCTCGTTTCTCGTCACCATGCTGGCGGCCATGGCCTTTCTTCTGGTGGTGACGCCACGCTATCAGGCAGCGACTTCGGTCCTGGTCTCGACCGACGACCTGCCGCGCCTTGACTCCGGGGTCGATGCGCAGGGACTGCCGCCATCCGTTCGCGACCTGACTGCGCTGCGGCAGTACCGGATCGACACGCAAATCGAGCTTATCACCTCGCGTGCGGTTGCCCGCAAGGTGGCCTACGACCTCGCCCTGTTCGACGATCCCGAATTCTTCCAGCCGGAACGGGGCGCTCGGCGGCTTGCCGCGAAGCCGGGGAAGGTTCCCGTGCGGATGTTGGAGC
>DATJLC010000295.1:0-2899 GCA_035490755.1 Sphingobium sp.
GCATAGGGGCCGTCGAGCACGTCGGTCTTGCCGTCGCGGGTGCGGACCACTGTGCCCTCCTTGCTCGGGGTAAGGCGCAGGCCGCCGGAGAAGCCCTCCCCGGCCTTGTTGAGCGCCTCGCCGAAGGCGGCATATTCCGCCCAAAGTTCGCGCTGCGGCGCCTTGGCCATGGCTTCGTCGTCGTGGTGGATGATCATCATGTAACGCATTTCGATGTCCTCATGGTCGGTGCGACATGCCCCGATGCAACAATGTCGGGGCATCACCACGGCTTTCGACTCTTCGAGCCGACTTTCTTCAGACAATCGCTCCGGTGGAGCGATTTTAGGCGAGAAGGCCATGAGAGCTGCGCTCGAATGGCACCGAAGTTTTTTGCCTTGGCTAGAATCCGTCGCGGAACGGGCGGATTTCGATCTTGCCCCAGCTCGCCGCCGGGCACAAAGCCGCCAGCTCGATGGCCCTGTCCATATCGGGCGCCTCGATCATGAAATAGCCGCCAAACTGCTCGCGCGTTTCGGCATAGGGACCGTCATGCAGCTTGAGCTGGCCGCTTTCCATGCCGATGGTCCGCGCATCCCAGGTGGGCATCAGCGCGGCGGTGGAAACGAAGGCCCCAGCCTTCTCCAGCGTTTGCTGGTAGGCGTACATCTGCTCCATGGCCTTGGCCATTTCCTCGGGTGGGAAGGAGGCACCAACTTTCTCGTCGGCAAACAGCATCATCAGGAATTTCATCTGTCGTCTCCTCGTTGCGGGCACCATAGCCCCACAGGGCAATGTCGCCTGAGGGAGGGCGATTTCGACAGGCGAGGCAAAATAGGGCCGTCTTTTCACCTCTCCCCCACAGGGAGAGGTAAAAAAGATCAGTCGAACAGACTCGACACGCTCTGCTCGCTTGCCGTTCGCGCCACGGCTTCGCCGATCAGCGGGGCAATGCTCATGCGGCGGATATTGCCGGCCGCGCGGGTTGCGTCCGTCTCTTCGATCGAGTCGGTCACCACAAGCTCCTTGAGCTTGCTGGCCGCGATGCGCTCCGAAGCTCCCTCGGAGAGCACGCCATGCGTGATATAGGCCGACACTTCCTTGGCGCCGGCCTTGAGCAGGGCCTCTGCGGCGTTGACCAGCGTGCCACCGCTATCGACGATGTCGTCGATCATGATGCAGGTCTGGCCTTCGACGTCGCCGATGATGTTCATCACCTCGGAAACGCCGGCGCGCGGGCGGCGCTTGTCGACGATGGCGAGGTTGGCGCCGATGCGGCCGGCGACGTTGCGTGCGCGGACCACGCCGCCCACGTCGGGCGACACGATCATCACGTTCTTGACGTCGTAATTGTCCTGGATGTCGCGCACCATGACGGGCGCGGCAGTCAGGTTATCGGTCGGGATATCGAAGAAGCCCTGGATCTGGGCGGCATGCAGGTCCAGCGTCAGCACGCGGTTGGCGCCGGCCTGGGTGATGAGGTTGGAAACCAGCTTGGCCGAGATGGGCGTGCGTGGCGCCGATTTGCGATCCTGCCGCGCATAGCCGAAATAGGGCAGCACAGCGGTGATGCGGCGGGCCGACGAGCGGCGCAGCGCGTCGGTCAGGATCAGCAGTTCCATCAGGTTGTCATTGGCCGGATAGCTGGTCGACTGCAGGATGAAGGCATCTTCGCCGCGCACATTCTCATGCACTTCGACATAGACTTCCTTGTCCGCGAAGCGTTTGACCGTGCAATCGGTGAGGGGCAATTCAAGATAACTGGCGACGGCCTGGGCGAGGGCTCGGTTCGAGTTGCCGGTCACCAGCTTCATGGGCGCGATCCTGTCTCAACTGGTCCTGGGGAGGGACCTACGAGGTTCGCGGGCACCTTTATCGAGTCGTTTCCAGCCGCGCAACGCAACAAATGGATGACGCCGCATTTTGGGTAAATGAAGCGATCTGGCGCTATGCCAGCCCGATAATCGCGATCTGGCGGCCCGTCGTGCCACCCTGATGGGTGGCGTAGCGATGCGAGAAGTAGCGGTCGGGATGGCCATAGGTGCAGTCGCCCACCCGCTCGACCCGGCTGACGCCAGCCCGCTCCAGCTCCGCGGCCACGAAGCCCGGCAGGTCGAAATGCGCCCTTCCGCCATTGTGGCTGGAAAAATGCCGCCAGCCATCGGGGCGCAGCTTGACGAAATCGTCCATGAAGTGCGGACCCACTTCGTAATTGTCGCCCGATATGGTCGGGCCGATGGCGGCGGTGATGCGGGCAGGGTCGGCGCCCAGTTCCACCATGGCGGCAACCGTATTCCCGACGATGCCATCCACCGCGCCGCGCCAGCCAGCATGCGCCGCGCCGATAACGCGCGCCTCGGCGTCGGCAAGCAGAATAGGGGTGCAGTCGGCCGTCAGGATGCCCAAAGCCAGCAGCGGTTGGCGCGTCACCATGGCATCCGCTTCGATCGGCAGGTCGTCGGTGGGGTAGGCGCTCAGCCGATGCACGCGATTGGAATGCACCTGCTTGAGCAGGAACAGCTGGTTACGGGCAAAACCCAGTGCCTCGGCGGCGCCGGTCCGGTTGATGTCGACCAGGCGCGGCGTGTCGCCCACCGCGATCGACATGTTGTTCTCGGCAAATTCGCCCAGCGAGCTGCCGCCCTTGCGGCCAAAGAAGCCATGCCTGATGCCCGCAAGGTCTGCCAGCGCGGCGCTTTCCTCGAAATGCTGGGTCATGGTGCAAATCCCTGCGGTTGCAGTCCTGGGCTCGCGGCGCAGAACACCTTGAACAGCTCGCCCATCTCCCCGGCATCCACCAGGCGGAACAGGGCCGCATCGATGTCGGCCGCCGAAGCGGGATTGGCTGCGCTCAGCGCTCGAGCGCGTTCCCTGATGCCCAGGCGGGTCAGGAACTCACCCTGCGTGGCCAGCTTGTGCA
>DATJLC010000296.1:0-9495 GCA_035490755.1 Sphingobium sp.
ATCTCGGCGTCAGCCGCGATGTCGAACGCCTCCGTCATGCAAGCGCCAGCAGCGCGTCGCGCTTGGCGATCATCGCAGCCATGTCGGTCCCATCCGGGCCGCCGGCGATCGTCGCCATTGCGCGGTCAAGGCGCGCGCGGCTTTGCTCGCCGATATCTGGCAGCGCATCGGCGATCGCGACCATGTCCGCCATCCGCCCCCAGCAGTTGAGCGCGATGTCGCAGCCCGCCGCCACCACATCAGCGGCAAGCTGGCCGATGTCACCGGACAGCGCCTTCATGTCGAGATCGTCCGACATGAGGAGGCCGTCAAAGCCGATGCGCCCGCGAATGATATCGCCGATGACGATGGGCGACAGGCTGGCGGGACGCTCCGCATCCCAGGCGCTATAGACGATATGGGCGGTCATCCCCATCGGCGCAGAGGCAAGCGCGGCGAAGGGCGCGATGTCCGCCGCCAGCTCCGCCTCGCTCGCCGTCACGGTCGGCAACGCCAGGTGGCTGTCGACGGCGGCCCGGCCATGGCCGGGCATATGCTTGACGAGGCCGACGACCCCGCCCGCGCGCAGCCCGTCCAGCACCGCCCGGCCCAACGCCGCCACCTGCATCGGGTCGGCGCCCAGCGATCGGTCGCCGATGATGTCGCTCTGCCCCTCCAGCCGAAGATCGAGGAGCGGCAGCGCGTCGACATTGATGCCGACCTCGCGCAATGTTGCGGCAATTGCGCGGGCATTGGCCCTGGCGGCGGCGATCGCGCTCGAGGGCGCGCGGGCATAGAGGCGGTCGAACGGCTCGGCGGAGGGAAAGGCCGGCCAAACCGGGGGCTGCATCCGCGCGACGCGGCCGCCCTCCTGGTCGATCATAATGAGCAGGTCCTCGCGCCCGGCAAGTCCGCGCAGCGCGTCCGTCAGCGCGCGCAGCTGGTCGCGATCGGCGATGTTGCGCTTGAACAGGATATAGCCCGCCGGGTCCGCCTCGCGGAAGAAGGTGCGCTCGTCGGCGGTCAGGGTCTCGGCGGCAAGACCGAAGATGGCGGGCTTCATGCAGGCCGTTCTAGAAGGGGAAGGAGCGAGAGGGAAGAGGCTGCGCAACCGCCCATGCGCCGATCCCCTCTATCAAACCTTCTGGCCGATGCGGGTAGACGCACCCGGTCCCCCTCGGTTATCGTCAGCGCAGGGCCTTGCGCCTTTTCATCATGATCGGGAGAAATACGATGCAGGGCATGGGACAAGCAGGTGAAAGCTGCCCATTCGATTTCAACTTCGATCCCGCGACGTTCAAGGCGGGGGATATCATCAGCTACCGCGTGACCGGCAGCCTGGAGGGCTTCCCGTTCGTCGGCACGATCCTGGAAGTGCATGAGGACCATGTCATCATCAGCGCGGACAGCAATGATCCGACCAGTCGCATGCGCGGCACCCGCGAAAGCCGCCCGCTGGTCGAGGAGGCCGACGCGCTGGCGTGATGGGAGTGCGCATCCGTCGGGCTTGGATTTGATTTAACCTGCTCCCAATCCTCCCCGGCAACGGGGAGGTGCCCCACAGGGGCGGAGGGGCCGTGCTCGCTACAAGTGCCCGCCCGGCTTTCGCCCCTCCGTCACCTTCGCGCGCGCCACCTCCCCGTTGCCGGGGAGGATTTCCCCTTACCTCACAACGATGCAGTTCTCGCCCGCGACCTTGAGCCGGCCGCACAGCTCGGTGGCGTTGGCCGCAGTGCCGGCGCCCGCGCGCAGGCGGTAGAGGGTCGCGCCGCCGACTTCCGCCTTTTCGATGCGCATTGCGAGGCTCGCCAGATAATCGAATCGCTTGGAGAGCTTGGCCCAGCCATCGCGCGCGACCGCTTCGCTGCCATAGGCGCCAAGCTGGATCAGCGCGCCGCTGGTCGGAGCATTCGCAGCCTGGGTGGCCGATGCGGCTTTGGCGCGGGTCTCATCCTTGACCGGGGCGGTGACGCTGGCGGCCGGGCGCCCGACAGGCCTGGCGGCTTCCTCCTTCGCTATCGAGCCGCGTGAGACGTCGGCCATCGGCGCCTCGGGCATGCGGCTGGCGTCGATCCTGCCGTCGGTTTCAACGCCCTCGCTGGCGGCGAAGCTGCTGTCGCCCTCGCCCTCGAACGTCTTGCCGGTACTGTCGTTAGCAGGCACCTTGTAATCGCCGCCTTCCGCCTGGATCAGGCGCGCCTCCCCCGTGCTGCCTTCCCGGTTCTTGAGCCAATAGCCGCCGCCCACGATGAGGCCGAGCAGCACAAGCCCGAGCAGCACCAGGCCGACGATCCGGGCGAGCGATACGCCGTCCTCGTCATAGCTTTCCGCCGGTTCGAGCCAGGGAAGCCGATCGCCCTCGTCGAGGTCGAGAGCTTCGGGTTCGCCGTTCGCCATCACGTCATCTCCGTCAGTGCCGCCACACCCATCAGCATCAGACCGTTGCGGATGATCTGCGCCACCCCCTGGCTCAGATACAGCCGCGCCGCGCTCACCTCCGGCGCATCGGCAACCAGGACCCGCTTGTCGGGCTGGTCGTTGCCAAGATTCCACCAGGCATGAAACGCCGCCGCCAGATCATAGAGATAGAAGGCGATTCGGTGCGGCTCATGGTTCTTGGCGGCAGCTTCGACGATTCGCGGAAAATTGGCAGCCAGTTTTATGAGCTCGATCTCCTCAGTCCCAAGGCGGGACAGGTTCGGCGACGGCAGTGCCTGGAACATCTCCGCCGACTTGCGGCCGAGCGACGAGATACGGGCATGGGCATATTGCACGTAGAAGACGGGATTGTCCTTCGAAGCCTCGACCACCTTGGCGAAGTCGAAGTCCATCTGCGCGTCCGGCTTGCGGGTGAGCATGGTGAAGCGCACCACATCCTTGCCCACTTCGCGCACGACATCGGCCAGGGTCACGAAATTGCCCGCGCGCTTGGACATCTTGACCGGCTCGCCGCCCCGCAGCAGCCGGACCATCTGGATGAGCTTGACGTCGAGCGGCACCTTGCCCTCGGTCAGCGCGCTGACCGCCGCCTGGATGCGCTTGACGGTGCCGGCATGATCCGCGCCCCAGATGTCGATCAGCTGGTCCGCGCCCTCGGCCTTCTGAAAATGATAGGCCATGTCGGCGCCGAAATAGGTCCAGCTTCCGTCAGACTTCTTGATCGGCCGATCCTGGTCGTCGCCGAATTTCGTCGAACGGAACAGGGGCAGCACCACCGGCTCCCAGTCGTCCGCCGCCTCGCCCTTGGGTTTTTCCAGCACTCCGTCATAGACCAGATCGCGCGCCCGCAGCGTAGCCTCCGCTTCGGCGGGCTTGCCGGCCGCCTGCAATTCGGCCTCGGACGAAAAGATGTCGTGGTGGATGCCGAGCAGCGCCAGGTCGCTGCGGATCATCTCCATCATCGCGGCGACCGCGCGGGTGCGGAACGGGACCAGCCAGTCGGCCTCCGGCGCGGCGGCCATGGCCTCGCCGAATTCCGCGGCGAGCGCCTCGCCCACCGGCACCAGATAGTCGCCGGGATACAGCCCCTCGGGAATGTCGCCGTCATGCCGGCCGAGCGCCTGCAGGTAGCGGATATGCGCGGAGCGGGCGAGCACGTCGACCTGCGCGCCCGCGTCGTTCACATAATATTCGCGGGTGACGTCATGGCCGGTGAACTGGAGCAATGTCGCCAGCGCATCGCCCACCACAGCGCCCCGGCAGTGGCCCATGTGCATGGGGCCGGTCGGATTTGCGGAGACATATTCGACATTGACGCGCGACCCCTGCCCCATGGCGGAACGTCCATAGTCCGCGCCGGCCGCATGGATGGCGGCAAGCTCCGCCTCCCAGGTCGCGCGCGACAAGCTGAGGTTGAGGAAGCCCGGCCCGGCGATCGACACCGCCTCGACCGCCGGCAGCTGGCGCAGTTCGCCCGCGATCGCCTCGGCCAGCGCGCGCGGATTGGTGCCCGCCGGCTTGGCCAGGACCATCGCCGCGTTGGTCGCCATGTCGCCATGGCTGGGATCGCGCGGCGGCTCGATCGTGACCGCGCGCCGGTCGAGCCCGGCGGGAATCACGCCAGCGGCCGCCAGCCGGTCCAGCGCTGCGCCGATATTGGTCGCGAATGTCGTATAGAGGGTCACTTGCACTTCCTGAACCAAGGCCGTTCGCCCTGAGCTTGTCGAAGGGCCGTACTTCACCTCAGGACAAGTACGGGGCTTCGGCCTTGCTCAGCTCGAACGGCAAGAATATTTGCCTAGCGCGTAGCGTTGTAGCGCAGCTGGTCCTGCGACAGGTTGAAGCCGACCAGCAGTTCAAAGCTGGTGCGCGCGATCGCCGCGCGCACTTCCGGGCGGGACAGCGGATCGATCGCGGCGTCGGCGTCACCGGCCTTGCGCTTGCGCGTGATGAGTTCCTGAATGTCGGGGGGCAGCGTCGCGACGCTCTTGTCGACATAGCTGCCCGCGCTCGCCGTCACGCTGGCGCGCGCCTGGCCGGGCGCGAAATTCAGCCGCGCCTGGCCGATGCGCTTGGCGACCACGACATTGGAGCCGCGCACGACGGTCGCGAAATAGGGCAGCAGCACCTCGCGCGCGCCGCTCGTGTCGCGCCGGGTCGCCGTCACGGTGAAGGTCGCGTTGGTATAGAGCTGGGCACCGCTGTCATTGCAGGTGGAACGCAGGCTCGAGATCACGCCAACCACGTCGATGGCGCGCGAATCGCTGCTGCCCGCCGGGTTGAACAAGGTGATGTCGCCGGTATAGGCCGGGATGGCGGCGGTGGGGCAGGCCGATCGCACCTGGACGATGCCGCCAGTCTCGTCGACTTCACCCTTGCGAGAGGAACAGGCCGAGAGCGCGGCGAGCAGCATGCCGGCGGCAAGAAGTTTTCGATTGAGCACCTTGTCCATGTCCTTGTCGTGACACCGCGCCCCGCACGGCGGCGTGACTGCTTCCTTAGTGGGGGAGCCGGACGGTAGCAACCGGGATGCAGTAAGGCACAATCAGATGAGGAGCGCCGGGTCCTCGCCCGTCTCGATCGGGTAGCCGCCCTCGCGCCAGCTCTTCATGCCGCCGTCCAGCGCCACCGCGCGGCGAAAGCCGAGCTCGCGCAGCGTCGCCGCCGCCAGCGTCGAGATCTTGCCAAGCTCGCAGACCGCCAGGATCTCGACATCAGGGTCGGGAAAGCTCTGGTCGACCTTCAGCTCGAGCTGGCCCCGCGGCAGGTGCAGCGCGCCCGGCACATGGCCGCGCGCATAAGCCTCCCGCTCGCGCACATCCAGCACGACGAAGTCGTTGCGCTGTTGCCCCAGCCTGTGCGCCAGTTCGTCGAGCGAGACGAAGGGGATGTGCGCCGTCGCCTCGGCCAGTAGTTGCCGCACCGTCTTGCCCCCGTTCATGTTGGTGCGCAGCGCCTCGGTCAGATGGGTCGGCGCGGTCAGGTTGAGGCCGCGCATCATCTCCACGAATTCTGCCCGGTCGCGCTTCTGGAGCCGGGGATTGTCGTCCAGTTCGGCCCCGATGGTCGAATGCGTCCGGCCCTTATAGTCATGCGCCGGATAGACCAGGGTTTCCCGGTCCAGCAGCAGGAGCTTGCCGAACAGGCTGTCGTAGAGCTGGTCGGGATCGCCGGTCGGCAGGTCAGTGCGCCCGGTGCCACCGATCAGCAGCGTGTCGCCGGTAAAGACGCGGTCGTTCACATGGATGCACATGGAATCGCGCGTGTGCCCCGGCGTGTGCATGACCCGGAGCCGGAGGTCTCCGACCGCGATCATATGGCCGTCCTCGACCGCCATGGCGACGCCGGGCGTGACGCTGCTGCGGTGCATGACGACCGGCGCGCCGACCTCGGCGCCCAGCTGGCGTGCTGCGGAGAAATGGTCGGCATGGGTGTGCGTCTCGATGATGTAGCGGATTCGAAGCCCCTCGCGATGGGCGATGCCGACATAGCGGTCCATCTGCCCCAGCGCCGGATCGATCACCGCCGCCGCGCAGGTCTCCGCACAGGCCAGTATATAGGACAGACATCCGCCATCGGCGATCTGTTGAAAAAACATGGGCGCCCTCCTGATTCCGGACGGACCGGCATCATACTATCAGGGGGGCCGCTCAGGCTAGGCATGGATACCGCCTTTGAGGGAAGATTTGCTGGCTTTCCTTGGCCCCCACAACCGCCTATTGGCTGCTCGCATGTCCAGCGCAGATGCCCGGCCCCTCACTGTCCTGATCGCGAGCCCGCGCGGATTCTGCGCCGGGGTCGACCGCGCCATCACCATCGTCGAGCGGGCGATCGCCAAATATGGCGCGCCGGTCTATGTCCGGCATGAGATCGTCCATAACAAGTTCGTGGTCGAGGGGCTGCGCGCGCAGGGCGCCGTATTCGTCGAGGAGCTGGACGAGGTGCCGGACGACCGGCCGGTGGTCTTCTCCGCCCATGGCGTGCCCCGGATCGTGCCCCAGAAGGCGGCCCAGCGCGGTCTCGAATATCTCGACGCGACCTGCCCTCTGGTCTCCAAGGTCCACCGCCAGGCGGAACGGCAGGTAGAAGCTGGGCGCCACATCATCTTCATCGGCCATGCCGGCCATCCCGAGGTCATCGGCACCTTCGGCCAGGTGCCGGACGGCGCGATGACCCTGATCGAGACGGTCGCCGACGCGGAGGCGCTGGCGCTTGCGCCCGGCACCCCGCTCGCCTTCCTGACCCAGACGACGCTGTCCGTCGACGACACGGCGCAGATCGTCGAGACGCTGCGCCGCCGTTTCCCCGACATCGTCGCGCCCAAGGGCGAGGACATCTGCTACGCCACCTCCAACCGCCAGGCCGCCGTCAAGGCGATCGCGGCCCGGGCCGACGCGATGCTCGTCATCGGCGCGCCCAACAGCTCGAACTCGCTGCGCCTGGTAGAAGTGGCCGAGCGCATGGGCACGCGCGCGATGCTGATCCAGCGGGCCAGCGACATCGCGCTCGACTGGCTGGACGGCGTCTCGACCCTCGGCCTCACCGCCGGCGCCAGCGCGCCCGAAATACTGGTGCGCGAGGTCATCGCCCGCCTCTCCGAGCATTTCGCCGTAAGCGAGGAAGAGCTGGTGACGACCCAGGAAGACATGGCCTTCAAGCTGCCGCGCGGCCTCGAAGCGGCCTGAGGGATAAAGCGCCATGGCTGTCTATACCGTCGTCCCGGCCGAAGAGCTGGCGATCTTTCTCCGGGCCTATGATTGCGGCGAGCTGGTCTCCGCCAAGGGCATTGCCGAGGGGGTGGAGAACAGCAACTATCTGGTCGAGACCACCGGCCCGGACGGGCGGGGCCACCGCTACATCCTGACGCTTTATGAAAAGCGCGTCGACCCGGCCGACCTGCCCTTCTTCATCGACCTTCTCGACCATCTGGGCGCGCGGGGGTGCCGGGTGCCCTTGTTCATCGCCGACCGGGCAGGCCGACACCTCCAGGAGCTGTGCGGGCGGCCCGCCTGCCTGATCGAGTTCCTGACCGGCGTGTCCGTCACCGAGCCGACCCCGGCGCAGGCTTATGCGGCGGGCCGGGCCATGGCGGAAATGCACCGGGCGGCGGGAGACTTCACAAGCTCGCGCCCCAACAGCCTGGGCATTGCCGGCTGGGCACCGCTCGCGGCCTCCTGTGCGGACGGCCTCGACTCTATCGCGCCGGGACTGGCCGGGCGGGTCGCTGGCGAGCTTGCCCATCTCAATGCCGTCTGGCCGCACGCGTTGCCGCACTCGGTCATCCATGCCGACCTGTTCCCGGACAATGTGCTGATGCTGGGCGAGGCAGTGACGGGCCTCATCGACTTCTATTTCAGCTGCACCGACATCCGCGCCTATGACCTCGCGATCATGCATGGCGCCTGGTGCTTCTCCGCCGACGGATCGGATTATCATGCCGATCGGGGTGCGGCGCTGACCGCGGGTTATCAGAGCGTGATGCCCCTCTCGGCCGAAGAGCGCGCCGCCTTCGCGACGCTTTGCCGGGGCGCGGCGCTGCGCTTCCTGCTGACGCGCGCCTATGACTGGATCAACACGCCCGCCGACGCGATGGTGACGCGCAAGGACCCGCTCGCTTATCTCAGGCGTCTCGATTTCTATGCGGGCGCCGATGCCGCCCTGCTGCTGGACGGCGCATGACGGGCGAGCTGACCACTGTCGAGCTATTCACCGATGGCGCCTGCAAGGGCAATCCCGGCCCCGGCGGCTGGGGCGCCGTCATCCGATCGGGCAATCATGAGAAGGAGCTGTCCGGCGGGGAGAAGCTGACCACCAACAACCGCATGGAGCTGATGGCGGCGATCGAGGGGCTGAACGCGCTCAAGCGCCCGTGCCGGGTGATCCTCTCGACCGACAGCAACTACGTCAAGGACGGCATCACCAAATGGGTCCATGGCTGGCAGCGCAACGGCTGGCGCACCGCCGACAGGAAGCCGGTCAAAAATGTCGAGCTATGGCAGGCGCTGATCGAGGCGACGCGCCGCCACCAGGTCGACTGGCGCTGGGTCAAGGGGCATAGCGGCCACCCGGAAAATGACCGCGCCGACGCCCTGGCCTGCGCGGCGGCGGAGGCGATGCGGTAGATTTCAAGCGAATCGTGCTCCTGCGCAAGCAGGAGTCCAGGGAATCTTGACGCTGCGCCCTGCAACCCTGGGTTCCTGCCTTCGCAGGAACACGACATCTATTTAGTTCCCATTAGTTCCCATAGTTCCCGCCCAAACGGCCCTTTTACCGCCCCGCGCGACGCTTCGCCGCGGCAAGGCGCAAGGCCGGAGGGTTATGGCATGAGCGGGCGCGTGTAGGACAGGGTCACTCCGTCGTGCGTCCGTCGAAATGCTCGTGGGCGGCGTTGGCCTCGTCGCAGGTCTTGTGGACCGTGCCGTCGACATGCTCGGGCGGCCCGTAGATGGTGTAGAGGCGCAGCGGCTCGTTCCCGCTGCACACCACATTATGACGCGCGCCCTGGGGCACGATGACGCCGTCGTCGGCCTTCACCCTGTTGCAGACGCCATCGATCCACACCTCGCCCTCGCCGGCCTCGATACGGAAGAACTGGTCGCGGTCCTCATGGACTTCCTCGCCGATCTCCTCGCCGGGATTGATCGACATCAGCACCAGCTGGAGATTGTGGCCGGTATAGAGGACACGCCGAAAGTCCCCATTCTCCTCGGTCAGTTTCTCGATGTTATCGACAAAGCCCTTTTTCATAAGATCGGTCCTCCGTTGTGAGACCCTGAATGATTTACTGTTTATTGTCATTCCCGCGAAAGCGGGATCTTTGCAAAACTTGCTTTCTACCGTCATCCCCGCGAAAAATGACGATCGGATTGCAAAGACCTACTGTCGCCTGGAACAGCCATAATGCCTGGCACAGAGGATTGTTTCGCGATCAAAGGTCGAAGCGGTCCGGCGAATAAGGCGCGGGATCGATATGAGCGACACTCGGCGCCAAGGCGGCGCCCGTCACCAGCGCGGCACCGATCAGCGCGGCGGCCGGCGCGGTCTGGATGCCGAAGCCGCCCTGTCCGGCAAACCAGA
>DATJLC010000297.1:0-27416 GCA_035490755.1 Sphingobium sp.
AGAAACTCCCGGACGAAGGCATCGGCGGGCGCGGACTCGATTTCCCCGGGCGGGGCATATTGCGCGATGCGCCCATGGTTCAGGATCGCGACCTGGTCGGCCAGGCCAAAAGCTTCCTCGCGATCGTGGGTGACAAAGATGGTGGTGACGCCCAGCCGGTCGTGAATGTCGCGCAGCGCCACGCGCAGGTCCTTGCGCACCTTGGCGTCCAGCGCCCCGAACGGCTCGTCGAGGAGGAGGTAGCGCGGATTGCGCGCCAGTGCCCGGGCGAGCGCGACGCGCTGGCGTTGGCCGCCGGAAAGCTGCGCGGGATAGCGGCCGCCGAGGCCCGGCATCTGAACAAGGTCCAGCAGCTTTTCGACGCGATCGGCAATCTCCCGCCGCGACGGGCGCTCGCGGCGCTTCATCATGTCGAGGCCGAAGGCGATGTTGCGCGCGACCGTCATGTGCCGGAACAAGGCATAGTTCTGGAACACGAATCCAATGCCGCGATCCTGCACCGGCCGATTGGTCACGTCCTCCTGGTCGAACAGCACATGGCCACGGTCCGCGAAGGCGAGGCCCGCGATGATCCGCAGGAGCGTGGTCTTGCCTGAGCCGGACGGGCCCAGCAACGCGACAAAGGCGCCGCCGTCGACCTTCATCGACACGCTGTCGAGGGCGCTGTGGCCGTCAAAGCCCTTGGCGATATCCCGGATTTCGATAGTCATCGGATCAGTGTCCCTTGGCCTTGATCTCGTCGCCGTGCCACCATTCGAGCAGGGTCTTGACGATGAGGGTGACGATGGCGAGGCCGGCGAGCAGCGACGCGACCGCGAAGGCGCCAACGAAATTATAGTCGTCGTACAGCACCTCGATATGGAGCGGCATGGTGTTGGTCTCGCCCCTGATATGTCCCGACACCACGGAAACAGCGCCGAATTCGCCCATGGCTCGGGCATTGCAGAGCAGCACGCCATAGAGCAGCGCCCAGCGAATGTCGGGCAGGGTGACATGCCAGAAGGTCTGCCAGCCGCTTGCACCAAGCGACAAGGCCGCCTCCTCCGCCGCACGCCCCTGCGCATTCATCAGCGGGATGAGCTGCCGCGCGACGAACGGGAATGTGACGAATATGGTCGCAAGGACAATGCCCGGCACCGCGAAGATGATGTGGATGCCCCGCGCCTCCAGCCATGGCCCCAGCCATCCCTGCGCGCCGAAAATCAGCACATAGATGAGGCCGGACACGACCGGAGAAACGGAAAAGGGCAGGTCGATGAAGGTGACGAGCCAGGCCTTGCCGCGAAAATCATGCTTGGTCACCGCCCATGCCATGACGATGCCCAGCACCATGTTGAGCGGCACGGTAAGAGCCGCGATGAGCAGCGTCAGCTTGATCGCGGCGATGCCGTCCGGCTCCTTGAGGGACTCCAGATAGGGCAATATGCCTTCCCGAAATGCCTCGACGAAGATTGAGGCGAGGGGCAGCAGCAGCATCAGCGCCATATAGCTGACGGCGACACCGATCAGCAGCGCGCGTGCCCACAGCGGCGTGGCGAGGGGGGAGCGGGCGCGGCTCATGCGCCGGTCTTCCGATGGGTGCGTGCCTGGAGCGCGTTGACCACCGCCAGGATCGAGAAGGACAGCAGCAGCATCACGACCGCAATCGCCGATGCGCCGGCATAATCATATTGCTCCAGGTTGGTGACGATGAGGAGCGGCGGAATTTCGGAGATCATGGGCATGTTGCCCGCGATGAAGATCACCGATCCATATTCGCCGACCCCGCGTGCGAAGGCCATGGCGCAACCCGTCACCAGGGCCGGCGCGATCTCCGGGAACACGACCCGGCGGAACATCGCCCAGCGCCCGGCGCCCAATGTGGCGGCGGCCTCCTCATAGGTGCGGTCAAGGTCGATCAGCACCGGCTCGATGGCGCGCACGACAAAGGGCAGGCCGATGAAGGTCAGCGCGACGACGATCCCTTGCGGATGATAGGCGATGGGAATGCCCATCGGCGCGAGCAGCGATCCGATCCAGCCGGTATCCGCGTAAAGCGCGGTGAGCGCGATGCCGGCGACCGCCGTGGGAAGGGCGAATGGCAGGTCGACCATCGCCGACAGCAGCCGCCGGCCCGGAAACTCGATCCGCACCAGCACCCAGGCGACAATCAGCCCGAAGACGGCGTTGATCCCGGTGGCCGCCGCTGCCGCGCCAAAGCCGACGCGATAGGAGGCGAGCGCGCGCTCGGAAAAGCCGGCCTGGATGAAATGGCCCCAGCCTTCGCTGGCGGACCGAATGAACACGGCGCTCAGTGGCACCAGGACGATTGCCCCGACCCAGATCAGGGTCAGGGCAACAGTCAGCCTATAGCCGGGCAATGCGGAGCGGCGTATCACGGACTTCCCCCTTAGCGACGATCCGCTGGAAATCCAGCGGAAGGCTCGCCGCGAAGTTGCGCCGCCCTGGACCCTGGGTGTTCGCATGGGGTCGGCTACACCCCCTTCCCATAACGTCGCCATTTCAGAAATCCAGTTGGAGTCTGGTGGCGAAGATGTCGCCTTTGGCGGTTCCGACCCCGGATGCGACCAGCGGGGAGTTGCGTCCGGTGAAGCGCACATAATTGAATGCGGCGCGCAGATTCGGATTGAGATACCAGTTCAGCGCGCCCGTCCATGTGTGCGCCTGGCGACCGCCCTGCGTGGCGGGAAGGCCGAGCGTCGGATCGTCGAGGTCGAGCTGGTCGTAACGCACCGCCAGTTCGAACGCGCCCCAATGACCATTGCCGGGGTTGAAGTCGTTGAAGGGCTTCAGCTTGTCGACATTGCCGCCCTTGAACGACCGTGACTCGCCGGTCAGGAAGACGCTGCCGAAGACGTTGAATCCGCTGAAGTTGAGTGTGGAATCGAGGCCGTAGCGATTGAGCGCCAGCGCGCCATATTCGCCCTGCACGGAGAAGGGGCCAAACACGATGGCAGCTTCGGCGCCCGCATAGGTGGCGGTTTGGACGCCCGTCTCTGCCCCGCCCTGCGGTGCCGAGCCGGTGATCGCGACCGAGACCAGATTGCCGCCGTCGACGCGGACATTGGGCCGATCAGCGACGGTCACACCATTGGCGGCGAGATTGGTCACATGATAGCCCGACACGCCCAGATGCACGACCCTGCCGGTGTCGAGAATGGGGTCCCAGGTGATCCGGCCGTTGACGCCATAGGGCTCATCGCGGCTGGTTGCATTGCGGGTGATCGCCTCGCCCGCGCCGAACAGGCCGACAGTCGCGTTCAGCTTGTCCGTATTATAGGCAAACGACAGGCCCACCCGACGTTCCGCGCCGACAGCGCCAAAGGCGTTGCTGGCCATCGACCGCTCGAGGAAGGTGTTGTTCGCATCGGAGGTATTGGCCTCCAGACCGTAGGGCGCTTTGTGCTGGCCGGCGGTCACGGTCCATTTGGGGCTCAGCGCATAGCTGATATAGGCATCGAGCAGATTGACCCGCTGCTGGACGAACTCGGCATCGAGGCGCCATTTGAACTTCTTGAAGGCCGTGCCCTCGAAGCCGAAGCGGCCACGGCGGATGTCGGTGCCGTTGCTGAAGTCATAGCCGCCCTCGCGCTCGTTATAGCCGGCATAGTCGACCTGCAGCACGCCGCGCGGCTTGAAGGTGAAGTCGCCGTTCACGTCGGAATAGGTCGGGACGACGCCGGGCTGGGCGGCCTTGGCGGCGCGGACCTCGACATTCTCGACGCGGGTCTGGGTCTGGGCGGCCTGCTGCTCCAGCTCGGCATTGCGGGACTCGAGCTGGCGAATGCGTGCCTCAAGGGCGTTGAGGCGGTCGAGGACCGGATCGCCGGTCGGTTTCGGCGCTTCCGCTGCGGGCGCGTTGTCGGCCGGCAGCAGGCTGTCGATCGGTGAGTCCTGGTCCTGGGCGAAGGCCTGTACAGGCACAACAGGCACAAGGGCGAGTATCGCGGCCGAGGCCAGCGTCAGATGTTTCATCAATTTTCTCCCTTAATGAAAGCCTTTCGAGCGGCTTATCGCTTCGCCGCCTCGAAAGCCTGATCGAACAAGGCGCCGTCATTGAAGAAGGTGGCCTGGGCCTTGGCCCAGCCGCCGAAGTGGCGATCCACGCTCAGCAAAGGGATATTCTTGAACTGGCGCGCATATTTGGCCGCGACCTGCGGGTTGCGCGGACGGTAATGGTTGCGCGCGATGATCTCCTGCGCCTCGGGCGCATAGAGGAACTTCAGATAGGCTTCGGCGACAGCGCGCGTGCCATGCTTGTCGACATTGGCATCGACCACGGCGACCGGCGGCTCGGCGCGGATGGAGATGGACGGGGTCACGATCTCGAACTTGCCCGCGCCCAGCTTCTGCGTGGCGAGCAGCGCCTCATTCTCCCAGGCGATCAGCACGTCGCCCTGGCCTCGCTGGACGAAGGTGGTCGTCGCGCCGCGCGCGCCACTGTCCAGCACCGGCACGTTGCGGAACAGCCGGGTCACGAACTGGAGCGCGGCCTGTCCCGATCCATATTTCGTCTGGCCATAGCCCCAGGCGGCGAGGAAGTTCCAGCGCGCGCCGCCGCTGGTCTTGGGGTTGGGCGTGATCACCGACACGCCCGGCCGCGCCAGGTCGTCCCAGTCCTTGATGCCCTTGGGATTGCCCTTGCGCACCAGGAACACGATGGTCGAATAATAAGGTGCGCTGTTGTTCGGCAGCTCCGCCTGCCAGCCCGGCCGGATGAGCCCGCGCTTGGCGATGGAGTCGATGTCATAACCAAGCGCCAGCGTGACGACGTCCGCCTGCAGGCCGTCGATCACCGACCGCGCCTGCTTGCCCGATCCGCCATGGCTCTGGCGAATGGCAACGGACTGTTCCGTCTTGCCCTTCCAGTAATTGGCGAAGGCGGCATTGATCGCGGTGTAAAGCTCGCGCGTTGGATCGTAGGAAACGTTGAGGAGCTGCGCTGGGCCTGCCGCGGCCAATGGCGCCGCAACCGGCACGATACCCAACAGGGCAGCGGATCCCAACAGCTTCAAAAATTTGCGTCGCATCTGATTCGTCCCCAACCTGTATGTCATGCGGTCATCCGCTAGATGCGCTGTATAGTCTATCTTTCTACTAGACAATGTTAGTGGCCATCGGTTCGTCGCGGGAATCTTTCTCTTCGTCTTTGGTAGACAATCTGCGCCAGCCCCATTCTGCCGCATGTCCGAATCGATCGCCAACGCTATTCCGGTCAAGGCCGCATCGCCCACCAGCACAGGGCGGCTTGCGCCGGCTTGGGCTTTGGGTTCACATCATTCCTGCGGGACCAGGAGAGAAACATGCGGGTCAATGCCCTTGATCATGTGAATATCAGCACAAGCGACGTGGAAGCATCCGCGCGCTTCTATGCCGATCTGCTCGATCTCGACCCGCGCTGCAACGCGGCCCAGCAGTCGCCTGACGAGGGGCGCTGGCTCTACGACCATAACAACCATCCGATCATCCACCTGCGCAGGTTCGCGGCCGAGGGCGAGTCGACCGGCGCCATCCATCATGTCGCCTTCGCATGCACCGGCATGGCCGAGATGATGGGGCGGCTGGAGACGCAGGGTATCCATTTTTACGTAAACAATGGGAACTACACCGGCGGCCTGAAGCAGATCTTCGTCAAGGATCCGCACGGCATCCTCCTCGAACTCAACTTCGCCGGCGATTAAGGACTGAGGCGGCACGCCTGCCAAGGAGCGCGCCGCCTCGGCCTGCCTGCGTCAGCGGCAGACCAGCTCGCCCCGGTCGATCTCGCGGCCAAGCAGGGCGCCCGCGCCCGCTCCGATCAGCGTTCCGGCCAAGGATGAACGCCCGCGATCCAGGCTGTTGCCGATCAACCCGCCAAGGGCTGCGCCGATGATCAGACCCGTCGTGCCGTCGCTGCGCCGGCAATAATAGCGCCCGTCATAGCCACGATAGATGCGCGTCTCGCGCGTCACCGGAATTGGGCGATAGCCGGAGCGGTAATAGCGGTCGGCATAATAAGCCGAATAGCCGGGCGGATAGCGATCATGATCATAATGGCGCCAGCGGCGTCGGTCCTCGTCATGCGCGCGGCGGCCATGGGCGGGAGCCCAGGGCGGCGGATCGGCCATGGCCGGCGCCGTCGTCACCATCATTGCGCCAAGCCCTATCGCGACCGCGGTCCTCTTGGCCAGGGTAAGCATCTTCGTTCTCCTTGTCGTTGCGGACGCGGTAACAATGCGCATCTGCCCCGCCTGGTTGCGTGAACGTGAAACAACCGCGTGTTCATGCCCGGTTCTGTGATGGGCGCGCCCGAGCGGCGGGTTGCCGATGGTGCGGGACATTTCGCGGCCAGGATCGTTGTTTACCGGGAAAGGAGCAATCCCATGACCGAGAATATCCGCGAGCGCTTCTGGAAGGCGATGGAGGACAGCCCCTTCCTGATGGTGGGGCTGACTGGCGAGCACGTCCACAGCCTGCCCATGACCGCCATTCTCGACAAGGACGCCAATAGCGCCTTCTGGTTCTACACGACCAAGGACAGCCGCATCGCCCAGGGCGGTCCGGCCATGGCGCAGTTCGTGGCCAAAGGGCATGATCTGTTCGCCTGCATCGCCGGCTCGCTGCACGAGGAGAACGATCCGGCCGTGATCGATCGCTACTGATCCAGCCAGGTGGCGGCATGGTTCCCAGGCGGACGGGCCGACCCGAACCTTCTGATGCTGCGCTTTGACCTCGACGATGCCGAGATCTGGACGGCGGATGTCGGCATGAAGGGCTTGTTCAAGCTGATGACCGGTCAGACCATCAGGCCCGGGGAAGCGGGCGAGCATAAGGAGATACAGCTCTGACGGCCGGATCGTCGCCCGGCCGGATCAGATCTCCGGCAGGGGCGGCACCGGCTGCGGCGGAACGTCCCTGTCTTCCTCGTGGACATCGACCAGACCGCGCGCGACATGGCTCTTGCGATAGCCGTAGAGGAAATAGACCACCAGGCCGATGCCGCCCCAAATCGGCAGCACTAGACGCGCTTCGTTGGGCAGGTTCCAGTAGAGCCCGACGCAGCCGACCGCCGCTAGCGGCGCGACCACCCAGACCAGCGGCGTACGGAACGGACGGTGCCGGCCCGGGTCGCGCACGCGCAGCACCAGCACCGCGATCGACACCATGAAGAAGGCGAAGAGCGTGCCGGAATTGGAGATGTCGGCGAGCTGCCCGACCGGCAGCAGGGCGGCGGAAATGGCGACGAAGATGCCGGTGACGAGGGTCACGATATGCGGCGTCCGCCAGCGCGGATGCACCGTGGCCAGCTTCTCCGGCAGCAGGCCGTCGCGCGCCATGACGAAGAAGATGCGGGTCTGGCCGTACATCATCATCAGGATGACGGAGGGGAGGGCGATATTGGCGGCAAAGCCGATGGCGTCGCCCAGATGGCTGTGGTTGATCTGGCGCAGCACATGGGCGAGCGCCTCCTTGGAGCAGACCAGGGGTTCCTGGCCGGCCGCCGCCAGGCTCTTGCACTGGGCGATGAACTCGGGCGTGCCGGGCTGGGTGCCAAGGCCCGCCGGCTGCGCGCCAATTGCGCCGATCGCCCCCGCCGCGACCAGCAAATAGATGATGGTGCACAGGCCAAGCGAGCCGATGAGGCCGATCGGCACGTTGCGCTGCGGGTTCTTGGTCTCCTCGGCCGCGGTCGACACGGCGTCGAAGCCGACATAGGCAAAGAAGATCGACGCTGCCGCGCCGACCACGCCCATGCCGCTCGTGCCCTCCGGCCCGAACCAGCCATTGGGTGTGAAGGGCTCGAAATGGGCGCCGTTCAGGATCGGCAGGGTCATGAAGATGAACATGGCGAGCGCCACGACCTTGACCGCCACCAGCGCCGCGTTGAAACGCGCGCTTTCCTTGGTGCCGATCATCAGCAGCAGCGTCACGGCTAGCGCGACGAAAATGGCGGGAACGTTGATGATTCCGGCCGAGAAATCGGCATGGGGAACCCATCCCACCATCGACCAGGCCGGCCCGGCCGCCAGCGCCTGTGGCAGTTCGAGGCCCGTCCAGCTTTTCATCAGCCCCATGAAATAGCCGGACCAGCCGACCGACACCGCCGAGGCGGCCACAGCATATTCGAGGATCAACGCCCAGCCGACGATCCAGGCCAGAAGCTCGCCCATCACGGCGTAGCTGTAGGTATAGGCGGAGCCCGACACCGGTACCATCGAGGCAAGTTCGGAATAGCACAAAGCCGCGACGGCGCAGACGAAGCCGGCGATCATGAAGCTGTACATCATGCCCGGTCCGGCCTTCTGCGCGGCGGCGGCGGTCAGCACGAAGATACCGGTGCCGATGATCGCGCCGACGCCCAGCAAGGTCAGCTGGATGGGGCCGAGCGAACGGTGCAGACCCTTTTTCTCGGCCGTCGCCAATATGGCATCGAGCGGCTTGACGCGTCCGAATATCATTGCTTCCGTCTTCCCCGATATCGCGGCGGGCCAGCATCCCCGAAAGACACGCCCGCATCCCCTTTTGGCGCGAGACTAGAGCCTAATTTTGCCGGCGCAAGCCGCTCATTGCCTGACCAGCAGATGCCCCAATGGTCGCCCGGCAAACAGGTGGACATGCAGGTGCGGCACCTCCTGATGGGAGTCCGGCCCGGAATTGCTGAGCAGGCGAAAGCCGCTGTCGGTCACGCCCAGCTGCCGCGCGACCGTGCCGATGGCGCGCACATAGCCCGCGATCTCCTCGGCGCTGGCGTTGGCGGAGAAATCGTCCCAGCTGACATAGGCGCCCTTGGGGATCACCTGGACATGGGTCGGGGCCTGCGGGTGGATATCGTTGAAGGCGAGCGCCCATTCATCCTCATAGACCTTGGCGCAGGGAATCTCGCCGCGCAGGATACGGGCAAAGATATTGTCGCGGTCGTAGGGCTGTCTGGTGTCGACGGGCATGGCTCTCTCCGAAGGATCAATCCGGCTTGCGCGCGGCCTTTTCCGCAAGGCCCGACAGGCCCTCGCGGCGCTCCAGCTCGGCGGCGACATCATTGAGGCTCAGGCCCATGTCGGCGAGCAACAGGCACAAGTGAAAGAGAAGGTCGGCGGCCTCGGACGTGGTCGCTTTTGCATCGCCGGACAAGGCGGCAATGACCGTCTCGACGGCTTCCTCGCCCAGCTTCTGAGCCATTTTCGGCCGGCCTTTGGCGGTCAGCTTGGCGACATAGGAGGATTCGGGGTCCGCACTGCGACGCGCGCGAATGGTTTCCTCGAGTCGGGCGAACGTATCAGTCATCGGCACAGCGTTTCGCCGGGCGAGGGTGCGGCGTCAAGCGGACACTCTCGATCAGGCTCGTCCATCCTATTTGGCGAAGTTGTTTTTTCGCGCAGAGGCGCAGAGAACGCTGAGGCATCGCGCCCGCGGCGAAGCCGCGCTTACCAACCAACTTGCCGCTTCTGGACGACTACAAGGTTAAAAGGTGCCTGGGGCGCAGGACAGTCTCTGCGTTCTCTGCGCCTCTGCGCGAACCAATCTAATGCAGCTCAAGCCCCCACCGGCGCGCGCACCGCGATGCCGGCCATCGCCAGCGCCGCATGGGCCTCGGCAATGCTGTGCTGGCCGAAATGGAAAATCGAGGCGGCCAGGACGGCGCTGGCATGGCCCTCAGTCACGCCCGCGACGAGATGGTCGAGCGTGCCGACCCCGCCGCTCGCGATCACCGGCACGCTCACCTGGTCGGCGATGGTCCGGGTCAGCGCGATGTCATAGCCCTGTTTGGTGCCGTCGCCGTCCATCGAGGTGACGAGCAGCTCGCCCGCACCCAGTTCCGCCAGACGCCGCGCATGGGCTACCGCATCGATGCCCGTCGCGCGCCGACCGCCATGAGTGAAGATCTCCCATTTTCCCTCAGCGACGCGCCGCGCATCGACGGAGGCGACGACGCACTGGCTGCCGAAGCGCTCGGCGAGGTCGGCGACCAGCTCAGGCCGGGCGACGGCGGCGCTGTTCACCGCGACCTTGTCCGCGCCGGCGAGCAGCAGCGCGCGCGCATCCTCCGGCGTGCGCACCCCGCCGCCAACCGTCAGCGGCATGAAGCAGACCTCGGCGGTGCGCGCCACGATGTCAAGCAGCGTGCCGCGCTCTTCATGGCTGGCGGTGATGTCGAGGAAGCACAGCTCATCCGCGCCCGCCGCGTCGTAGAGGCGCGCCTGCTCGACCGGATCGCCGGCATCAGCCAGGTCCACGAAATTGACGCCCTTCACCACCCGTCCATTGGCGACGTCGAGGCAGGGGATCACGCGGGTTCGAACGGTCATGGTTCCGGAACTTACTAGACCGCCGCCGCAACCGCCAGCGCGGCCTTCAGGTCGAGGCGCCCGTCATAGAGCGCGCGGCCCGTGATGACGCCCTCGATCCCGTCCCGCGCATGCAGGCTCAGCACCCTGATGTCTGCGAGGCCCGCGACCCCGCCGCTAGCGATCACCGGAATGTCGGTGGCGCGGGCGAGGTCGACCGTTGCTTGCACGTTGCAGCCCTTCAGGAGGCCGTCGCGCCCGACATCGGTGAACAGGAGGCTGGCAACGCCCGCATCCTCGAAGCGGCGAGCGAGGTCGATGACCGGCATGTCCGACTTCTCCGCCCAGCCGTCAGTCGCGACAAAGCCATCACGCGCGTCCACCGCTACGACGATGCCCCCGGGGAAGTCGCGGGCGGCCGCCTTGACGAATTCGGGGTCCTTGAGCGCTGCCGTGCCGATGACGATGCGCGATACGCCAAGGTCGAACCAGCGCGCCACCGCCTCCCGGTTGCGGATGCCGCCGCCCAGCTGGACATGGCCGGGAAAGGCCGCGACGATGCGCTCGACCGCCTCGGCATTGACGGCGCGCCCGGCAAAGCTGCCGTCCAGGTCGACGACGTGGAGAAAGCCCGCGCCCGCCTCGGCGAACAGCATGGCCTGCGCCGCCGGGTCATCGCCATAGACGGTCGCGCGGTCCATGTCCCCCTCGGCCAGGCGCACGACCTGCCCGCCCTTCAGGTCGATCGCCGGAAAGACGATGAAAGCCGGAACGTCCGTCATGGCCGCCACTCCAGAAAGCGCTTGAGGAAGGAGAGGCCATAGGCCTGGCTCTTCTCGGGATGGAACTGCACGCCGACGATATTCTCGCGGGCTACGGCGGCGACGATCGGGCCGCCATGGTTGCTGGTCGCGATCACGTCCTCGGCCCTCTCAGCCACGAAATGATAGCTGTGCAGGAAATAGGCCTCGCCTGCCTGCAGCAGCTTATGGGGCGTCGCCGCAATCACGTCGTTCCAGCCCATATGGGGTATCTTGGCATCGGTATCGGCCGGCTCCATCAGCCGCACCGTGCCCGCGATCCAGCCCAGCCCTTGATGGACCCCATGCTCCTCGCCCCGGTCGGCGAGCAGCTGCATGCCGACGCACACGCCCAGAAACGGCACGGCGCGCGTCCGGACCGCTTCCGCCATGGCATCGACCATGCCGGCGATGCCGAACAGCGCGTCCCGGCAATGGCCGAACGCGCCCACGCCCGGCAGCACGATGCGGTCGGCCGTGCGCACCTGATCGGGATCGGCGGTTACGGTGACGGCGGGACAGCCCGCCGCCATCAGCGCATTGCGCACGGACTGGAGATTGCCCGCGCCATAATCGATCAGCGCGACGGATAGGGTCATTTCGCGCCCAGCACACCCTTTGTCGAGGGGATGGCGTCGCCCTTGCGCGGATCGATTTCCACCGCGGCGCGGAGCGCCCGCGCCGTCGCCTTGAAGCAGCTTTCGACAATATGGTGGTTGTTCGAGCCGTAGAGATTCTCGACATGGAGCGTGATGCCCGCCGCGTCGGCAAAGCTGTGGAACCAGTGCTGGATCAGCTCGGTGTCCCATTGCCCAAGCTGCGGCATGCTGAGCGCCACCTTCCACACCAGATAGGGTCGTCCGGAAATGTCCAGCGCGACGCGGGTCAGCGTCTCGTCCATCGGTGCGTGCGCCTCGCCATAGCGGGTGATGCCGCGCTTGTCGGCCAGCGCCTTGGCAATGGCTTCGCCGATCGCGATGCCGGTATCCTCGGTGGTGTGGTGCTGGTCGACATGCAGGTCGCCCACCGCCTTCAGATCAATGTCGATCAGGGAATGGCGCGAAAGCTGCTCCAGCATATGGTCCAGAAAACCGATGCCGGTCGAAATGGCGTAGGTCCCCGTCCCGTCGAGATTGACCCGGACAGTGATAGCCGTTTCCTTGGTTTCGCGATGTACTTCACCGATGCGCATGCCGCGCCTTTAGGACTTGATGGCTTTTGGCGCAACGCGTGAATGGCCGGATGCGTTCGCGCTTGACCCCGAACGGGCCATCGCTCACAGGATAGGGGCATGAGCGATGAAGCGCCCGACAGCCTGATTCCCTATGACGAGATTGTGCAGGAGGCCCTGCGCGCGGTCGTCGGCCGAGTCCTTGGCGAAGTTGCCAAAGTCGGCACCCTGCCGGGCGACCATCATTTCTATATCACCTTCAAGACCCAGGCACCCGGCGTCTCCATCCCGCGCCATCTGGTCGAGCGGTTTCCGGACGAGATGACCATCGTCCTCCAGCACAAGTTCTGGGATCTCAAGGTGAATGCCGATTTGTTCGAGGTCGGCCTGACCTTCAGTCAGGTGCCCGCGCATCTGGTGATCCCCTATGCAGCGATCAGCGCTTTTGTCGATCCGGCGGTCAATTTCGCCCTGCAATTCCAGGTGTCCGGCGCCAATGAGCCGGAACCGCATGACGATGCCGAAAATGACGCCCCGGACATTGACGGCGATGATTCGTCGGGCTCCAACGTCGTGACCGTGGATTTCGGCAAGAAGAAATAGCGGCGCAACGCATCGCCGGACGGGAAAGGACGGCCCAGTGCCCAACCGTTTAGCCAGGATGCTCCTCGCGCGGTCGGTGCGCACGAGCGCGAACAAGGCCGGCGTGCCGGTATTTCTCGCAAGTGCCGCCTTCAACATGCTGCTGCGCCGATCGCCGGCGGGCGCCTTCACCCTTGGCGCGGCCCTTCTCGCGCACCGCGTCTATCGCGCCGGTCAGAAGGCCAGGGCCAAGCGCGCCGCCCGCAAGGGTTCCTGATCCTGCCCCTTTTGTCTCTCGTCGCCGGCCCGGCTGCATATCGGCCATTGACGCAGGGCCAGAGGCGAGCCAGTTGGACACCATGCCGCACAGCATTTCTTCCGATCCCCATGGCTTCAAGCGACGCGGCGTGCTGTTCGTGCTGTCGTCGCCCTCGGGCGCGGGCAAGTCGACCATCGCCCGCAAGCTGCTCGCCGCCGATGACGGCCTGCAAATGTCCGTTTCCGCAACGACGCGGCCGATCCGACCCGGCGAGGTGGATGGCGTCGACTATCATTTCGTCGATGTGCCGCGCTTCAAGGAGATGGTGAGCGATCACCAGTTCCTGGAATGGGCGCATGTCTTCGGCCATCGCTACGGGACGCCGCGCGCGCCGGTCGACGCAATGCTGGCGGAGGGGCGTGACGTCCTGTTCGACATCGACTGGCAGGGCGCGCAACAGCTTTATCAGATTGCCGGCGGCGACGTGGTGCGGGTCTTCATCCTGCCCCCGTCCATGGAGGAGCTGGAGCGGCGCCTGCGCGACCGCCGCACCGACAGCCCGGAGGTCATCGACGCCCGCATGGCCCGCGCCCATGGCGAGATCGCGCATTGGGACGGCTATGACTATGTGCTCGTCAACGACGATGTCGAGGCCTGCTTTAGCAAGGTCAAGACGATCCTCGAGGCCGAGCGGATGAAGCGCAGCCGCCAGACCGGCCTCATCGGCTTCATTCGCAAGATGACGACGCCGGCCGGGCATCACTAGCCCGCACAAGACGCTGGCATATCAGCCCGATTCGCCTAGGCTCGCCTCCAAATAGAAGGAGAGCGATGCATGTTCGTGAAGTTCATCAGTGCCGACCGGGTGCCGACCGCTGTCAATGCGGCGCAGGTCACGTTCATCTCGTCGGTGACCGACGGCACCCGCATCCGGTTCGGCGAGGGACGCAGTGTCACGGTGGTCGAGCCCCTGGACGAAGTGATCGAGACGCTCAACCGCACCCGGCAGCTGCCGCAGGAATGACCGGGCGCTAGGCTTTCTCGCACAGGGCCGCGAGCTGGTCGGCAACGGCGGTCCAGCCCGGCTCGAAGCCCATTTCGCGATGCTGTTCCAGCGCCTCCTCGGTCCAGTGGCGCGCGCGTGCGGTGTAGCGGGTGCCTTCGCCCTCCGGCGCAATTTCCCAGATGCCGATCATGAACGGCGCCTGCGGCACCAGCTCCGCGTTGGTCGCGTCGGTGAACGCAAAGCGCCTGCCCGGCTCATAGGCGAGATAGATGCCGTCGCTCGGTTCCTCCTCGCCATCGGGGCCACGCATGACGAAGGCGGCGCGGCCGCCCGGCCGGCGGTCGAGCGCGATGATCTCGGTCGTCCAGGGCTTGGGGCACCACCATTCGGTCATGCGCTCGGTCATCACCTGCCACACTCTATCCGGCGGCGCGGCGATGTGACGGGTGACGCTGAGTTCCAGCACCTTCTTCTCTGGCTCGTTCATAACGCCTCCGGGCTGCCATAAGGCTTGGTGATAAGTTCGAGGAGATGGCCGTCGGGATCCTCGAAATAGACGCCCCGCCCGCCCCAGTGCCTGTTGATCTCGCCCGGCTGGCTGCGGCCGGGATCGGCCCAATAAGGAATGTTGCGCGCCTTGATGCGGGCAAAGCCGGCATCGAACTCGGCATCGCTGACATGGAAGGCATAATGCTGCGGCGCGACCGTGCCCTCCTTGTCCATGAAGTCGAGCGAGACCCCGTTGGCGAGCTCTACCACCATGAAGTGCAGAAACGGTCGGGGTGGCCGTAATCCCAGGATCTCCGCCAGGAATGCCGAGGAGCGGTACCTGTCATGGCACCAGACGATGGTGTGGTTGAGCGTTGCGGTCATGACGTCAGTCCCTGTCCGGCGCGCCGGGCGGGAAGAAATGGCGGAAGGGCCGGGCATCCTCGACGCAGCGGGCCACCGAGGGCCGTGCCAGCAGCCGCGCGCGATAGGCGGCCAGGCGCTCGAGCGTTGGATCGATCGGCCGGACCCAGTCAGCATAGAAGAGCGCCGGCGCCGCCGCGCAATCGGCCATGGTGAAGTCGGCCCCGCACGCCCATTCGCCTTGGCCGAGGCGTGTGTCGAGCCAGGCATAGATGGCGGCGAGTGTCGCCTGCGCCCGGTCGAGGCGCTGCTGATCCGGGCTCTCGGCGTGGAACAGATGCTCGGTCACGATCGCCTGCACCGGGCCCATGACATGATTGTCGAACAGCCGGTCGATGAAGCGCATGTCGAGCGCGGCCATCGCGTCCTGCGGCAACAGGCGAATGCTGTCCGGGTAACGCAGGTCCAGATACTCGATGATGATCGAGGATTCGATCACGGGCCGGCCATCGTCCACGAGCACCGGAAATTTCACGAGCGACCAATGGCGGCTCAGTTCCGCCCGGTTGTCGGGATGATCCGGGTCGACCATGCGGAACGTAAACGGCAATCCCTTCTCATAAAGTGCAATCTGCGCCTTCCAGGTGTAGGAGGAGAAGGGATGGCCGAAAAGTTCAAGCATGTATGTACTCCGCCTGTGCCAATATCCAATCAGACGCGTGAGCCGACCAGTCCGAAATGCGCGCCCTGCGGATCAATGCCGTTGAGCGCGTAATCGCCGCCCGGTATCTCCATCGGCCCATTGATGACGGACCCGTCACCCGCATCGATGGCAGCCTTGGCCGCGTCGATATCGGCAACGCGGAAATACTGGTTCCAGCGTGGCGGACCCATTTCCGGCGTCGCCGGCATGATCGCGCCCAGCACCGCGCCATGGCGAATGAACTGGTATTTCCCCATGGCGCCCATATCCATCTCTCCATCCATGACCCAGCCGAAGCGGGCGCCATAGAAGGACCAGGCGCCCGCCTGATCGGTGGTGACGAGCTCGTTCCAGACGCAATGGCCGAGCCTGGGCTGGTCATAGGCAAAGGCCAGGCTCTCGCCTTCGCCGCTCGGATGCATGACGTAGAAAGGGACGCCCTGCGGGTCCGTGATCATGGCGATGCGTCCGACATGGGCGATGTCCATGGCCGGCATCAGTACCCGCCCGCCTGAATCGATTATCGCCGCGACGCTGGTGTCGACATCGTCCACCGCGATATAGCCGAGCCAAGCCGGCCGGGCGCCATGCTCCGCCATTTCCGGCGTGATCGCCATCAGCCCGCCGATGCTGTGTTCGGCCGCGTTGATGATGCGATAGTCCATGTCGGCCTGGCCGCTGCCGGCAAAGGTCCAACCGACTACCGGCCCGTAAAAGGCTTGGGCAGCGTCGGCGTCGCTGGTCAGCAACTCATACCAGATGAAGTCGCCATGCTTGTTTGCCATTTCTTATCTCCCGCCAAACTCCGAATGGTCATTTTTCAAGCGTGACGACGGGCGAAAACCCGCCAAAGATCATGCGCTTGCCATCGAACGGCATGGGGTTTTTCTCTGGATTGAAGCGGTCGTCCGTCTTCATCAACTCGTCCATTTTGCCCATCGCGCCGTCGCGCGTGGCCTTGTCCGGCCATTCGATCCAGGAAAAGACGACCGCCTCCTCCTGGGTCGCCTGCACGGCCCGGCGGAAATCGGTCTGCTTGCCTTCGGGTACATCGTCGCCCCAGCATTCGAGTATGCGCAGGGCCCCCATATCCATGATGAGGCTATCGAACTCGCGCGCATGATCGATGAACTGCTGCTTGTTCGCGCTCGGCACCGCGATAACGAAACCGTCGATATAGCTCATGTCGCTATCCTTTCCTCGATAGGCGTTTCGATATTCTGCCCCGTCGACGTTCCGGTTTGCGCCGACTCGATATTGACAAGCATGGCGGAAAAATTAGACATAGCAACCATGTCGTTAGAAAAAATAACTAACATATCTTCCGACGCGCGCAGGCGCGGATATCGGGATGCTTGCGGTATGGCCCATGGGCTGGAGTTGATCGGTGATCGCTGGGCGCTGTTCGTAGTGCGGGAGCTAATGCTCGGGCCGCGACGTTTCAGTGACCTGCGCGCTGACCTGCCCGGAATCAGCGCCAATGTGTTGACGCAGCGCCTGCAGGAGCTGGAGGCGAGCGGCGTTGTTGAACGGACCAGGCTGCCCCCGCCCGCCAGCGTTCAGGTTTATGGCCTTACCGCATGGGGCTATGAGGCGGAACCGATCATCCAAGCGCTGGGCCGCTGGGCCTGCCGCTCGCCGGGCCATGACCCGACCCTGCCGTTGAGCGGCGTGTCGATCCTGCTGTCCTTTCGAACGATGCTCGATCGCGCGCGGATCGGCGATCTCGCCATGACCGTAGGTTTCCGTTTCGGCGAGGACGCTTATCTCGGGCAGTTGGGGCCGGACGGCTTCAACGTGGCGCGCGGGGATGCCGCGGCGGGTGACATCGTCTTTACCGGGCACCCATCCGCTTTGGCCGGCTTCGTCTATGGCGGGGTCCCACTGGAGGCATTGGCCGAGCTTGGCGCCCTCGCCGTCACAGGCGATCCGTCGCTGGCGGCGCGTTTCGCCGATCTCTACCAACTGCCACCAAAATTCATTCCCCCGGCTCGCGTAATGTAAACCTCTCGACAGCGTAACGGTCGCGCCCCATAGAGTGCAGCGGAACAAAGGGGGACCCCGCATGGTCGCGACCGTTGCAACCGTCGCTTATCTTGGCCTGGAGGCGCGCGGCGTCGAGGTTCAGTGCCAGCTGGTTGCCGGCCTGCCCAATTTCATCGTCGTCGGCCTGCCCGACAAGGCGGTGGCGGAAAGCCGTGAGCGGGTGCGCAATGCCATCGCCGCGATCGGCCTTTCGCTCCCCCCTAAGCGCATCACCGTCAACCTCTCGCCCGCCGACCTGCCCAAGGAAGGATCGCATTTCGATCTGCCCATCGCGCTGGCATTGCTCTCGGCCATGGGCGTGGTCGATGCCGAAGCGCTGGCGGGCTATTGCGTGGTGGGTGAGCTTGCCCTCGACGGCCGGATCGCGCCGTCCCCCGGCGTGCTCCTCGCCGCGCTCCATGCCGGGGCGAACGAACTCGGCCTGATCTGCCCGGCCGCGCAGGGGCCGGAGGCGGCATGGGCGGGCAATGTCGAGGTGCTGGCCGCGCCCGATCTTATCGGCCTGCTTGGCCATCTGAAGGGCACTGGCCTGTTGCCGACGCCGGTTCCGGGTGAGGTGGAGGCGGAGCGTCCCGGCGCCGATCTCGCCCAGGTCAAAGGCCAGGAAACGGCCAAGCGCGCGCTGGAGATCGCCGCTGCCGGGGGGCATAATCTGCTGATGGTCGGGCCACCTGGCGCCGGCAAGTCGCTGATGGCGAGTTGCCTGCCTGGCATATTGCCGCCGCTGACAGCGTCGGAGGCGCTCGAGGTCTCCATGGTGGCAAGTGTCGCCGGCACCTTGACCGGCGGCCGGATCAGCCGTGCCCGGCCTTATCGCGCGCCGCATCACAGTGCCTCTATGGCGGCGCTGGTGGGCGGGGGCCTCAAGGTCCGCCCGGGCGAGGTCAGTCTGGCGCATCTCGGCATTCTCTTTCTCGACGAACTGCCGGAATTCCAGCGCGCGGTGCTCGATTCGCTGCGCCAGCCGCTGGAGACGGGCGAAGTCACGGTCGCGCGTGCCAATGCCCATGTCGCCTTCCCGGCTCGCGTCCAGCTTGTCGCGGCGATGAACCCGTGCCGCTGCGGCCATCTCGCCGATCCCGCGCTCGCCTGCTCACGCGCGCCCAGATGCGCCGCCGACTATCAGGCGCGCGTCTCCGGCCCGCTGCTGGACCGCATCGACCTCCATGTCGAAGTGGAGGCGGTCACCGCCGCCGACCTCGTCCTGCCGCCGCCGGTGGAGGGCAGTGCCGAGGTTGCGGCCCGGGTCGCCGTTGCCCGCGCCGCCCAGACCGCGCGCAGCACGGGGGCGGGTGAGGGCGCGCGCACCAATGCGGAACTTGAGGGCCCCGCCCTCGATGCGGTCGCTGGGCCCGACGCGGCTGGCCGCACTCTGCTCGCCGAAGCGGCCGCCGCGATGAAGCTTTCCGCGCGCGGCTATACCCGCGTACTGCGGGTGGCACGCACCATCGCCGATCTCGTCGGCGCTGAAACGGTGGGACGGATCCATGTAGCCGAGGCGCTGAGCTATCGGCGACGGCCGCCGGTCAACTGAGCTTGCGCGGTCAGGCCGTCGTGTCGATGGTCGGGCGGATCGCGATTTCCGATATGTTCACCCGGCGCGGCAGCGAGCAGATGAAGGCGATGGTCTCGCCGATCTCGGATGGCAGGACCGCGCCCTCCTTGGCGACATGCGCCTGCAGCGCCGCGCGCATATTGGGATCGGTAACGCTGTCGGCCACCTCCGTCCTGGTGGCGCCCGGCATCAGGATGGTGACGCGGATGCCAAAGCCGCCCACCTCCTGGCGCAGGCTGTCGGTCATGGCGTTGACGGCATGCTTGCTCGCCGCATAGGCGCCCACCGCCGGGCCAGTCTTGCGCCCCGCGAGCGAGGAAATGTTGATGATGTCGCCGCTACCCTGCGCCTTCATGGGGCCGAGCGCCGCCTTGCACGTATAGACCGTGGCGAGCAGGTTGACGTCCATGACCTGACGATATTCGTCGAGGCTGCCACTCTCGAGCGTGCCAGTGCGCATGATTCCCGCCGAGTTGACGAGGATGTCGATGCGGCCGAAATGCGCGATCGTCTGTTCCACGGCTGCAACCGCTACCGCTTCCTCCATGACATCGCCCGGCAGCGCCAGCGCCTTGCCGCCCGCCACCTCGATCCGCTGCACCAGATCGGCGAGCCGGTCGGCGCGCCGGGCGGACAGCGCGACGCTCGCGCCCGCTTGTGCCAAAGCGATCGCCGTCGCCTCGCCAATGCCCGATGACGCGCCCGTCACCAGCGCGATCTTGCCGGCCAATGCACCTGCCATGCTTCTCTCCCCCGTTAAATTGCTGAACAGGGTTATTTAGGGCGCTTGTCCTGTCAACGGCTCTGCTGCCTCGCATGTCGCAGAACGCTCGGGCGGTAATTCGAGATGCCATGATTGTCATAATGAGCGGATAGGGTTTCAATAGGGAAAAGTGGGAAGAGGAACACACATCATGCCAGCGACAGAGAACATGGAAGCGGACGATTTCGGTGGGCGCCTCATCGCTCTGGAGGGCGGACGCAACTTTCGGGATCTGGGCGGCTATCCGACCCGGGACGGCCGGCGCGTTCGCTGGGGACGGCTGTTCCGCTCGGGCAGCATGGCGGGTTTGACGCAGGCCGACTGGGCCCGGCTCTGTGAACTGGGCGTGAGGACGGTGTGCGACCTGCGCACCTCGATCGAGCGCGAGGCCGAGCCCTTTGCCTGGCGCGACTCGGATGGCCTTCATTATTTCGCCCGCGATTACGAGACCAGCTTCGGCGAACTGCGTCAGGTCATGGCGTCGGACTTTCCCACCGGCGAGCAGGCCCGCAACGGCATGATCGCCGGATATCGCGAACTGCCCTTCGAGCAGGCGCCCGCCTATCGGGTCATGTTCGGCCATCTCAAGGCCAATGCGGTGCCGCTGATCGTGAACTGCACGGCGGGCAAAGATCGCGCCGGAACCGCCGCCGCCCTGATGCTGAGCGCCCTTGGCGTGCCGCGCGAGATCGTGGTCGAGGATTTCCTGCTGACCAACCGCACCGTCGATCTGTTCGGCGTGTTTTCGCGGCAGCCGGAAACCAGCCATGGCATCGGCCAGTTGCAGCCGGACGTGGCGCGCGCCATCCTGGCCGCCGACGCCGCCTATATCGGGGCCGCGCTCGATGCACTCGACGAGCGGCACGGTTCGGTCGAAGGGTTCCTCGACGAGGTGATCGAGGTGCGGCCGCACGAACTTTCCGCCATTCGCGACGCTCTTCTGGAATGAGGGGGGCCAGCATGGCGGCGGCGCCTCTTCGGGTCGGCATATTGAACGACATGGCGGACGGTCCGCCCGGCACGACCGATATCGAGCATTGGCTGCGCCTCGCGGTCGATGATCTGGTCGGTAGGGGCCGCATTGATCGCGATGTCGAGTTCGTGCGTGGCTGGGGTCTCGGCCTGCCTGCCGGGACTGCGGCGGCTGTCGAGCGGGCCTTTGCCGCGCTGGTGGAGCAGGATGTCCTCATGGTCGTGGGGCCGGCGATTGGCGACAATGCGCTGGTCGTCACGCCACTCGCCGATCACTTCCGCATGCCGACCATCAACTGGGCGGGGACGGAAGAGGCGCGCAGCGACTATATGTTCCACCTCCAGGTCGGCTCGCACGAGGACGAATCGATCGTCATCGCCCGGCATCTGGCGGCGTTGGGGAAACCTCGAATTGGCGTCGTGCATGACCGCTCGCCGATCGGTCGCCGCCATCTCGCCTTCCTCCAGGCCGAAGCGGAAATACTTGGCCTTGACGTGGCGGCGGTCGCTGGCCTGTCCCCGCTTGCCGACCGGGCGGAGGCCGAGGTCGGCCGCCTGCTCGACGCCCGGATCGAGGCGATCGTCTATCTTGGCCTCGGTCTTGCCACGCCTGCGGTGGCGCGCGCGCTGGCGGCGCGCGGCTGGGATGGTTCCTGTATCATGAACACGGCGGGAATTCGGGGGCTGGAGCCGGATTATGCCCGTGCCATCGACCGCTGGGTCTATGTCGACATGTTTTCGGACCATAACCAGACCCTTGCCGCCCTGCGCCGGCAACATGACCTGCCGCCCGTGGCGAGCCTCAAGGCGGCCAAGGGCCATGATCTCGGCCGTCTCCTCGCCGAGGGGCTGGCGCGGGCGCCGGAACGCACGCGCGAGGGTGTGCTCAGCGGCCTCGAACAGACGAAATGGTTGCCCGCCGCCGAGGGGCATGAGGGCACGCTGCTGGGTTTCGGCCGGCATGATCGCGGCGCGCTGCACGGCCGCTACCTTGTGCTGCGGCAGTGGATTGATGGCACCTCGGTCGAACTATGACGCGGGCGTCGCGGGTGCCTGTTCCGCGCATGGAACAACTCGTGCGGCCGATCGTAACGGCTTGACCTCAGGCAATGCCGGGTTCAGTGACGCAAAGCGATGAACGCAGCCGCCCAGTCCAATAATCCGTGGCCGGCTGGCCAGTTAGCCACGGCTTCCAGATTTGCCCGTCACATCGCGATCGCGGCTCTCGCCATGCTTGGTGTCGCCGGCTGTGCCCAGCAGGAGCCGCAGGCCAAGCGGGACAAGGCGTCGAAGCCCGCGAATGTCGGCTATGTCGTCGTGCAGCAGACCAGCGCGCCCCTCATTGTCGAGCTGCCGGGCCGCACGTCCGCTTTTCAGCAGTCGGAGGTGCGCCCGCAGGTGTCGGGGGTGATCCTGCGCCGCCTGTTCACCGAGGGCGCCCTGGTGCGCAAGGGCCAGCCGCTCTATGAAATTGACCCTGCCCTCTATCGGGCAGCGGCCAGCGAAGCGCGTGCCAATCTCCAGAGCGCGACCGCCAGCGCCGAGGCGAGAACCGCGCAGGCCGAACGTCTCAAGCCACTCGCGCAGATCGAGGCGGTTGCAAAGCAGGACTATACCGACGCCCTCGCCGCCGCGCGGCAGGCCCGCGCTGCGGTCGCCCAGAGCGAGGCCCAGCTCCAGACCGCCCGGATCAACCTGCGCTACACTACGGTGCCAGCGCCGATCACGGGGCGAATAGGCCGCTCGCTCGTCACCGTCGGCGCGCTGGTGACGGCGAACCAGGCAACGCCGCTGGCCCAGATCAGCCAGCTCGACCCGATGTTCGTGGATATCCAGCAGTCGTCCGCCGATCTGCTTGCGCTGCGCCGCCAGCTGGCACAGGGCGGTGTCGTCCCGGCCCATGCCGATGTGCGGCTGACGCTGGAGGACGGCAGTGCCTATGGCTATGGCGGCAGGGTCGAGTTTGCCGAAGCCATCGTCGATCCCGCCAGCGGAACGGTGACGATGCGCGCGCGCTTTCCCAACCCGGAGGGCGTCCTGCTGCCCGGCATGTTCGTGCGCGCCCGCTTCGCCCAGGCGATCGATCAATCAGTCGTGCTGATCCCGCAGACTGCGGTGGCGCGCGATCCGGCCGGAATTGCGACCGTCTATGTCGTCGGCCCCGGCAACAAGGCGCAGGAACGCAAGATCACCGCCACCCGCACGCAGGGAACCAGCTGGGTCGTGACGGAGGGCATCAGGCCGGGCGAGAAGGTGGTCGTCCAGGGCACCGCGACCATCCGGCCTGGACAGGCGCTGAATCCGGTACCGGCAAGCGCGCCACAGCGCGTGGCCCCGCCGCCGCCGGGTGAACGCAAGGGCGGCTGACGGGGCATGCTCTCCCGCGTCTTCATCGATCGCCCCATCTTCGCCTGGGTCATTGCGATCATCGTCATGATGGGCGGCTTGGGCGCGATCTTCGCGCTGCCGGTCGCGCAATATCCGGACATCGCTCCGCCGCAGGTCACGATCCGCGCCACTTACCCTGGCGCCTCGGCCGAGGCCGTGCAGAACAGCGTCACTCAGGTGATCGAACAGTCGATCGCCGGCATCGACGGACTGCTCTATTTCAGTTCCTCGTCCAATGCGCGCGGGCAGGTCACCATCACCGTGACGCTGGACAAGGGCACCGATCCCGACATTGCGCAGGTGCAGGTCCAGAATCAGGTCCAGCAGGCGGTCGCGCGGCTGCCCCAGCAGGTACAGCAACAGGGTCTCGTCGTCCGCAAGTCCAATCCCGACGCCCTCATGGTCGTTGCGGTTCTGGACGAAACCGGCCGGATGGACCGGCAGGACATCTCTGATTTCCTGTCCTCGAACCTTGTCGATCCGCTCAGCCGGATCGAGGGCGTGGGCGACATCAACGTGTTCGGCGCGCCCTATGCGATGCGCATCTGGCTGAACCCGTCGAAGCTGCTGAGCTTCCAGCTCATGCCGTCCGATGTGATCGGCGCGATCCAGAACCAGAATGCGGAGGTGGCCGCCGGCGAACTGGGCGCGCGGCCATCGGCCTCCGACCAGTATCTGAACGCGACGGTCACCGCCCAGTCGCGGCTTCAGACCCCCGAACAGTTTGCCAACATCATCCTCAAGACCAGCGCGGATGGCGCGACCGTGCGGCTGAAGGATGTCGCCAGGGTCGAGCTGGGGGCTGAAAACTACGGCCCCATCAGCCATGTCAACGGCCATCCGGGCGCGGGCTTTGCCGTCGTCCTCGCGCCGGGAGCGGATGCCCTCGGGACGGCCGATCTGGTCAAGGCGGAACTGGCGGAACGCGCAAAATCCTTTCCGCCGGGCCTGACCTATACCTTTGGCAGCGACTCGACGAATTTCATCAAGCTGTCGATCAGCGAGGTGGTGATCACCCTCATCGAGGCGATCATCCTCGTGGTCATCGTCATGTTCGTGTTCCTGCAGAACTGGCGCGCCACGCTCGTCCCCACCATGGCCGTGCCTGTCGTCCTCTTGGGCACATTCGTCGTTTTCTGGCTCGCCGGTTTCTCGATCAACACACTGACCTTGTTCGGGCTGGTGCTGGCCATCGGCCTGCTGGTCGACGACGCCATCGTGGTGGTGGAGAATGTCGAACGGCTGCTCACCGAAAATCCTGGCATGACGCCGCGCGAGGCGACTATCCGGTCCATGGGCGAGATATCGACGGCGCTCATCGCGGTCGCGCTGGTGCTCGCGGCGGTGTTTCTGCCGATGGCCTTTTTCGGTGGTTCGACGGGTGTCATCTATCGCCAGTTCTCGGTGACGATCATCTCGGCGATGGTCCTGTCGGTGCTGGTCGCGCTGATCCTGTCGCCGGCCATCACCGCCAATCTGCTCCGCCAGACGCACGCCGGTGATGGCGCCGGGCCAAGGCCGGATTGGCTCCATGGGCGCGCCCCGGCTCTTGCCCGTTTGGTGGATCGCGCGCGTGACGGGTTCAACCGTGGCTTTGACAGCTTGGCGGCGCGTTATCAGAAGTCGGTTGTCAGCGTGGTCGACCGCAAGAAGCGTTTCATCGCGCTATATGCTCTGATTCTTGCCTTGCTCGTGGTCCTGTTCGTTCGCCTCCCGACCGGGTTCGTGCCCACAGAGGACCAGGGCTATGTGGCCGTGCAGTTCAGGCTACCTCCCGGCGCGACGATCAATCGCAGCGAAGAGGTGCGCGCCGCCATCGAGCGCTATTTCGCAGAGCATGAGCCGGACAATGTCCGCACGAGCTTTACTCTGGCGGGCGGCGGTGGCGGCATCAGCGGCCAGAATGTCGGCAACGGCTTCATTCATCTGAGTGATTGGGACGAGCGCCCCGGCCCGCAGAACAGTGCCAATGCCATCGCGCAACGGGCAAACGCCGCGTTTTCGGCGCTGCGCGACGCGGAAGTGTTCACGGTCGTGCCGCCGCCCATTCGCGGCCTGGGGCAGTCGGAGGGCTTTACGATCGCGCTCCAGAACAGCGGTGCACTCAGCCGCCTGGATTTCGAGGCGGCCGCCGGCCGCCTGCTTGCCGAGGCGCGGGCCGACCCCGACCTCGCCGCCGTGCGCATGACCGAACTGCCCGACGTCGCCGCGCTCAAGATCGACCTCGATCAGCAGAAACTGGCCGCCTATGGCCTGTCGCAAGGCGATGTGAACGCCACCCTTTCGACGGCCTGGGGTGGGCGCTATGTCAATGATTTCGTCGACCGGGGCCGGGTAAAGCGTGTCTATGTCCAGGGCGACGCGCCGTTCCGTTCGGAGCCCCAGGACCTCGCCAGCTGGTATGTGCGCGGCGCGAACGGCCAGATGGTGCCTTTCTCCGCCTTCGCCCGGACCGGCTGGTCGCAGACGCCGACCTCGCTGTCACGGTTCAACGGCATTCCTTCCTTCGAATTCAGCGGCCAGGCGGCACCCGGCAAAAGTTCGGGCGACGCGCTCGCTCGTATCCAGGCGTTGGCGAGCGAAATTCCGGGCACGAGCGTCGCGCTGTCTGGCGTATCCTATCAGGAGGCACGTTCCGCGACCGAGGCGCCGCTGCTCTACGCGCTCTCGCTGCTGGTCGTTTTCCTGTGCCTGGCGGCGCTGTATGAAAGCTGGACCATTCCTATCGCGGTGCTGCTGATCATTCCGCTCGGCCTGGTTGGCGCGGTGCTGGCGGTGACGCTGCGAGGGCTTGTCAACGACGTCTATCTGCAGATCGGTCTGCTGACCACCATGGGCCTCGCCGCCAAGAACGCGATCCTGATGATCGAGTTCGCAGAGCGGGCCGAGAAGCAGGGCAAACGCATCATCGAAGCGGCGATGGAGGCGGCGCGCATCCGTCTGCGTCCGATATTGATGACCAGCTTTGCCTTCATATTCGGCGTCCTACCCCTCGCGCTCTCGACCGGAGCGGGCGCCAACAGCCGTATAGCGATCGGCACGGCGGTTGTTGGCGGCATGCTGACCGCCACGATCCTCGCCATCTTCTTCATTCCCCTGTTCTTCGTGATCGTCCGCCGCACCACCCGTGATGCGCTCGCCAAGATGCATCATCCCGACAAGGCCGCCGCCAAGGAGCCCGCCTCTTGAGGCATTGGGCCTGTCTGGCGGTGCCGTTGCTGCTCGGCGCCTGTTCACTTGCGCCCGCTTATGAGCGGCCGGCAGCCCCCATCCCGTCGTCATGGCCGGTGGGCGACGCCTATCCCGGGCAGGGCGGCCCGCGCTTGCCGGCGATCAGCTATCGCGACATCTTCCGCGATGCGCGGCTGCAGCACATCATCGATCAGGCGCTTGCCACGAATCGCGACCTCAGGATCGCCGCAGCCAATATCGCGCAGGCGCGCGCGCAATACCGTATCCAGCGCGCGGAGGTCTTGCCGGAAATCGTCGCGGGCGCGAGCGCGGGCTATGCCGACAACGGCAACGCATCGACTGGCGGCGGCGCTTCCAGCGGCGGCCGCGCCAGCTTCTCCGCCGACATCGGCACGACCGCGTTCGAGCTCGACCTGTTCGGCCGCATAGCCTCCCTGAGCGAGGCTGCGCTCAACCGGTATTTCGCGACCGAGGCAGCGGCGCGCGCCACGCGGCTGGCGCTGGTCGGCGGCATCGCGGATGCATGGCTGGCCTATGCCGCCGACCGCAGCCTGCTCGCCATCGCCGCCGAAACCGTGACGAGTGCGCGCAAGAGCGTCGACCTGACGCGCAGGCGGCTTGAAGGCGGCATTGCGCCCCGCTCCGACCTGCGCCAGGCCGAGATCGTGCTGGCAACGGCGGAGGCGGATCATGCCGCGCAGCGCACCGCGATCGCGCAGGACGTCAACCTGCTGCGACTGCTCGTCGGTGCGCCTGTCGATCCAGCGCTGCTGCCAGCGTCGATCGAGGAAGCCGGACAGACCCTCGCCGACCTACCCGCTGGCCTTGATTCGGCCATTCTGCTGCGCCGCCCGGACGTGATGGA
>DATJLC010000298.1:0-1864 GCA_035490755.1 Sphingobium sp.
CGAGGTGGTGGCGCGCGGCTTCAAGGCGATCAAGCTCAACGGCTGCGAGGAGATGCAGATCGTCGACAGCTGGGAGAAGGTGGAGAAGGCGGTGGAGACCATCGCCATCATCCGCGAGGCGATCGGTCCGCATGTCGGAATCGGCGTCGACTTCCACGGCCGCGTGCACCGGCCGATGGCCAAGGTGCTCGCCAAGGAACTCCAGCCCTACAACCTGATGTTCATCGAGGAGCCGGTGCTGTCGGAGAACCGCGAGGCCCTGAAGGAGATCGCCAACCATTGCTCGACGCCGATCGCGCTCGGCGAACGGCTCTATTCGCGCTGGGACTTCAAGTCGGTGCTGGCGGACGGCTATGTCGATATCCTCCAGCCGGACCTTTCCCATGCCGGCGGCATTACGGAATGCCGCAAGATCGCGGCCATGGCGGAGGCCTATGACGTGGCGCTGGCGCCGCATTGCCCGCTGGGGCCGATCGCGCTTGCCGCCTGCCTGCAGGTCGACGCCGTCTCCTACAATGCCTTCATCCAGGAACAGAGCCTCGGCATCCACTACAATACGGGCAACGACATTCTCGACTACATCTCCAACAAGGAGGTGTTCCACTATGCGGACGGCTTCGTGGCGATCCCGCAGGGGCCGGGCCTCGGCGTCGAGGTAGACGAGGCCTATGTCATCGAGCGGGCGAAGGAGGGACATCGCTGGCGCAATCCCGTCTGGCGCCATGAAGACGGCAGCGTGGCCGAGTGGTGAGGGACGCGGGGATGGCTGGACGCCTCGAAGGAAAGCGGATCATCATCACCGGCGCCGCGCAGGGCATCGGCCTTGCCATGGCCGAATGCTTCCTGGCCGAAGGGGCGAGCCTCTTCCTCATCGATCGCGACGGCGACCTCCTGGCGGCGGAAGCCGGGCGGCTTCGTGCCGGCGGCGGCACGGTCGGCCATGCGACGGCCGACATCACCGATGCCGACGCCATCGCGCGGACGGTGGCCGCGGCGGCGGCCGGGATCGGCCGGCCCAACGCCCTCGTCAACAATGCCGGCGTCAATGTCTTCTTCGAGCCGCTGGCGCTTTCGGACGCCGACTGGCAGCGGTGCCTCGACATCAACCTCAAGGGCGCGTGGAACTGCAGCAGGGCCGTGCTGCCGGGCATGATCGAGGACGGCGGCGGCGTCATCCTCAACATCGCCTCGACGCATGCCTTCACCATCATCCCGCACACCTTCCCCTATCCCGTCGCCAAACACGCGCTCATCGGCATGACCAAGGCCCTCGGCCTTGAATATGCCGGGCGGGGCGTGCGCGTAAATGCGCTGGCACCCGGCTACGTACGCACCCAGAAGGCCATCGAATACTGGAACGGCTTTCCCGATCCTATCGCAGCAGAAGCGGCGACGATGAAGCTGCATCCGGGCGGGCGCATCGCGACGCCGGAAGAGATCGCCAGGGCCGCGCTCTTCATGGTCTCGGACGAATGCCCCTTCATGAACGCCACCTGCCTGACGGTGGACGGCGGGATGAGCGTGCTGCATCACCCCTAAGGGGTGGATTTCCGGCGGCTGAAAAAAAGAGGCCCCGCACGAAGCGGGGCAGCGAGCGCCACGGTTGGCTCCCAATGACGCGGGGAAGCTCGCGGGTTGCGCGAGTGATACCCCAGTAGGGTTTTGCCGGAATGCAGGGAAGGTCTGATTCTCCGATTCCGGTACGCTCGTGCAAATAAACTGCAGATGCAGCCGTTTTGGCCGCGGCGTGGGCGCAAACTGCCTGCGAAACAGGCAATCTTCACGATGCCGTTTTCAGGATGGCGGCGAAGCGCGGTTCGAAGGCGCGGCGGATCGGCTCGGCGGCCGCTCCCAGCGCGACGGC
>DATJLC010000299.1:0-7969 GCA_035490755.1 Sphingobium sp.
GTCCAACAGCATATTCGAGACGCTGCGCCATCTCGTACAGCAGCCGTCGTTCAGGCACATAGCGTTGGGATCGGCGCTTTATTCCGCCTTTTCCACGGCGGCGGCGGCATTTACGCCGGGCTTTCTGATGCGCTCCTTCAACTTCGACATGGTCGCGGCAGGAACCGCATTCGGCCTGATCTTCGGCGCGGCGGGGATCGTCGGAATTCTCGCGGGGGGATATCTGGGCGACCGGCTCGGCGCACGCGACGTGCGCTGGATCGTCTGGCTGCCGGCGCTCGGCCTCGCCATTTCCGGGCCGACCGCGATCTGGGGCTATCTGGAGACCTCCAGCACGATCTGCCTGATCCTGCTGTTCATTCCCAAGGCGCTCGGCCCCTTGTTCCTCGGGACCTGCTATGCACTGGTCCACAGGATGGCCGGCCCGGAGCGCAAGGCAACCGCGTCGGCGATCCTGATGATCGCCATGCAGGGGATCGGGGCATCGCTCGGCCCGTGGGCGGCGGGCCAGCTCAGCGACAGCCTTGCGCCGGAATTCGGGATGGAGGCATTGCGCTATGCCCTCGCATCTGTTTCACTGGTGTTGGTCTGGGCGAGCGTGCATTTTGCCCTGGCTGCCCGAAGCCTGCCGGACGACCTCGCGGCAGGCAAAGGCAGGAAGTCCTGAACGGCCCCGTGAGGTCCATGATCCGCTTGGAGAGTGATATGGCCGAGCACGAAGCGCAGAGCGAGCAAAGGATAGAAGTCCGGCCTACCTTCGATCGCCAGATCACGAACTCGGCCCTTCGGGCGCTCGATGTCCTGGCGTTCTTCGACGATATACAGCGGCCGTCCTCGGTCGGCGAGATCGCCAGGGCGCTGAGAATACCGCAGTCCAGCACCTCGCTGCTGCTGCGCACGCTGGTCATGGCGGGCTATCTCGATCACGATCCGTTCCAGCGAACCTATGTGCCCAGCGAAAGAACCGCCTTGCTCGGCCACTGGGTCAATCCGCGGCTTGTCCGAGAGGGCGCGATCATGAAGGCCATGGACCAATTGCGTGAGGAGACGGACAGCACGGTCTTTCTCGCCATGCGCAATGGCCTCAATGCGCAATATATCCATGTCGTGCAGTCACCCGGCGCGCAGCTGAGCCATCTGGTTCCCGGCACGGTCAGGCCGCTTGTCTTCTCCTGCGTCGGCTACGCCCTCATCACCGACTGGAGCAATCACAGGATCATGGCGGCGGCCGTCCGATTCAACGCGGAAAACCGCGGCGGCATCGTGTCGCCACAGGCTGTGGTCCAGTCCGTGGAAATGGCGCGGGTGAAAGGTTTTTCGGTGAGCCGCAACCTGCATACCAAGGGCGGCCTGGCGGTGGCGGCCCCGATCGCCGGCCACGCCGAAAACGCCCTGCTGGCGCTCGGCCTCGGCACGGTCGGCGAAGGCTCGAACCAATGCGCGGACCGGCTGGGCGAAACCCTCGTCGCGGCCATAGCGGACCTCGCAAACCCCTAGGCGGATCGCCCGTCGATCAGAGCCGCTTGCAAACCTATTTGTCCGCCGGCTCCAGGGTTTCGCCCTTCACCCCGGCCGCGCCGCCGCGATCCCGGCGAAACCAGAAGCTCCACACCGCAAGGCTTCCCAGCAAGGCGAGCGCCAGGCCGGCGGCGGTCATGAGGAGCTTGTAGGCCATGCCCCCGACCGCACCGGCATGGAGCGGATAGAAGGTCGTGTATGCCCAGACGCGGGGCGACAAGGTGCGGGCGTCCCGCACCGCGACGAGGGCGCCGGTGTCAGCCGCAAACCAGAGATTGGTGCGGCCATTGGGCGCCCATTCCTCCGGCTGGCGCATGCGTATGGAGATCAGGCCGCTGTCCTTGCGCGGCAGGCCGATGCTGCGCAGCTCCGCCTCGGGGAAGCGCGCCTGGGCGGCAAGGATGATCGCCTTCCAATCCAGTTCGTCGGCGAGCTTGGCGCCGGTCGCCGGCGGCGGCTTGAGGGACCGCGCCATCTCGGCGCCGAAACCAGGGCCCAGGATCAGGCTGGCCACGGGACGGAAGATCATGGCGGAGCCGGTGAACAGCGCCAGAGCGAGCACCGGGGCGGCGATCAGTCCGAGATCGCGATGATGGCGCACGATCGCGCTCGCGGTCAGCCGCCGGGGCAGCAGCCGGAAACGGAAGGTCTTGCGGGTGCGCCACCAAAGGATGATCCCGGACAGCACGAAGAACAGGCCGAACAGGCCGGCGATCCCGGCGATGGTCTCGCCCGTGTCGCCGGCGAACAGATGGTGGTGGAAATCGAACAGCCAGATTTCCGGCCGCTCCCACTGCGAATGCCAGCGCGTGACGATCTCGCCCGTCTGATCGGCATAGGCGCCCGCGCCCTTGCCAAAGCTGAGGCGGTTCAGGCCGAAGCTGTCGCTGGCATAGAGGATCGACTGCGGCCGGTGGGCGGGATCGGCCATCATCTTCGCGGTTGCCGCCGCGATCGCCGCGCCGTCGGACACATGCGCGTCGCCCGCATGCGGCAGCATGACGAGAGCGTCGCGATGCACCAGGATAGCGCCCGACAGGCCCAGCAGCGCGAGCACGAGGCCGAGAATGCCGCCGGTCCAGCGATGCAGCAAGCGAAGCAGGGTCACAGGCTGCAACCCCGGCCGATGGCGATGCGGTACATGGAAACCCCTTTTTGTGTCGGGGCTCCGATAACGGACCGACCTACCTAATGCAAGTCATTATCATTAATAGAGCAATCAGCCGGCCTTGGCCTTCAGCTCCCGTCCCACCATCGGCGCGACACGGGCGACCACGGCGTCCACCCCTTTGGCATTCGGGTGGATGCCGTCCGGCAGCAACAAGTCGCGGCGTCCAACGACCCCGTCGAGGAAAAAGGGATAGAGCGGCACCGAAAACTTCCGGGCGAGATCGGGGTAGATCGGGTTGAACGCGGCGGCATAATCGGGGCCCATATTGGGCGAGGCCATTATGCCGGTCAGCATTGTCGCGATGCCGCGCTGTTTCAGTTCGGCCAGGATCGCATCGAGATTTACCCGTGTCTCGGCGGGGTCGAGGCCGCGCAGCATGTCATTGCCGCCGAGCCCGACGATGACGAGGTCGGGCTTGCGGGGCAGGCCGTCGAGGACATAGGCGATGCGCTGGCGCCCGCCGCTCGTCGTCTCCCCGGACACGCCGGCATTGATCACCCGCGCCTTCACGCCCTGCCCTGCCAGCGCGCGCTCGAGCGATGGCGCGAAGCCCTCGTCCTGCGCGAGGCCATAGCCGGCATAGAGGCTGTCGCCGAACGCCACCACCAGCCGCGAGTCGGCCGCCGTAGCAACGCTTGCCGACGGCCTCCCGTTTTTCACGGAGTCCGGTCCCTGCGTCGGCTGTGTGCCGTCGGAACAGCCAACGGCAAGATGGACAAGCAGCAGCAAGGCTCCATATTGCGATATCCTGCCTGCCAAGGAGAGCCCTTTCATCATGCACGCGCCGATCAACGCCCCCAGTATCGCGATCCAGGCTCGCAATGTCACGCTCTCGCTGGGAACGGGCGCGACCAAGGTGGGGATCCTCCACGGCGTCGATATCGAGATCGCGCGCGGCGAGAGCCTCGCGATCCTGGGCCCGTCCGGTTCCGGCAAGTCCTCGCTGATGGCCCTGCTTTCGGGGCTGGAGCGGGCGAGCGGGGGCGATATACTGGTGGACGGCGTCGACTATGGCGCGCTGGACGAGGACGCGCTGGCGCGGGCAAGGCGGGGGCGGATCGGCATTGTCCTCCAGTCCTTTCACCTGCTGCCGACCATGACGGCCATCGAAAATGTCGCGGTGCCGCTGGAGCTGGCGGGCGGCAAGGATGCGTTCGCCCGCGCCCGCGACGAACTCGCCGCCGTTGGCCTCGGGCACAGGCTGGACCATTATCCGGCGCAATTGTCGGGCGGCGAGCAGCAGCGGGTGGCGATCGCCCGCGCGGTGGTGTCGCGCCCGTCGATCATCTTTGCCGACGAGCCCACCGGGAACCTCGACGCCGCCACCGGCGCGACGATCGTCGACCTTCTGTTCGCGCGGCAGCTTGCGGCGAGCGCGACCCTTGTCATCATCACCCATGACCCCGCCCTCGCCGGGCGCTGCCGCCGCATCGTCGAGATGCGCGACGGCAGGATCGTGACGGACCGCACCGCATGAGCGGCCTCGGCTGGGCCGCCCTGTGGCGGATCGCGCGCCGCGATTTGCATGTCGGCTTTCGCGGCCTGCGCCTCCTGTTCATCTGCCTGTTCCTGGGCGTCGCGACATTGGCCGCGATCGGCAGCCTGGCCGCCGCCATCACCGGCGAGCTTTCGACGCGAGGCCAGCACTTGCTGGGTGCCGACGTGGAGATCGCCATCAGCCACCGCGAGGCCAGCGAGCCCGAAAAGCAGGCGCTGCGTGCGACCGGCACCGTCAGCGAGACGATCCGGATGCGCGCCATGGCGCAGCGCGTGGGCGTGCCGGACCCGGACGTCCCCGCATCGGTGCTGACCGAACTGAAGGGCGTCGACAGCGCCTATCCGCTCTATGGAACACTGACGCTCGACAAGGGCGCCTATGCCCCGCTCGCCCCCGACCGGATCGTGATCGGCGCCGCGCTGGCCGAGCGGCTCCGGCTGAGGACCGGCGACCCGCTGCGCTATGGCACCGCGACCTTCACCGTCGCCGGCCTGATCGCGGACGAGCCCGACCGGATCGGCGAGGGCTTCACCTTGGGGCCGGTCGCGATCGTCTCCATGGAGGGCCTCCGCCGCACCGGGCTGGTCCAGCCGGGCAGCCTGTTCGAGAGCAAATACCGCATCCGCCTGCCCGCCGGCGTCGATGCCCATGCGACCCGCGAAACGCTGGAGCAGCGCTTTGCCGCGGCCGGGTGGAAGTTCAAGGATCGCGACAATGCCGCGCCCAGCCTTGGCCGCTTCATAGAGCGCATGGGCCAGTTCCTGTCGCTGATCGGCCTCAGCGCGCTGGTCATCGCCGGCATCGGGGTGAGCAATGGCGTCGCCTCCTATCTGGCGCAGAAACGCGGCAGCATCGCCACGCTCAAGGTGCTGGGCGCCACGTCCGGCGACATCACGCGCATCTATCTGCTCCAGATCGGCTGCGTGGCGGCGCTGGCGGTCCTCTGCGGCCTGGCCGTTGGCGCGTTGCTGCCGCCGGGGATCGTGGGACTCGCGGGCGATGTGCTGCCCATCCGGCCGGGCTTCGCCGTGCATCCGCTGCCGCTTGCGACCAGTGCGGCCTATGGCCTGCTGATCGCCTTCATGTTCACCCTGCCCGCCCTCGCCCGTGCCCGGACCCAGCCGGCCGCGGCGATCTTCCGCGCGCTTGTCGACCCGGACCACAGGATCGATCGGCGGAGCGCGCTCCTCGTCGCGGCGGCGGCGATGCTGCTGATCGGCCTTGCCCTCGCGACCGCAGGCAAGCCGCTCTTCTCGGCGGCCGTGTTGGGCACGACCGGTCTCGTCCTGGCGCTGCTGCTGGGGTTGGGCCTCGCCGTGCGCTGGCTGGCGAAGCGGGTGCCCCGCCCCCGGCATCCGCTGTTGCGGCTCGCCATCGCCAATCTCTACCGCCCCGGCGCCCAGACATCGGCGCTGGTGGTGGCGCTCGGCCTCGCCCTCACCTTGTTCGTCACGCTGGCGGGCATCCAGACGAGCCTCGACGCGGAGATCGAACGCACGGTCCCGCGCCGGGCGCCGAACCAGTTCGTGCTCGACATCCCCTCGACCAGCGAGAATCAGTTCCGCGCGACCGTCGCCGCCGAAGCGCCTGGGGCCATGGTCAACATCGTGCCGGCCCTGCGCGGGACAATCACCGCTTATGCCGGGCAGCGGGTGGCCGACCTCAAGGGCAGGCTGCCCGAGGGCGCCTGGTTCCTGCGCGGCGAGCGCGGCGTCACCTACAGCGCGACATTGCCGGAGGGCAGCGAGCTCGTCGCCGGCGCCTGGTGGCCGCGCGACCATGCCGGCCAGTCCCTCGTCTCGCTCGACGAGGCCGCGGCCCGGACGCTCGGCATCAGCGTGGGCGACACCCTGACCGTCAACGTGCTCGGACGCGAGATCGAGGCCAGGATCGCCTCGCTGCGCAAGGTCAACTGGGATACGATGGGCTTCAACTATGTGCTCGTCTTCTCGCCCAATGCCTTGGCCGGGGCGCCGCACAGCCTGGCGGCGACGATCACCATGGACAAGAACCATGATGCGGCAGTGTCGCGGGCCCTCCTGAAAGCCTTTCCGGGCGTGTCGGTGATCGCGATCGAGGAAATCATCAGCCAGGTCAGCCAGATCCTCCTGCAAATGTCGCGCGCCATCGTGGCCGCCGCCTCGGTCGCGATCCTCGCCGGCATCGCCGTGCTGATCGGCGCCATCGCCGCGTCCCGCCAGGCCAGGAGCTATGACAGCGTCATCCTGAAGACACTGGGCGCCACGCGCTGGCAAGTGCTGGGCACGCAGGCGCTCGAATATGGGCTGCTCGCCGCGATGCTGGCGGCTGTTTCCCTCGCGCTCGGCACCGCCGCAGCCTGGTTTGTCGTCGTCCAGGTCTTTGAATTCGGCTGGGCGCCGGACTGGGGCGTGGTCCTCATAACGCTGGGCGGCGGCGCCATACTGACGCTGGGCATCGGGCTTGCCGGGTCCATACCCCTGATGTCCGTCCGCCCCTCCGCCGCGCTCCGGCAGTTGTAGCGATCAGAGCAGCCCCAGCCGGGCAAGCTCGCTGGCAAGCATGGGCGGCAGGGCGTCGCCGCCGCCTTGGGCCAGATCGGGCGGCGCGTCCTCCGGCTCCAGATAGCGCCACCCCTGATGCGCGCGGCGCGGCCGGGCCTCGACCGGGACCAGCCGCGGTTCCAGCCGGATCCACGTCTTGCCGTCCGGCCGCTCGGCAAAGCCAAGCAGCGGACTGCGGCCGATCAGGACGCCGCCCAATATCCAGTAGAGCGACCCGCCCGTCATTTCGGCCGCGCGCTTGGGCAGATAGCGGGTGGTCAGCCGCGCCTCCCCCGCGCCGGCATGGCTCTCCAGCCAGTCCCGCAGCGCCTCGGCATCGGCCGCGCCGAACGCGATCTTGGTCATGTGGAGCGGCATGGCGGCTTAACGGCCGAGGCCGGCCAGCGTTGCCAATCCCAGGAAGCTGAAAAAGCCCATCACGTCCGTCATCATCGTCACGAACACGGCGGAAGACACGGCCGGGTCCACGTCGCGCTTTTCAAGGATAACCGGGATCAGGATGCCCGACAGGCCGGCGACCAGATTGTTGATGATCATCGCGCTGCCGATGACCAGGCCAAGTGTCGCATTGCCGTAGAGCAGCCACACGCCCGTCCCGATCAACAGGCCCAGCGCCGAGCCATTGGCGAGCGCAATGCGAAACTCGCGCAGGATTGTGCGCAGCGTGTTGGAACTGGTGAGCTGATTGGTGGCCAGCGCCCTGACGACAACGGCCAGGGTCTGGGTTCCGGCATTGCCGCCCATGCCGGACACGATCGGCATCAGCACGGCGAGCAGGGCAAAACGCCCGATCTCGGTCTGGAACAGGCCCACCACGCTGGCGGCCAGCATCGCGGTGCCGAGATTGACGACCAGCCAGGTGAGGCGGGTCCGGATCGTCATCACGAGCGGTTCGTTGATGTCGCCGTCGCCAGCGCCGGACAGCCGCAAAATGTCCTCGCCCGCTTCCTGCTGGATGACGTGGACCACGTCGTCCACCGTGATCATGCCGACGAGGCGGCCGGATGCGTCAACGACGGCGGCGGAGATCAGCGCATATTTCTGGAAGCGCAGCGCCACCTCCTCCTGGTCCATATCGACCGGGATCAGTGTCTGTTCGCGCTTCATCACATCGGCGATGGCGATGCCGCGCGGGCAGCGCAGGACCCAGCTGAGCTGGCAGGTGCCGACCGGATGATGGTCGGGCGAGACGACGAAAATCTCCCAGAAGTCGGTCGCCAGCTCGTCGGTCTGGCGGAG
>DATJLC010000300.1:0-14797 GCA_035490755.1 Sphingobium sp.
AGCGGAGGCGCTGGAGAAGGCGAATGGCCAGCTCCAGGCCGCGACCATGTGGCTGATGCAGAACGCCATGACCAATCCCGACAATGCCGGCGCGGCCGCCTATGCCTATATGCACATGACAGGCATCGTCGCGGTGGGCCTGATGTGGCTGCGCATGGCGGGCGCGGCGGTACGGGCGCTGGATGCGGGCGAGGGCGATCCCGCTTTCCTCAACGCCAAGCTCGTGACGGCGCGTTATTTCGCGGAGCGGGTAATGCCGCGCGCCGGAGCGCTGAGGCGGGAGATAGAGGGCGGCGCCGAGGCGCTGATGGCGCTGCCGGCGGAGGCGTTCCTCCCAGCCGGGTGACGATCAGGGAGACGATAGCCGGATGGTCTCGGTTCCCCTTCGGGGAGCGGCCGGCGCGCGGTCACGCATGCATCGGCTGCCTGGCTGATCGGTAAATTCCGCGCAGTTATAGAGCGAGCGCTCCAGCCCCGCCTCGGCCGAGCGCATATAGGCATAGCTCATCGACCGCAGCGTCTCCTCGTCGATCGGAAAGCCGCTCGGCACGTCGCGTATCCTTGTCCAGCCGAGCATCCGGCACCTGGCCCTGCCAGTGCATATCTGCCGCGCGAGCGCCTCGAAGCTGGCCGGATCGGCATGGCCGTCAAGCAGCATCACGAAGGCATCGCCGGTGGAATTGATGGCCGCGAGGCGCCCCGGGCCGAAACGCTCGCCAATCCGGTCGCGCCCGATCGCCATGGCTGGCCGGCTGAGGTCGGAAAAATCCGGCGCGGTCGGGGTCGATGGCGCTGATCCGGCAGCTACGCCGACTGTGGCGGCATTGGCGCGATGCATGGGAGACACAGCGGCGAGTTTCGCGATTACGGGCTCCGTTTCTTCGCGGCCGCGCCGAAAGGCGGGCGGCGTGCCCCACCAGCCCTTCCAGCGGAAGAACAAATGGGTGTCGACGGCCGTGACCTTGTCGAGCGACTGGCTCCAATAAGGCACTACCCAGTCGGTATGGTAATGGGTGGCATGGCCGACCCGTGCATCGATCCCGCCCGAGAGCATCCGTGCCGCGAGCGCGCGCGCCCGCGTCCACGCGGCCGCCGATGGCATGCGCGCCAGCGACCCGTCACAGGTGAAGGTGAACTGGCATCCGCTCGCCCGCTCGGAACCCTGGAAGACGACGGCGCAGATGCTCTTGGGAAAGGCCGGATGCCGCAGGCGGTTCAGCACCACCTGCGCAACCGCGCGTTGGCCGCCAGGGTCGTCGCCCGCCTCATAATATTGCGCGGCGGCCAGGCAGTCGATCGCCCGTTCCCGCAAATCGCCCTCGGCGGCAAGGCGGAACGGGCGCGCGGCGGGATTGGGATCCTGGGAAAAGGGAACGGCCGCGTTGATCGCGCGCGCCGTGGTCGGGGCAACCGCCATGACCTCGACCGGTTCGACCGGCGGTGGGGGTGAGGGCGGCTGCCTCGCCGCCTCGACCACGCGTGATGTGGCAATCTGCCGGGCTGGCGCGCCGGATGGAATGCTCAGATGCGCGACCAGCGCGGGTATGCCGGCCAGCAGAAGGACCCAGAGGACCGTGCTCCACAAGCTCGCGCGGGGCGGAGAAGGAAGGGGCCCCTGGGCCATGGATCATGTCATTCCGGCAGGAAGTCCGGCACGGAGAGATAGCGCTCGCCGGTGTCGTAGTTGAAGCCGAGGGCGCGCGCGCCAGCCGGCAGATCCGTCAGCTTCTGGGCGATAGCGGCAAGGGTGGCGCCCGAGGAGATGCCGACCAGAAGGCCCTCCTCGCGCGCGCAGCGCCGCGCCATCTCCTTGGCGTCATTGGGGTCGACCTGGATCACGCCGTCGATATAGCGCGTCTGGAGATTGGTGGGGATGAAGCCCGCGCCTATGCCCTGGATCGGATGGGGGCCGGGCGCGCCGCCCGAGATGACGGGCGAGAGGGTCGGTTCAACCGCATAGGCCTTGAGGTTCGGCCATGCCTCCTTCAGCACCTTGGCGCAGGCGGTCAGGTGCCCGCCGGTGCCAACCCCGGTGATCAGCACGTCGATTGGGCTATCGGCGAAATCGGCGAGGATTTCCTGCGCCGTGGTGCGCATATGCACATCGATATTGGCCGGATTCTCGAACTGCTGCGGCATCCAGGCGCCGGGCGTCTGCTCCACCAGCTCTATCGCCCGCTCGATGGCGCCCTTCATGCCCTTTTCGCGCGGCGTCAGGTCGAAGGTCGCGCCATAGGCCAGCATCAGGCGCCGGCGCTCAAGGCTCATGCTTTCCGGCATGACGAGGACCAGCCGGTATCCCTTGACCGCCGCGACCATGGCGAGGCCGACGCCGGTATTGCCCGATGTCGGCTCGACGATCGTTCCGCCCGGCTTCAGCGCGCCGCTCGCCTCGGCCGCCTCGATCATGGAAAGGGCGATGCGGTCCTTGATCGAGCCGCCGGGATTGGCGCGCTCCGATTTTACCCATATCTCATTGCCCGGGAACAGGCGCGACAGGCGGACATGCGGCGTCTGGCCGATAGTGTCGAGTATGGATGACGCCTTCATGAAGTTGCTCCTTTGGTGCTCCGTTCAAGCTCAAGATCGGCCAGATCGAAACTGCGCGCAAGCCTGAGTTCCGGATATAGCCTGATCCAGAGCAATGTGATGGCGATCGCGCCGATGCCGCCGACGATGACAGCCTGGACCGGGCCGATCAAGGCCGCGACAAATCCGGACTCCGCTTCGCCCAGCTCATTGGAGGCGGAAATGGTCAGTTGCGAGACGCTGCCGACCCGGCCGCGCATCTCGTCCGGCGTGTGTATCTGGACCAGCGACTGGCGCACGAACACGGACACCATGTCGGCCGCGCCCCAGACCATCATTGCGCCCAGCGCCACCGGCATCTGGATTGCGGCCGGCATGAACGCGGTGGCGCCGAAGCAGATCGTGGCCACGCCGAAGACCATCACGGCGGCCAGCATCTTGACCCCGACATTGCGGCTGATCGGCATGACGGAGAACAACAGGGCCGTCACCGCGGCGCCAATGCCCGGCGCGGCCGCGAGATGGCCGAGGCCCTGGGATCCGACGTGCAGGATGTCGCGCGCATAGACGGGCAGCAGCGCGGTGGTGCCGGCGAGGAGGACGGCGAACAGGTCCAGCGTGATCGCGGCCTGGATCAGGCGGTTCTTGCGGACATAGGCCAGGCCGTCGACAATCTGCCGCAGCGGCCGGCGGGTGAGGTCGGGCGCCGCCTGGGGAACCTTGCCGACCAGGAACAGGCATAGGACCGACGCGCCAAAGAGCAGGGCGCTGGCGCAATAGGCGTAGAAGGGCTGCACCGAATAGGCATAGCCGGCGACGGCGGGGCCGATGATGGTGCCGGTCTGCCAGGCGATGCTGGCGAGCGCAATGGCGCGGGGCAGGAGCGGGGCGGGAACGATATTGGGCGTAAGCGAGCTCAGCGCGGGTCCCTGGAACGCCCGGGTCACGCCCAGCACGGCGGCGATGGCGAAGATGATGGGCAGGCTGATCCAGCCCTCATGGCTCCCGAGCGCCAGCACAATGGCGCAGGCGAACTGTGCAAAAAGCGTGATCTGGCCGATGATCCGGCGGTCATGGCGGTCGGCGACGAGCCCGCTGAACGGCGTCATCACGAACAAGGCGAGAAACTGGATAAGGCCGATCAGGCCGAGCTGCGCGGCGGCGGCGGGCGCGCTCATCGTCAGGCGCGCTATGTTATAGGCCTGCCAGGCGAGGATCAGGACCATGCCTTGCTGCGCCAGGATCGAGGCGAAGCGAGCCGCCAGATAGGCCCTGAACTTGCCGATGAATATGGGGTGGGAAGGGATAGGGTCCTGGGACATGGGCGCCTGTTTGGCTCAGCCGGGCATATCGCGCAATCAATCTTCAGTCCCTTTTTTTGCGCATCCGGCCTGTGGACAGGGACTGTCGAAATCAGCAGGATGCGCCGTCATCCCTCCTGAAACGACCAAACATCCGAGGTGGCACCATGCGAAACGGCCTGTGGCGGCTCATATTGGCGAGTGCATTCGTCATTCCCCTGGCAGGCACGGTGCCGGGGTCGCTGGCGGCCAGGCCGGCAGCCGCGGCCGGCATGACATGGGCGGCATTTCGCGACGGTTTCATCGAGCAGCTGTTCATGCTGGACCCCTACTATGCCGTCTACCAAGGGCGGCATGAGTTCGACGGCAAGCTGCCGGACTGGAGCGACGCCGGTCTCAAGGCGCAAGCGGACTTCCTGACGCGCAGCATCGCCTCGGCGAGGCGCTATCAGGATGGTGCGCTGACCGCCGAAGAGCGCTTTGAACGGGATTATCTGATCGCCGTCGCGCGCGGGCGGCTGTTCTGGCTGACCGACGCCGATCAGCCGCACCGCAATCCCGCCTTCTACATCAACAATGGCCTCGATCCGAATGTCTATGTTGCGCGGCCCTATGCAGACGCCGCGACCCGGATGCGCGCCTTCATCGCCTTCGCGCGCAATGTGCCCCGTGCCGCCGCGCAGATCCGCGCGAACCTGAAAATGCCGCTGCCGGTCAGCTTCATCGATTTTGGCAAGGCCGGGTTCCAGGGGTTGGCGGACTATTATGTGGGCGATGCCAAGGCCGCCTTTGCCTCGGTTGACGATCCGGCGCTGCAGTCCCAGTTCGATGCGGCCGCCGGCGCGGCATCGCGCGCCATGGCCGACCTGGCGCGCTTTCTGGAAAGCGGCCGGGCAAAGGCGACGACCGATTTCGCGCTGGGCGAGGCGCGTTTCGCGCGCATGCTGGACGCGACCGAAATGGTGACGACCCCTGTCGCCGAGCTGGAAGCCATCGGTCGCGCCGACCTCCGGCGCAACCAGGACGCGCTGAAAACCGCCTGTGCCGCCTTTGCGCCCGGAAAGAGCATCATGGCCTGCGTCGAGCAGATGGGGGCGAACAAGCCGAAGGGCGGCGTGCTGGCGGCCGCTCGGGCGCAGCTCTCGGCGCTCAAGGCCGTGGTCGCGGAGCACGACATCGTGTCCATTCCCGGCACCGAGCAGGCGGAGGTCGCGGAGTCCCCGCCCTATAATCGCCAGAACCTCGCCTATATCGACATCCCCGGGCCTTATGAAAAAGGCCTGCCGTCAATCTACTATATCTCGCCCCCGGACCCGGCCTGGTCAAAGGCGGTGCAGGACGGCTATATTCCTGGTGAAAAGGATTTGCTGTTCACGTCCGTGCATGAGGTCTGGCCGGGGCACTTTCTCAATTTCCTCCATTCCAACCGATCGCGTTTCACCTTTGGCAAGGTGTTCGTCGGCTATGCCTTTGCCGAAGGCTGGGCCCATTATGCCGAGGAGCTGATGTGGGAGGCGGGGCTGGGCAAGGGCGATCCGGAAACCCATATCGGCCAGCTTTCGAACGCGCTTCTGCGCGACTGCCGCCTGATTTCGGCCATCGGCATGCACACGCGCGGGATGACGCAGGAGGAATCACGCCGGCTGTTTGTCGAGCAATGCTATCAGGACGAGGGCAATGCCCGCCAGCAGGCGGCGCGGGGCACCTATGACCCCGCCTATCTCAACTACACCATGGGCAAGCTGATGATCCGCAGGCTGCGCGAGGACTGGACGGCGCGCCGTGGCGGACGCGCCGCCTGGAAGGCTTTTCACGATCAGTTCCTGGGCTATGGCGGCCCCCCGATCCCGCTGGTGCGTCAGCAGATGATGCGGACGGACAAGGCAACGGCGGCTTTCTAAGCAATTCTCCTGCTCAACGCGCGGCGAGAGGAAGGTCGAGTTCCGCAATGAGGCCTTGGCCATCGCTGCCGTTGCGCAGCCGCACCTCGCCGCCCTCGGCCCGCATGACGGCCCGCACGAGGGCAAGGCCAAGGCCAGCGCCGCCTGTTTCCCGGCTGCGCGACTGTTCGAGGCGGGTGAAAGGTTCCAGCATGGCGTCGACCATGGCGGGATCGATGCCGGGGCCGTCATCCGCGACGCGCACAATCGCGCGGCTGTCGCGTGTCAGCACCGAAATGCGCGCGCGCTGGCCGTAAGTGACGGCATTGTCGACGAGATTGGCGATCGCCCGGCGGATTGCCGGCGCATGCGCGAGGATGATCGCCCGGTCGCCCTCGGCATACTGGGCATCCGCGCCGGTCGCGACGAAGTCGTCGGTGATGGCCTCGGCCAGCGCGCCCAAATCGACCTTCTGCGGCGGCTGGCGGTCCCGTCCGACCCGGGCAAGGGCCAATATGTCCTCCAGCATCTGGTTCATCTGCTCGATGGTGGCGACCATCTGTTTGCGGTCTTCAGGATCGGGCACCGATTCGGCGCGAACCCGCAGCGCCGCGAGGGGGGTGCGCAGATCATGACCGATCGCGCCCAGCATATGGTCCTTCTCCGCAAGCATCGCCGCAATCCGGCTGCGCATGCCGTTGAAGGCGCGGGTCAGATCGCGAATGTCGCCGGCGCCGCTTTCGGGCAGGGGGGTGGCCGCGCTGCCCGGCGTGAAATCGCGCGCCGCCGCCGTCAGCTCGCCCAGCGGGCGCGACAAGCGGCGCCCGATCCAGAGCAGCGGGAACAGCACCGCCGCATAGAGAAGGAGGGTCTGCGCGATAAGGCGGCGTGCAATCGGTGGCGCACCGTCGCGGGCGGGGGTCGAGACGACCAGCCATTGGGACGGCGCAACCTGCACGGCGAGGCGCAATTGGGCACGGTTGCGGATCGCCGCGACATCCGGCGCGACAATGCGCTGGAGCCTGGCCGCGCGCCCGGGCCGGCGATCGATATGGGCGATGACCCGCATCGCCGGCAGGCCCGCATTGGCGAGCATTTCGGCGGCGCGTTCAGCGATGTCCGGCGCCGGGCGCCCTGAAGGTTCCGGCGCCGTGCTGCTTGTCTCGACACGGCTAGGCCTGGCGCGCGGGTCCATGGCGGGATCCATCCGCTCTATGATCCGCAGGACGGCGGGCGTGGCGGTCAGTGTCACCCACTGGCGCCGCTGCTCGCGAAGCAACAAGGTAAAGCTTATCGCTTGGCCGACAAAAAGGGAGAGCGCGGCAACCACGATCAGCCGTGAGGACAATGTCCGCGGCAACAGCCGGTCGAGCAGGGTCTTCATCCGCGCGTCACATCGGTGGACAGCATATAGCCGCCGCCCCAGACAGTCTTGATGAGTGATGGCGATTTCGGATCGGGCTCGATCTTGCGACGCAGGCGGCTAATCTGATTGTCGATGGCCCGATCGAACGGATTGGCCTCGCGCCCCTGCGTCAAATCCAGCAACTGGTCGCGGGACAGCACCTGGCGCGGCCTTTCCAGGAAGGCAAGGAGTAGCCGATAGTCGGCGGTGCTCAGCGAAATGGCGATCTCGTCGGGGCCGGTAAGTGTCCAGTCCGCGCTGTTGAGCACCCATTCGCCGAAACGGTAGAGGCCGGCAGGCGGCCCCGCATCACGCTGCTGGCCGGCAGAGGCGCGGCGCAGGATCGCCTTGATCCGGGCGATCAGTTCGCGTGGTGAAAAAGGTTTGACGACATAATCGTCGGCGCCCATTTCCAGCCCGACGATGCGATCGGTTTCTTCCGATCGGGCGGTGAGCAGAATGACCGGCAGATCGCCTGCTTCGCGCACATGCCGGCACAGGCTGAGCCCGTCCTCGCCGGGCATCATGATGTCGAGGACGATGAGATCGATTGCATTGCCGTCGAGTGCCCGGCGCGCCGCGCCTGTATCGGCGGCGGCCGTCACGCGATACCCGTTCTTCTGGAGATAGCTCGCCAGCGGATCGCGGATCGCACGCTCGTCGTCGACCAGGAGGATATGGGGCTTAGTCGCCATGATTGGGCCTTGTGGCCCGGTCCGGCGCCCCAGCGCAAGGCCTGACACCGGACAGGGCCGAGGCGGCCTATTGCTGCGGAGAGCCGTGCTGACCGTGGCCGCGCATGTCCTTCATCCGGCCGTGGGCGGCATCCCGTTCGGCAGCTGTGATCGTGCCATCACGATTGGTATCGACCCGGTCGAACATTGCCTGCGCCCGCGTCAGCATGTCCGCCCTGGTCGCATTTTCCTTCATCATGCCGCCACCCATGCGGCCGCCGAGATGACCCTTGCCCCAGCGCTTGCCCATATCCGCATGGGCGGCGCGGAATTCGTCGCGGCTGATCTGCCCGTTCTTGTCCGTATCCATGCGCTCGAACATCATGTCGTGCATGCGCTGGTGCATGGCATCGAGCTCGGCGGCGGAAATGGTGCCGTCCTTGTTGGTGTCGACTTCGGTGAAATGTTTTTCGACCGCCGCGGTGACTTCAGCCCGGGTGACGGCGCCATCCTTGTTGGCATCGAGCTTCTCGAACATCCTGTGGCCGCGATGTCCGGGCTGACCATCGGTCTGGGCATAGGCGACTGTGCCGGCCACGACGGCAACGGCGGCAAGTCCCGGGATTATGTAGCGTTTCATGTGCCTGCGTCCTTCAAGTGCTTCTGTCCGGCGTGGAGGGCCGGGGAACAGCTATATAGCAACGCACTTGTATCGACAGCGTGCCGGACCGGCAGAAAATTGTCGCAAATCGTATCAGGGGAAACGCGGCTGGAGCGGGTAACGGGGATCGAACCCGTATCACAAGCTTGGAAGGCTAGTGCTCTACCATTGAGCTATACCCGCGCATCCAGCGAAGCGCCGTTCATTGCCACCGGCGAGCGGCCCTCGTCAATCGCCTTTTCGGAATGCGCCGGGTGGAGCCAGGCTTTCTCCTTGCGCCGCGTTAGCTTAATACTTATTGGTTCGCGCATGGAACGACCCACTCTGCGCCAGCTCGAAATCCTTGCGGAGATTGCCCGGGCCGGCACGTTTCGCGGCGCGGCGCGAGCGTTCGGCCTTTCCCAGGTGGCGGTCAGCGACCATATCCGACAGCTTGAACGCCGGCTGGGCTGTGCGTTGTTCGTGCGGAGCGCGGGGGGCAGGGCAGGCCTGTCGGAGGCCGGCCGTGTCGTGCTCGACCATGGTCGCAACGTGCTCTTTGCCTGTGACGCGTTGATAGCGGCGGCGCGTAATGCGGGCGGGGTGGAGGCAGCGGAGCCGGTCATCGTCCCCGCTATCCCCGCCACCGTTGCAAAAGCTGATAAGCCCCACCTGGACAGGGCCGCGCCGCAGGCTACGCCTGAGTTGGAAGAAGATAAGGAAAAACCAATCACGATTGCGGGCCATCCCAGCATATTGGCCCGCTTCCAGGACCAGCTTGCCGCCGCTGAGGAGGCGTTTCCCGATCGCCCGATCGCAGTGGATTTCGGCGTCTTCACCGCCGACGCCGCGATGCGCGCGCTGGATGAAGGGCGCGCCGACATCGCCCTTTTCTACGCCGTCGGCGAACCGGCGTTCGCGTCCAACTATCTCTGGAGCGAGCAATGGTCGCTCCTCGCGAAGGCGGATCATCCGCTGGTACGTCGCGACGCGCTGACCCGCGCCGAGTGCATCGACATGCCGGTCATCATGCTCGATCCCGCCAATCCCCTGCGTTCCCTGTGCGAGACGAGCCTGGCCGCGGCGGGGCTGTGGCCATCCCCGACGGTGCTGGAAACCGACGATTATGCGCGGATCGCGGCAGAGCTGGACCTGGGGGAGGCGGTGTTCACGGCCTTTGGTGTATCCGCCGCGCAATTCGCGGCCCGGCAGGGTTTGCGGCGCCTCTCGCTGGTGGAGCCTTTGCAGTCCGTCGACGTGCGCCGCGCCCTGGGATCGAGCGCGGATGAGGATCCCACGATCGCGGCGCTGGCCGGGCTGCTGAACTGACCCGGACCGGATTCTCGGCGCCGAATTGAAACCCGCGCAATGCTGGTCTATGGGTGCGGAACGAGCCCCGGTGCCGCTGATCGGTTGCGATTCGCGGGTCCGGGGCGCATTTTCTCCTGAGCGAGTAGGCAAAAAACGCCATGGCACGCCGCCGACAGATATACGAAGGCAAGGCCAAGATCCTCTATGAGGGTCCTGAGCCGGGCACGATCATCCAGTATTTCAAGGACGATGCGACGGCCTTCAACGCACAGAAACGCGGGACGATTTCCGGTAAGGGCGTGCTCAACAACCGCATTTCCGAGCATGTTTTCACCCTGCTGGCGCATATCGGCGTACCGACCCATTTCATTCGACGCCTCAACATGCGCGAGCAACTTGTGCGGCAGGTGGAGATCGTGCCGATCGAGGTCGTGGTGCGCAATGTCGCGGCCGGCTCCATCTCCAAGCGGCTGGGCATCGAGGAGGGCGCGCAACTGCCCCGCACGCTTATCGAGTATTATTACAAGGATGACGCGCTCGGCGATCCGCTGGTGAGCGAGGAGCATATCGCCTGCTTCGGCTGGGCCAGCCAGGAGGAGATGCACGACATCGCCGACATGGCGATCCGCGTGAACGACTTCATGTCGGGCATGTTTGCCGGCATCGGCATCCGCCTGGTCGACTTCAAGCTGGAGTTCGGCCGCATCTGGGAAGGCGATTTCAGCCGCATCATCCTGGCGGACGAGATCAGCCCCGATGGCTGCCGCCTGTGGGACATGGAAACCGGCGAAAAGCTCGACAAGGACCGGTTCCGCCGCGACCTGGGTGGAGAGGTCGAGGCCTATCAGGAGGTCGCACGGCGGCTTGGCCTGCTGCCCGAGGGGCTCGATACGGCTGTTCTCGACCTGGAAAAGCACCGTCGCAAGCGCGGCAAGTGAATGGGGCGGCGGGTCCTCTTGCGATCCGCCGGCGCCCGGCCTAAGGGCGGGGCAACTCGAACAATCTGGACGGAAAGACTGCCGATGAAGGCGCGGATATTCGTGACGCTCAAGCCTGGCGTGCTGGACCCGCAGGGCAAGGCCATTCACCATGCGCTTTCCGGGCTTGGCTTCTCGGGCGTCAATGACGTGCGCGCCGGCAAGGTGATCGAACTCGATCTGGCGGAAGACACCAGCGACGCCACGATCGAGGATATGTGCCGGCAACTCCTCGCCAACACTGTGATCGAGAATTACCGAATCGAGCGGATGGCCTGACCCAGCCATGAACAGCGCCGTCATCGTCTTTCCAGGATCCAATTGCGACCGCGACCTCGCGGTGGCCTTTCAGGCGGTGAGCGGCAAGGCGCCGACCATGGTCTGGCACGGTGAAACCGCGCTGCCCGATAAGCTTGACATTATCGGCGTGCCCGGCGGCTTCTCCTATGGCGACTATCTGCGTTCCGGTGCGATGGCGGCACGCTCGCCCGTCATGCGCGCGGTCGCGGAGGCGGCGGCGCGCGGCGTCGCGGTGCTGGGCATCTGCAACGGCTTTCAGGTTCTGACGGAGGCGGGGCTGCTGCCCGGCGCTCTCATGCGCAACGCCGGGATCAACTTCGTCTGCCGCGACGTCGCCCTGACGGTCGCCAGCAACGGCAACCGGTTCGCCAGCGCCTATGAGGCGGGCGAGCAGGTCCGCTTTCCGGTTGCTCATCATGACGGCAATTACCAGGCGGACGAGGCACTGCTCGACCGGCTGGAGGGGGAGGGCCGCGTCGCCTTCCGCTATGCAGAGGCGGTGAATGGTTCGGCGCGCGACATCGCCGGCATCCTGAACGAGGGCGGCAATGTGCTGGGCATGATGCCCCATCCCGAACGTGCGATCGACCCCGCCCATGGCGGCACCGACGGCAGACGCCTGTTCGAGGCGCTGATGGCGGGAACGGCCAGCGCCTGACTTCAGTCAAGCTGTTGCGAACGCTTTCTAATGCCTTGAAAAAAAGGCGAACTTACAAACTCGCTCGAAACGGTGTGAAGTCGGTGTGTTCGTCGAACACGTCCACGCCCTCGCGCTGTTTGAGTGCGCCCACCACGGCATAGGTCACGGGTGTCAGCAGAGCTTCCCACAGGGTCTTGATCACGAACTGTGAGATGACGACCTGCCAGAGCTGCTCGATCGGCCAGCCGGCGAGACCATAAAAGGCCAGCGGATAGAAGATCAGGCTGTCCAATCCCTGACCGACCACCGTCGAGCCGATGGTGCGGGTCCACAGATAACGCCCGTTGGTCAGCGACTTCATCCGCGCCAGGACGAAGCTGTTGGCGAACTCCCCGACCCAGAAGGCGGTGATGGACGCCAGAACGATCCGCCAGCTATTGCCGAACACGCTCTCATAAGCGGCCTGTCCCGGCCAGCCTTCGGCGGGAGGCAGCGACACCACCACCCAGCTCATGAACGCCATGAAGATGAGCGCCCCGAAGCCCGCCCAGATGACCCGGCGCGCACGGGCATAGCCATAGACCTCCGTCAGCACGTCGCCGATGATGTAGCTGATCGGAAAAAACATAACGCCCGCGCCAAAGGACCATGGTCCGATGAAGGGCAGGTCGAGCGTCGCCCGCTTGGACGCGCCGATGATGTTGGACAAGAGCAGGATCGCGACGAACGCCGCCATTATGAAGTCATAATAACGAAACGACCGGCCGTGCAGGCTGGCGGCATCGACATGAACAGGGCGCGGCGTCATGCCGCGATGCTTAACGCGCGGCCCTGTCAATGCAAGCGCCGCCCCTCGAAAGCCGTTCCACCGCCCGCGCTAATCGTCTATGGGCGGCGATGCGCGCGCCCGTAGCTCAGCTGGATAGAGCATTCGCCTTCTAAGCGAATGGTCACAGGTTCGAATCCTGTCGGGCGCGCCAGTTTTTGGTTTGGCCTCAAGCGCCGGCGGCGACATCCGTCGCCTTGGCTTTCCTCGCATAAGCTCGGGCGGCCGTTCGGCCTTGCGAACCCTGTCGGGTTCGATTCCGCTCCTCTCGGGCGCGCTAGCCTAGCCGGCGAGATATTTCGGCGTCTCGCCCGCCAGGAAGCGCCGGATATTCTCGGCGACGTCGGCCCGCATTCGGTCCTGCGATTCAATCGAGACACCGGCATGGTGTGGGCTAAGCAGGATGTTGGGCACATCGGCCCAACGCTCCGGCGGAGTTGGCTCTTGGGCGAACACGTCGAGGCCCGCGCCGCCCAGGCGTCCTTCCCGCAGCGCGGCGATCAAGGCGTCCTCGTCGGTGACGGCCCCTCGCGCGACGGTGACATATATGCCTTCCGGACCGAGCGCGTCGAAAATGCCGGCGTCCACCAGCCTGTCGGTTTCCGGGAGCAAGGGGCAGCAGGCGAAGAGGATCGTCGCCCATTGCGCGAGCGCCGAAAGGCTTTCCGCGCGCGGCAGCCGCTCGCCGGGCTTTTCACGCGGTCCCCACCACCGGATTTGCATGCCGAACCCGGCAAGGCGCATTGCTATATCCTGGCCGATCGCGCCGAGGCCGATGATCCCGACCCGGTCCGCCGAGAAGGAGCGCCTGATGGGCGCGCGTCCCTCGCGGCTCCATCTGCCGGAACGCACCCAGTCGTCCGATGGGAGGAGGTCACGGCGCACGGCCATCGCCATTGCCACCGCATAGTCGGCGACATCGGCGCTGTTGGTATGGCCACCCGTTGCGAACGGAATTCCCCGCCTTGCGAGCGCGGCCGTGTCCAGTCCGTCATAGCCGGACCCGACGATCTGCACGAACTCCAGCGCGGGAAGCGCCTCGATCATCGCCTCATCGAACGGAAAGCCACCCCAGCTCACGGCAATCCGGGCGTCCGCCGCCTGATCGCGCAACATCGCGATCGGTTCGGTGGTCTCCCAGATCGGCGGGATCCGGCAGTCGGGCACGATGCCGCGTATGAAGTTATCGACCCACGGATCGCATGCGACGATCGTCGGCCCTTTTCCCTCCTGCCTTCCGGCATCAGCGGACATCAATCAGCCTCCTCAAGAACAAGCGCAGGCGGGTGTCGGTGAGTCCGGCTCGGCCAATGTGCCGGACTCACCAGGTTGAACTCAGAACTCAATGCCGAAGTCGACGCCATAGGTTCGGGGCTCCATGAACGCCCCCGCGACAAAACCAGGGAAGTTGAGGGCCGCGCTGTTGATCTTGCGCTTGTCCAGGACATTCTTCACCCAGGCAGAAACCTTGCCTGTCGCCCCAGCGAGGGGAATTTGGGCAAGGCTGGCGCGGGCGTCGACTTCCCAGACTGCGTTGTCTCCGACGAAGCGGTCAACATCCGCGCTCTGGGCGATGCGCGCGGGGGTGAACCTGGCGAGGGTCGCCCGGTACTCTCCCGACAGGAAGTAGAATTTCATGTCGGAATGCCAACGCGCATTGATGTTGATGGCAGGACGCATCCCATTGCCGAATTCCGGCAAGCGATAGTCCGCGCTCAGGGACAAATTGTGCCTCGGCCGCCAGAAGGTCGGGGAGGCTATATTGGTGATGTCCCCGAAAGTGGGGTGGACAAACTCAAGATACTTGAATTTGGTGTAGCCATAATTGGCGGTAAGGGTCAGGTTCTCGACCGGCAAGGCGGCGAGTTCCACCTCGGCGCCGGTGATCCTCGCCTTGCCGACGTTGAACGTCTGGAACAGGAAGGGCGGGTTCGGGTTGTTGGCGGATTGCTGCAGGTCCCGGTAGGTTGACCGGAACGCCGAGAAGTTGGCCCGAAGACGGCGGTCGAACCACTCGGTTTTGGCCCCGATCTCGTACTGGAGCAGCTTTTCCGGCTTGAAGGCGAGCTGGTTGAAGGTGCCGCCGCTGAGATAGCCGGTGCCTGCCTTGGCGTAGAGCGTGATGTCGTTGGTAGGGCGGAAGGTCACGTTGGCGGTCCAATCCACGCGGTTGAACTTGGCCCGGAAATCCGGCGTGACGGTCAGGGTCGTCTTTGATCGACGGGTGTCCTTGGTATAGCGGATGCCGCCCGTCAGATCGAGTTGGTCGGTCGCGTGGAACGTTGCCTGACCAAAGGCGGCCATCGCTTTGTTA
>DATJLC010000301.1:0-1956 GCA_035490755.1 Sphingobium sp.
AACTACAAGAAGCGGCCCAACGGTGATCGCGCCGCCGAAAGCCTTGCTTATCTGGGCGAGGCGCTGATCCGCATCAAGAAGCTGCCCGATGCCTGCAAGGTCTATGAAGAGCTCGATGATGTCTATGGCACGACGCTCAGCACCTCGCTTCGCAGCATGGTGGACAAGGCCAGGGTTCGCGCCAAGTGCAGTGTCTGACGCGCTGAAGCAGCGCCTTGCCGAGGCGATCGAGGCGTTGATCGGGCAATCGGCTGCTTCCGCGGCGCGCTTCGGAGTGGCGGTGTCAGGCGGACCGGACAGCATGTCTCTGCTCGATCTGATGGCGCTGGTTCATCCTGGCCGGGTGGAGGCCGCCACCGTGGATCACGGTTTGCGCGCGGAATCGGCGGATGAGGCTGCCATGGTGGGCGACTTCTGCGCCGGGCGCGCCATCCCGCACGTGGTACTGCGTCCGGCCATTCCCATTCAGGGATCCCTCCAGGCTGAAGCCCGGGCGGCGCGCTATGAACTGCTGGACGCTTGGATGACAGGGCGCGGTCTGGACTGGCTGCTGACCGCCCATCATGCCGATGACCAGCTGGAAACACTGGTCATGCGGCTCAATCGGGGCTCCGGTGTCGCGGGGTTGGCGGGCGTTCGCGCGCGCCGTGGGCGTTTGCTGCGGCCCCTGTTGGGCGTGCGCAAGGCGGAACTTTTGGCGCATGTTCGCGCTGCCGGCATTCCCCATGCCGCCGACCCCAGCAATACGGACAGCCGGTTCGATCGGGCCCGGCTGCGCGGGCATCTGGCCGATGCAGAGTGGCTTGATCCCGTCGCTGCCGCCCGCAGCGCCGGCGCCCTTGCCGACGCAGAGGAGGCGCTCGGCTGGATGGTGGGCGAACTTTATGCCCGGTTCGTTACGCAAGAGGCGGATGCCCTGATTCTCGCGACCACTGACTTGCCACGGGAATTGTTGCGGCGGCTTCTGGCGCATATGATAGGAATGATGGCGCCCGATGCGCCCGAACCGCGTGGCGAGCGGATTGATCAGGCAATTATTCAGCTTTGTCGTGGTAGACGCGTGAGCATCGGTGCATGTGTCGCGACCGGCGGCGTGCAGTGGACGGTGCGCAGGGCGCCGCCCCGGCGCGCCAGCTGACCATTGCGATTTGCACGTATCGCCCTATCTTGGGCGTGAAAGTGAGTGAGCATGAACGACGATAAGGACCCGCAGATCAATCCCTGGGTCAAGAGTGCGCTGATATGGGCTGGCGTGATCCTGGCCCTTCTGCTGTTCGTGACGATGTTCGACAGCCGAACCGCGCCGCAGGCCGGCACCGCCATCGCCTATTCCGATTTCCGGCAGAAGGTCCAGAACGGTTCGGTGAAGGAGGTGGCGATAGCCCCCGACCGCATCACCGGCACGCTGGAGAACAACCAGCAGTTCTCCACCGTGCCCGTGACCGATCCGGGCCTTGCCAACCTGCTTGACGAAAATGGCGTCAAATATAGCGGCGAAAAGGAGGAGCAACCGAGCTTCTGGATGATCCTGCTTTATCAGTCGCTGCCGTTCGTGCTGATCCTCGGCATCGCGTTTTTCGTGCTGCGCCAGATGCAGAAGGGCGGCGGTGCCTCCGGCGCCATGGGCTTCGGCAAGTCTAAGGCGAAGCTGCTGACCGAAAAACAGGGCCGCGTCACCTTTGACGATGTCGCTGGCATCGACGAGGCGCGCGAGGAGCTGCAGGAAATCGTCGAGTTTTTGAAGGATCCGAGCAAGTTCGCGCGACTGGGCGGCAAGATCCCCAAGGGCGCGTTGCTCGTCGGCTCGCCCGGCACCGGCAAGACGCTGCTGGCGCGCGCGATCGCGGGTGAGGCGGGCGTGCCCTTTTTCACCATTTCCGGCTCCGACTTTGTCGAGATGTTCGTCGGCGTGGGCGCGAGCCGCGTGCGCGATATGTTCGAGCAGGCCAAGAAGAA
>DATJLC010000302.1:0-4985 GCA_035490755.1 Sphingobium sp.
GCCACAAGGCATAGCCCTTGAGCACGCACAGGAACACAGCAACGGCGACGCTGGCGAGCGCCGCGCGGCTGTTGAGCGCGCCGTTCGCGTCGAGATGTGCCTCATGGACCCCGGTCACGGATAGAGCAGTCCGGATTGCCAGTCGCCGTCGCCGGTCGGAGTGAACAGCAGACGTTCATGCAGCCGATACTCCCGGTCCTGCCAGAATTCGATGCGTGTCGGCGAGACGCGAAAGCCCGACCAGTTCGGCGGACGCGGCACGTCGCCGCCTTCAAAGCGCGCGCGCATCGCCTCGAACCTGTTCAGGAAAGTCTTGCGATCGTCCAGCGGCTGTGACTGGTCCGACGCCCAGGCGCCGAGCTGTGAATCACGGCTGCGCGTCGCGAAATAGGCATCGGCCGCCGCATCGTCGACACGCGACACCATGCCCTCGATCCGGACCTGCCGGCGCAGCGATTTCCAGTGAAACATCAAGGCGACATGAGGATTGACCGCGATGTCACCGGCCTTGCGGCTGCCAAGATTGGTGTAGAAGACGAAGCCAAGCGGCCCATACCCCTTCAAAAGGACCATGCGCAGGGATGGACGCCCGTCGGCATCGACCGTCGCCAGGGCCATCGCATTGCTGTCGTTAAGCTCGCTTTGCCGTGCCTCCTCATACCAGTGGTCGAACAGGGCGAATGGATCGGTTTCATGCATAAGGATGGAGTCTAGACAGGGCCCGGCGGGCTGTCGAGACGCGCGAGAGGCTTGCGAACATGGCCGCGAGTTGCCAGATGAGTGCCCCACGGAGCAAAACAAGTTCATGGCCGATCCCTATACCCTGCTGGGCGTACCGCGAACGGCTGACGAAGCCGCGATCAAGTCCGCCTATCGCAAGCTCGCAAAAGAGCTGCATCCCGACCGCAATACCGGCAATCCCAAGGCGGCCGAGCGCTTTGCGGAGGTGACACGCGCCTATGACCTGCTGTCCGACAAGGACAGAAGGGCGCAGTTCGATCGCGGCGAGATCGACGGCGACGGCAACCCCACCCATCCCTTCGGCTTTGGCGGGGCGCCCGGCGGCGGGTACAGGAGCGCGGGCGCCGGCCCGGGCGGCTTTGAGTTCGAGACCAGCGGCGGCGATTTCGGGGACATATTCGAAGGGCTGTTCGGCGGCGGCGGTCGTCGCAGGGGCGGCGGCTTTGGCGGCTTTGGCGGACGTGGGCAGGCCGCGCCGCGCGGCGCGAACGTGCAGTACCGCCTGCGCGTCGGCTTCATCGATGCCGCGACCCGCGCGCCACAGCGGATCACCCTGCAGGACGGCAAGACGATCGACCTCAAGCTCCCCGCCGGCGTCGAAACCGGCATGCAGGTGCGCGTCGCCGGCAAGGGCGAGCCGGGCCCCGGCGGCACGGGTGACGCCATCGTCACGCTGGAGGTGGACGGCCACCCCTTCTTCACGCGCGACGGCGATGACGTGCGCCTGAACCTGCCGATCACGCTGAATGAAGCGGTGGCCGGCGCCAAGATCAAGGTGCCCACGGTCGACGGGCCGGTTATGCTGGGCATTCCCGCATCCGCGCGCGCCGGGCAGGTGCTGCGCCTCAAGGACAAGGGCTTTACCCGCAAGGACGGATCGCGCGGGGTTCAGCTGGTCACGCTCGTCATCGACGTGCCGACCGACGACCAGCAGTTCCGGACCCTTGTCGAGGGATGGACGGACAACCGGGCGGTGCGATCACAGCTCGGCGTATGAGGGCCCGGATGTGCAGGACCAGTCACCCCAGTCACCGGAAGCGCGGCGCCATCGCCTGAAGGAGGAGGGCTTTCCCCCGGCCGTGGAAAGGACGGGGTTCAGCCGGGCGCATGCGGTCGAGATCGCCAAGCGGGTCGTGGTCGGCGTCTATACCGACGGCTTCATCCATGCGGGCAACCTCGCCTATCTGACATTGCTCGCCCTGTTCCCCTTCTTCATCGTCGCGGTGACGATCGCCAGGATCTTCGGCCAGAGCGACAGCGGGCTGGCGGCGGTCAATGCCTTTCTGGTCACGCTGCCGGCCAATGTCGCGGATGTTCTGCGCAAGCCGATTTTCGATGTCCTGACCGCCCAGACCGACAATCTGCTCTGGTTCGGCGCGGTCGTCGGCCTGTGGACCGTGGGCAGCCTGATCGAAACCATTCGCGACATCGTCCGGCGGGCTTATGGCACCAGCGCAACCCGCCCGTTCTGGCATTATCGGCTGGGATCGATCGGCATCATCTTCGTTTGCGTCTTCGCGATCCTTTTCGCCTTTTCACTGCAAGTGATGATATCCGCCGCCGAGACCCTGCTGCACCAGCTGCTGCCCTTCGCGGACGAGGCGATCACGCTCGTGCAGGCGAGCCGGCTGCTGCCGGCCGTGATCCTGTTCGTCGGCCTCCATTATCTTTTCGTCGCCATAGCGCCGAGCCGATATCGCAGCAGCGCCTTCCCGAAATGGCCGGGCGCCGCCGTCACCGCTCTGTGGTGGTACGGCACTGTCTTACTGCTGCCGCTGGTCCTCTCCAGCCTGACCGACTATAGCCTGACCTATGGCGGGCTCGCCGGAGCGATGGTCACGCTCATTTTTTTCTTCATCATCGGGCTCGGCGTGGTAATTGGCGCCGAACTCAACGCGGCGCTGGCGGAATTTCCCGACAGCGGGAATGGTGCGGCCCAGGACATGCCGGCCGGACAGGATAAGGAGACGGTCGGGGAATGAGCGGGCTTATGAGCGGCAAGCGGGGTCTGATCATGGGACTCGCAAACGACAAGTCGCTGGCATGGGGCATTGCGAAGGCCCTGCATGCCCAGGGTGCCGAGCTTGCCTTTTCCTATCAGGGCGAGGCGCTGGAGAAGCGAGTCCGCCCGCTGGCCGAGCAGGTCGGATCGGACCTGCTGATCGATTGCGACGTGTCCGACATGGCCGCCCTCGATCGGACCTTCGATACGCTGAAGCAAAGCTGGCCCACCCTCGATTTCGTGGTCCATGCGATCGGCTTTTCGGACAAGAGTCAGCTACGGGGCCGCTTCTACGACACCACGCTCGACAATTTCCTGATGACGATGAATATCTCGGCCTACAGCCTGGTCGCCGTCGCCAAGCGGGCGCGGGAGATGATGCCAAACGGGGGCTCGATCGTGACGCTCACTTATTATGGCGCCGAAAAGGTCATTCCGCATTACAACGTCATGGGCGTCGCCAAGGCCGCGCTGGAGACGAGCGTGCGCTATCTGGCGGTCGACCTCGGCCGGGAGAATATCCGCATCAACGGTATCTCGGCAGGCCCCATCCAGACGCTGGCGGCACGCGGCATCGGCGACTTCAACTACATCCTCAAGTGGAACGAGTATAACAGCCCGCTCAAGCGCAATGTGACGATCGAGGATGTCGGCGGGGCCGGCCTCTATCTGCTGTCCGACCTCTCGTCGGGCGTGACGGGCGAGATCCATTATGTCGATGCGGGCTATAATGTCATCGGCATGAAGGCCGAAGACGCGCCCGACATGTCGCTCGAAGGCTAGGACCGGGCGTTGAGCTTCAACACATTCGGACGGGTTTTCCGCTTCACCACCTGGGGAGAAAGCCATGGCCCCGCCATTGGCGTGGTGGTGGACGGCTGCCCGCCGGGCATTGCGCTCAGCGAGGCGGACATCCAGCCCTATCTGGACCGGCGCAGGCCCGGCGCCTCGCGCTTCACGACGCAGCGGCGCGAGCCCGATGAAGTGCGCATCCTTTCCGGCGTGTTCGAGGGCAAGACCACCGGCACCCCGATCAGCCTGATGATCGAAAATGTGGACCAAAGGTCCAAGGACTATTCCGACGTGGCGAGCGCCTATCGCCCCGGCCATGCCGACCATGTCTATGACGCCAAATACGGTTTTCGCGACTATCGCGGCGGCGGGCGATCATCGGCGCGCGAGACGGCGAGCCGCGTGGCCGCGGGCGCGATCGCGCGCAAGGTCATCGCGGGCGTTTCCATCACCGGCTGGGTCAGCGCGATCGGCGGCGATGCCATCGACCCCGCCAGGTTCGACGCGGCCGAGATCGGCAACAACCCCTTCTTCTGCCCCGACGCCGACGCCGCCGCGCGCTGGGAGAAGCTGATCGACGAGGTGCGCAAGAGCGGCTCCTCGATCGGCGCCATTGTCGAGTGCGAGGCGACCGGCGTGCCCGCCGGCTGGGGCGCGCCGCTCTATGCCAAGCTCGACAGCGAGCTGGCCGCCGCGGCCATGAGCATCAACGCGGTCAAGGGCGTGGAGATCGGCGACGGCTTTGCGGCTGCGGCGGCGCGCGGCGAGGAAAATGCCGACCCGATCCGGCCCGGCGACGCGCCGGACGGCCCGCCGCGCATCCTCGCCAATCATGGCGGCGGCATCATGGGCGGCATTTCCAATGGCCAGCCGGTGCGGCTGCGCGTCGCGTTCAAGCCGACCAGCTCCATACTGATCCCCGTCGACACCATCGACCGGGCGGGCAAGGCCACCCAGATCGTCACCAAGGGGCGGCACGATCCCTGCGTTGGCATCAGGGGCGTGCCCGTCGTTGAGGCGATGATGGCGCTGGTGCTGGCGGACCAGTTTCTGCTTCATCGGGCGCAGTGCGGATAGCGGCCTGACGGCATAACGCCAAGGAACGAACTTGCCTTGAGGGCGATTATCGTCCTATCCATCTTCAAAATGGATGGAAAATCGCGAGGGGAACGATGAAACGCCTGTTAAAAGCCACCGTCGCACTTTGCGCTCTATCGGTAACGGCAAGTGCGCAATCGGCCGTTCCGTTCCAAGTTACCGACTATATTTTTTCGGGCGAGTGGAATGAATATTCCACGGAGAATTTCGTGGACTGGAACCTGGTCCGGACCGTCAAGGGCGAGGCTGTGTTCCGGATGGGCATCTGGGGACCGCCCTGGGACACGCTGGATACTCTGGTCAGCGGCAACACATTCCAGTTCAACTGGCTCTGCGGCGGGCATCATTGCGG
>DATJLC010000303.1:0-11549 GCA_035490755.1 Sphingobium sp.
CCATGCGATCGATGACGCTGCCATCGGCGATGATCCGGCCATAAGCGCCGGGATCGTCCGGCCGGAATCCGAGCACGACGCAGGCGGGCGCGTCCTCGGCATTCAGACGGCCAATGAGCGCCTGCATCGTCTCGGCCCGCACCAGCGGCACGTCGCCATAGAGGATGAGGACATCACCCTCGAAACCCGCCAGCGCCTCGCGCGCCTGCGCGACCGCATGGCCTGTGCCGAGCTGTTCGGATTGCACGACGATGGCGACGTCCTGCCCCTGGACGGCCTTCTCCACCTGATCGCGTCCCGCGCCGACGACGACGACCTTGCGCTCCGGCGCCAGCGTTGCGGTCGTCGCCAGCAGGTGCAGCAGCATCGGCCGCCCCGCAATGGGGTGCAGCACCTTGTGGAGGCTGGATTTCATGCGCGTGCCCTGCCCTGCGGCCAGGATGATGATGGCGATGGGTCTGCTCGTCACGCGTATGTCCTCTCGGCTGTTGGAAAGCACGCCGCCGGCGTCCTTGCCATGTTTGCCTTGCCAGTTCCATATCGGACGCGCCATGGGGCGTGCCATGTCTTCGCCCCTCCCCTTCGATCTCATCGGCTTCGATCTCGACGGCACGCTTGTCGATACCAGCGGCGACCTTGCCATGGCGCTCAACCATGCACTCGGCACCGTGGGGCGCGGGCCGCTGCCGGTCGAGCAGGTGCGCCGGATGGTAGGGCGCGGCGCGAAGGTGATGCTGGCGCGGGCGCTGGACGCGACGGGCGAGGCAACGCCGGACCTGGCGGCATGGCTCTTTCCGATCCTCATCGAACATTATGCCGCCAATATCGCGGTCCTGAGCCGCCCCTATCCCGGCGTCATCGCGGCGCTGGACGCTTTGGCGGGGCGCGGCGCGCGGCTGGCGGTGTGCACCAACAAGCTCGAACGCCTCGCCCGGCTGGTGCTGGACGCGTTGGGCCTGAGCGACCGGTTCGCGGTGATCGTCGGCGGCGACAGCGTGGGCGCGCTCAAGCCCGATCCGGCGCCCTTGCGCGCGATGATCGATCAGGCGGGCGGCGGGCGCACGCTGTTCGTGGGCGACAGCGACAACGATATCCTCGCGGCAAAAGCGGCCGGCGTGCCGAGCGTCGCCGTGTCCTTCGGCTATGTCGCGGGCGACCCGGCCGAGCTTGGCGCCGACGCGCTGATCGGCGGGTTTCACGAGCTGGTCCCGCTCGTCGAAGGCTGGCACAATATGCATCGCGGATGATCGCGAAATAATCTAGGCAGCTAGCCATGTCGGTGCGACTCTCTCGCCCGCTTGCGCTGGCGCTGATCGCGGTGGCCGCAGGCGCGGTTACGGTCCTTTATTTGTCGAATAGCTGGGCGGCCATGCTGGTCTGCGGCCTGTCCGGCCTGCTCGCCGCGATGTGGCGGCGGGAGGAAGCATCCGGCCCCGTCCTCGAGGATCGGCCGCCGCAGCCGTCGAAGGCTTCCGGCCAGCCTGACCTGCAATCCCTGATCGGCGCCCTGCCCGACCCGGCGCTGATCGTCGCGGCGGGACGGATCGCCATGGCGAACCGCGCCGCGCTCGACCTGCTCGGCCGCCATGTCATCGACGAGGATGTGCGTCTCGCGATCCGGCATCCGGCCGTGACCGAATATCTGTTCGGCGGCCGGCCGATCACGGCGGCCGTGCGCCTGGAACTGGTCGGCATCGGCGCGCCCGATCAGAGCTGGGAACTACGCATCGCGCCGCTCACGGCCAAGCACCAACTCGTCCTCCTCTCCGACCAGAGCGCCCGCCAGGCGGCCGAGCGCATGCGGGTGGATTTCGTCGCCAATGCCAGCCACGAACTGCGCACCCCGCTGGCCGGCATATTGGGCTTCATCGAAACGCTGAAGGACGGCGACGCGGGATCAGACCCGCCCACGCGCGAGCGTTTCCTGGCGATCATGGAGGGCGAGGCCCGGCGCATGCAGCGCCTGATCGACGACCTCATCTCGCTGTCGCGGATCGAGGCGGACAAGTTCCGCCTGCCGGACCAGATCGTCGACCTGGCGGATCTGGTCAGCGAGACGGCCGTTGTCGTGCGAGACAATGGCAAGGATCGCGGACGGGACCTGGTGCTCGATCCCGGGCTGGATCACGCATTGGTGCGCGGCGACGAGGCCCAGCTCAGCCAGCTCCTCCACAATCTCGTCAGCAATGCGATGAAATATGGCCGGCCGGGCACGCCCGTCACCGTCAGTATCCGCGCCGACAGCGCCAATACGGTTCGCCTGTCCGTGACCGACGAGGGGGAAGGCATCGCGCCGGAACATCTGCCGCGTCTCACCGAGCGCTTCTACCGCGTCGACTCCAGCAGAAGCCGTGCGATCGGCGGCACCGGCCTCGGCCTCGCCATCGTCAAGCATATCGTCGAGCGCCATCGCGGCCGCCTGCAGATCGACAGCGTTCCCGGCAAGGGCACGACGGTCAGCGTCGTACTGCCGGTCGCCAATGGACCAAATGCCCCGACAAAAGCATAAGGGCTGTCATGGAACTGCAACATCCCTGGCACATGGCGCGCTATGCCATGATAAAGGGCATCGCCAGGGAAAGAGCGGACCCGAGGACCATATCAGCGGCCAGCGGGATTTCAGTCCCGCAAAGCTTTGGAGTGCACATCCAATGACCGAACATACCGTCAAGGCTTTCGATCAGGAAATCGGCGAACTGCGAGCACTGGTTGCCGAAATGGGCGGCCGCGCGGAGGCAGCGGTTGCCGACGCCATGACCGCCCTGCGGCGGCGTGACCTCGATCTGGCGCAACGGGTGGTCGGCAATGACAAGCTGATCGACGAGCTGGAGTCGCGGCTGGAAAAGCTGGTGGTCCAGACGATTGCCCTGCGCGCGCCAATGGCCGACGACCTCAGGGCCATCATCGCCGCGCTCAAGATCGCGGGCGTGGTCGAGCGGATCGGCGACTATGCCAAGAACATCGCCAAGCGCGTGCCGCTGATGAGCCATCTTGCCGGGGAAGAGCCGCTCGCGCTGCTGCCGTCCATGGGCCAGACCGTGCGGGAGATGGTGAAGGATGCGCTCGACGCCTTTGCCGCGCGCGACGCCAACAAGGCGCTGGCCGTCATCGACCAGGACCGCGCCGTCGATGATTTCTACAACAGCGTGTTCCGCACCATGGTCACGTTCATGATGGAAAATCCCAGGACCATTTCGGAAAGCGCGCACGTTCTGTTCATCGCCAAGAATCTGGAACGGGTGGGCGACCATGCGACCAATGTCGCGGAGATGGTCTATTATGCCGCAACCGGCCAGCATCCCCCGGAACGCGTGCGCGGGCCGGACATGCTTCAGCCGCAGGACCAGTGAGCATCATGGCCCGTGCGGGATTGCTGCTGGTCGAGGACGACGCCGCGCTTGCGGAATTGCTCGTCTGGCACTTCAGCCGTGAGGATTTCGCCGTCACCCATACGCCCGACGGCGAGGAGGCGCTGATCCTGGCGCAGGAAAAGACGCCCGACATTGTCCTGCTCGACTGGATGGTGGAAAATCTCTCCGGCATCGAAGTGTGCCGCCGCCTGAGGCGCATGCCGGAAACGGCGAACGTGCCCATCATCATGCTGACCGCGCGCGCGGAGGAGGAAGATCGCGTGCGCGGCCTGGAGACGGGCGCCGACGACTATGTCACCAAGCCCTTTTCCCCCCGCGAGCTGATCGCGCGGGTGAACGCGGTGCTGCGGCGGGTGCGCCCCGCTCTGGCGGGCGAGGTGCTCAGCTTCGCCGACATCGAAATGGACACGGTCGGCCACAAGGTCCGGCGCGCGGGCCATTCGGTCCAGCTCGGCCCTACCGAGTTCAGGCTGCTGCGTCATTTCCTCGAGCATCCCGGCTGGGTCTTCTCGCGCGAGCGGCTGCTCGACAGCATCTGGGGCCATGACAGCGACATCGAATTGCGCACCGTCGATGTCCACATCCGCCGCCTGCGCAAGGCGATCAACATTGACGGCCGGCCCGACATCATCCGCACGGTGCGCTCCGCCGGCTATTCGCTGGACGCCGACGCGGCGTGAGGGGTTAGAGCGCAAGCTCGCGCTCGCCCCCTCCGTCACGCGCTTGGCGCGCGCCACCTCCCCGTGCCGGGGAGGATTTATTCCGATTTCCACCCCGCCGCGCGGGCATCGTCCTCGTGCCTGGCCTCGACCCATTCGCCGGTGCCGTCGGCGTGGATTTCGCGCTTCCAGAAGGGCGCCGATACCTTCAGCCAGTCGATGAGGAAGGCGCAGGCCTCCAGCGCGGGCACGCGGCTCGCCGAGGCGGTGCCGACGAACACGATGCGCGCGCCGACGGGCAGCGTGCCGAAGCGGTGGATGACGGTGAGGCCAAGCAGCGGCCAACGCGCCGCCGCCTCTGCCGCGATCCGCTCCATCTGGCCTTTCGTCATCGCCGGATAATGGTCGAGATGAAGCGCGCCGAGCCCGCCGTCCGCCCGCACGATCCCCGTGAAGCTCGCCACGCCGCCGCCGCCGAGCCGTTCGAGCACGGCCAGTTCGGCGCCGGGATCGAAATCCTCGGCCTGGACCGAGACGCGGATCACCCGCCCGTCACCGGCGGAAAGATCGCCAGCTCCACAGCCTCCCCGATTGGGGCGTCGAGCGCCACATAGGCTTGGTCGAGCGCGGCGCGCAGGCGCTTGCGGTCGGCGAAGGCGGTGGCATGGGGCGCGCTCGCCGCCGCCAGCCGGTCGAGCAGCATGGCGATGGTGCAGTCGACACCCGGATGCGCGATGCGCTCCTCGCCTGTCCCCGCCTTGTCGCGGACCCAGGCGAAATAGAGCAGGCGCAGCTCGGCCGGCATTGTCAGCGATCCATGTGCGGCAGGCCGACGCGCAGATAATCCCAGCCCGTGACCAGCGTCAGGATCGCCGCCAGCCAGAGCGTCACATAGCCGACCAGATGGACGATCGCCCAGTCCGGCACGCCGCCGCTCAGGATCAGCGCGCCCAGCGCCACGAGCTGGAAGGTCGTCTTCCATTTGGCGAGGCGCGAGACCGGCACCGACACGCGCAGCCCCGCCAGGAATTCGCGCAGGCCCGACACCATGATCTCCCGCAGCAGGATGATGAGGGCGGCGATGATGTGAACGCCCGCTATGTCGCGCGTGGCGCAGAGCATCAGGATGACCGCGCCCACCATGATCTTGTCCGCGATCGGATCCAGAAAGGCGCCGACCCGCGACACCGCGCCCTGCGCACGGGCCAGATAGCCGTCGAAATAATCGGTCACGCCCATCAGGCAATAAAGTGCGAAGGCCAGCAAATAGCCGATCGGCCATTCCCGCCCCTGCTCGGCCGGCCACAGCAGCGCCACCAGCAGCGGCACCGCCAAAATGCGGGACAGGGTCAATATGTTCGGCAGAATAAGCACGGACGGGACGTGCCACAGAGGCTATCCGCATACAAGAGAGGCCTCTCAATCGTTACGGCGCGGGCGCCGTTTCCGCCTTTTCCGACGCGATGCTACACGCTAGAAGCGGCGCCGGACGGCACAGGTTCCGCCCGGTCACAGATGAGATACAATCTCCATGCAGGCTTCCCTGCGGCTTCTCGGCCATCGCCGGTTCCTGCCGCTGTTCGTCACCCAGTTCCTGGGCGCGTTCAACGACAACCTGTTCAAGACGTCGATGGTGCTGTTCGCGACCTACGCCGTCTATCGCGACCCGCAGCAGGAATCCAATTTCAACGCGATGGCCACCGGCCTGTTCGTCCTGCCCTTCTTCCTGTTGTCGGCGCTGTCCGGCCAGCTAGCCGACAATATGGACAAGGCGCGAATCATCCGCCTGGTGAAGATTGCGGAGATCCTGATCATGGCGGTGGGCGCGGGCGGGCTCATGCTGTGCGAGCAATATCCGACCCTGGGCGTCGGCCTGATGCTTGTGGCGGTGCTCGCGATGGGCATTCACTCGACCTTCTTTGGCCCCATCAAATATGCGATCCTGCCGCAGCATCTGCGCCCGCACGAGGTGCTGGGCGGCACCGGCCTGATCGAGGCGGGCACCTATGTGGCGATCCTGGGCGGCACGATCGCCGCCGGATGGATGACGCCGCATATGGCCGCTGCGGGCGTGCTGATCGTCGCGGTCATCGGCATGCTGTCGGGCCGGTTGGTGCCGCCGGCGCCAAGGCTGGGGCCACCGATCGACATCGACTTCAACGTGCTTCGTTCCTCCTGGCGGCTGATCGGCAGCACGATGCACATTCCGCGCCTGTTCCTGGCGATCATGTCGATCAGCTTCTTCTGGATGGTGGCGACCGTGCTGATCGTCATTTTCCCGCCGATGGTGAAGAATGACTTCACCGCCAGCAAGGAGGTGGCCAGCCTCTTTCTCGCGATCTTCTCGATCGGCGTCGCGGTTGGGTCGGTGGCGATCAACCGGCTGCTGAAGGGGCAGGTTTCGGCGCGATACTCGCCCGTCTCCGTACTCATCATGGCGGGCTTCGTCTGGTTTTTCGAATATGTCACCATGGGCTGGAAGGCCGCGCCGGCGGGCACGCTCTATGATGTCAGCGCGTTCCTCGCCCAGCCGTATAGCTGGCGCGTCCTCCTCGCCCTGTTCGGCATCGCCGTGTTCGGCGGCATGTTCGTGGTGCCGCTCTACGCCTTCCTGACGACGACCGTCAGCAAGGACCAGACGGCGCGCACGGTGGCGGCCAATAATGTGGTCAATTCCGGCGCGATGGTGGCAGGCGCCCTCGTCATCATCGCTGCCATGGGCGCGGGCCTCTCGAATCGGCAGGCCTTGCTGCTCGTCAGCGCTATGTGCGTCGTCTCGGCAATGCTTGCCTTCCGGCTTCACCGCGCCTGCGAGGACCATGAGCGAGCCGAGCGCGCGACTCAGCCCTGACCGTTCACAACTCAGAAGATGAAGCTGTAGAACACCGTGAAGAAGGCGGTGAAGCTCAGCGCGAACAGCTTCCAGTCATCGTCGGTCTCGGGCGCCGGACGCAGCGGCGGCGCCTCGCTCGTCACATGGTGCGGCAGCGACCGGCGAAAGGGATGGCGCGCGCCATCGGAGTGCTGAACGAGCTGTCTTCTCATGACAGTCGTGGTTATCGGCGTGTTAACCTCTCGAAAAGGTCAATAAATGGTTAAGGGGAGGCTGTGCCGTCATGGGACAAGGCCAGCCCTTTGTGGCATGTATCCCGGGGGAAGGGAATGGTGCTCCTGCGGAAGCAGGAGCCCAAAGTTATTCGGCACGCCCTGTCCTGGGCTCCTGCTTTCGCAGGAGCACATTCCTGGCTTCAACCTGATCTGGGCAGACTATCGTAAAATCAGAAACCTGCCGGATCACACCACGCCGAAGGCGAGCATGGCGTCCGCGACCTTCTTGAAGCCGGCGATATTCGCGCCTTTCACATAATCGACATGGCCGTCCGGCTGCCGGCCATAGCGGATGCAGCTGTCGTGGATGCCTTCCATGATGTCGACCAGCAGCTGTTGCAGCTCCGCCTCTTTCCAGTATCGCCGCTCGCTGTTCTGGCTCATTTCGAGGCCGGAGACGGCGACGCCGCCGGCATTGGCTGCCTTGCCCGGCGCGAACAGGATGCGCGCCGCCTTGAAGATATGGACGCCCGCCAGGTCGGTCGGCATGTTGGCGCCCTCCGCCACCGCCATGCAGCCATTGGCGACCAGCATGCGGGCATCCTCGCCCAGAAGCTCGTTCTGGGTGGCGCAGGGCAGTGCCACGTCGCACGGCACGCCCCAGGGCGTCTTGCCCTCGTGAAAGGTCGCGTTGCTGAACGCCTCGACATATTCGCTGATGCGACCGCGCCGCCTGGTCTTGTGCGCCTTCACCCAATCGATCTTCTCCTGGGTGATGCCGTCGGGATCATGGATGAAGCCCTGGCTGTCGGACAGGGTCAGCACCGTCCCGCCCAGCTGCACGACCTTCTCGGCCGCATGGGTAGCGACATTGCCGGATCCTGAGATCACGGCCCGCTTGCCTACCAGGTCCTGCCCCTGCGCCTTCAGCATATTGAGGAGGAAATGGACCGCGCCATAGCCGGTCGCCTCGGTCCGGATCAGCGAGCCGCCATATTCCAGGCCCTTGCCGGTCAGCACGCCGGTGAACTGGTTGGTAATCCGCTTGTACTGGCCGAACATATATCCGATCTCGCGCGAGCCGACGCCGATGTCGCCGGCGGGCACGTCCACGTCCGCACCGACATGGCGATAAAGCTCGGTCATGAAGCTCTGGCAGAAGCGCATGACCTCATGGTCGCTCTTGCCCTTGGGGTTGAAATTCGCGCCGCCCTTGCCGCCGCCCATCGGCAGGCCGGTCAGCGCGTTCTTGAAGGTCTGCTCGAAAGCGAGGAACTTCAGCACGCTCTCGGTCACGGACGGATGAAAGCGGATGCCACCCTTATAGGGGCCGATGGCGTTGTTGTTCTGCACCCGCCAGCCGCGATTGACGCGGATATTGCCCTTGTCGTCCTCCCAGCAGACGCGGAAGGATACGATCCGGTCCGGCTCCGCGATGCGGCGCAGGATCTGATATTCGTGATATTCTTCCTTGTCCTCGATGAACGGGAAGATGTCCTCGGACACTTCCTGGACGGCCTGGATGAACTCGGTCTGGCCGGGGTTGCGGCGGCGTACCCCTTCCATGAACTGTTCCAGATTGACATGATCCTGCACGGCCATCGCCCTATCCCCCTCTCAACCGCACGGCACCGCCACAGATTCGGGGCGCCGTTGCGAGGGCGAGTTTATCAGCTTTGCCGTAAAAAAGTCTTGCAGTTTGAACCGTTGCGAGGCGACGTGCCCGCTCCGTTCCAGCCTGGTCAACGGTCGAGAATGGCCTCGATCGCGTCCGTTACCTCGGCGATGTCGGCCATGCCGTCGACCTTGCTGACGATCCCGCGCGCTTCGTAAATCGGCAGGATCGGCGCGGTCTTGGCGCGATATTCCGCCATGCGGGTGCGCACGGTCTCTTCATTGTCGTCAGGCCGACGCTTGAACTCGCTCGATCCGCATTTGTCGCACACGCCAGCCTTTGCCGGCTGCTTGTAGCGGTCGTGGTAGCCCTCGCCACACTGGCCGCAGGTGAAGCGGCCCGTGATGCGGTCGACCAGCGCGTCCTCGTCGACGGCAAGCTCGATCACATGGTCGAGGGCGCGGTCCCGCTCGGCCAGCAGCGTGTCGAGCGAGGCGGCCTGCGGCGCCGTGCGCGGATAGCCGTCGAAAATGACGCCGGTGTCCGGCGACAGCGCATCGAGCGCCTCGCCAATGATGCCGGAGACGATCTCGTCCGAGACCAGCTCACCCGCTTCCATCACGGCCTTGGCCTTGAGGCCGGTCGGTGTGCCCGCCTTCACCGCCGCGCGCAGCATGTCGCCGGTCGACAGCTGCACCATGCCGCGATCAGTGACCAGGCGCTGCGCCTGGGTGCCCTTGCCTGCCCCCGGAGGCCCCAGCAGAATGATGTTCATTGGCTTCTTCGTCCCCTGTGCCCGCTGGGCTTAACGTATGCGGCCCTTGAGCCGGGCCTTTTTGATGAGGTCGCCATATTGATGCGCGATCAAATGGCTCTGGATCTGAGTCACGGTGTCCACCGTCACATTGACGACGATCAGCAGACTGGTGCCGCCTAGATAGAAGGGAATCCCTGCACGCGCGATCAGAAATTCGGGTATGAGACAGATCAGTGCCAGATAGGCCGCGCCGATCACCGTGATGCGGGTGAGCACATAGTCGAGATAGCTCTCGGTATTCTTGCCAGGCCGGATGCCCGGGATGAAACCGCCGTTGCGCTTCAGATTGTCGGCCGTTTCTTCCGGATTGAACACAACGGCCGTGTAAAAGAAGCAGAAGAACAGGATACCGAAGCCATAGAGCGCCATGTAGACCGGGCTGCCGTGCGCCAGATACTGGTTGAGGCCCAGCACGAAGTCGCCAAAGCCGCTTTCGCCCGCCGTCTGATTGCCGGCGAACTGGGTGATGGTGAGCGGCATCAGCAGGAGCGATGAGGCGAAGATCGGCGGAATGACGCCCGCGGTGTTCACCTTGAGCGGCAGGTGGCTGCGGTCGGCCTGCATCAGGCCCTGGCGCGTCTGCCGTTTCGGATACTGGATCAGCACCCGTCGCTGCGCCCGCTCCATGAAGCAGATGAAGGTGACGAGGGCCATGGCAATGATCAGCACGCCGAAGATCAGCAGGCCCGAAATCGAGCCCTCGCGGCCGGACTGGAACAGATTGCCGAGCGTCACCGGCAATTGCGCGACGATGCCGGCCATGATGATGAGCGAGACGCCATTGCCAATGCCCCGGCTGGTGATCTGCTCGCCCAGCCACATCAGGAACATGGTGCCGCCGATCAGCGAGACGACAGCGGCCACCCGGAACAGCATGCCCGGATCGACCACCGCCTGCAGGCCCGATTGCGCGCCATAGCTCTCCAGCCCCACCGCGATGAAATAGCCCTGGACGGCGGTGAGGCCGACGGTGCCATAGCGGGTGTACTGATTGAGCTTCTTGCGGCCGCTCTCCCCCTCCTTCTTGATCGCCGCGAGCCTGGGCGAGAGCGAGGCGGCGAGCTGCACCACGATGGACGCGGTGATATAGGGCATCACGCCGAGCGCGATCAGGCTCATGCGCTCCAGCGAGCCACCGGAGAAGGTGTTGAAGATGTCGAGAACGCCGCCCCGCGTGTTCTCATACAGCGCCGCCAGGATCGTGGGGTCGACGCCGGGCAACGGCACGAAGCTGAGCAGGCGGAAAACGATCAGCGCGCCGATGGTGAACCAGAGGCGCTTCTTGAGCTCGGTCGCCTGGCTGAACTTGGCGAGGCTGAGATTGGAGGCCAGTTGATCGGCGCGGGATGCCATTGTTACCATTTCCTGGATTTGCCGTTTCACCACCCTGGCGGGCGACGGCACGAATGATGCGGGCAATATGCGCTGATCGTCAGCTAATCAACTCCCTATGGCTTTTTCCGCCACGACGAACAGTTCCTCCCCCACATTCTCCCCACGACGGATCTGGCGTTCGGTGGACAACACCTTGCCATCATCGGCCAATATCTTCCGGAGTTGCCCCCAGAAGCCACGTGGCCGGCTTGCGCCATCGCCGTGGGCCGAAGCCACCGACAGGCTGGCCGCGTCCATGAAAGGCCGCGCACGCGCGGACGTACGGGCAGTCGTCACGACAAAACCACCGGCGGCCAGCAAATTTCCCAAAGCCGCCAATGTGAAGATCTGCAGGTGCCTCGGCGCCTCGAACCCGCGCCACATCTCCTTGTGCCTGTGAACGCCGACACTTTCGGCATTGGGCGTGGTGATGACGATCCGGCCGCCGGGCTTCAGCACCCGGCGCGCCTGTTCGATGATGTCCGCCGGTCTTTGCACATGTTCAAGCAGATGGTGCATGAACACCGCATCGACCGTGCCGTCGGCGACGGGGAGGCGCTCCGCGCCGCCGTGCCGGACATCGCGGCCCAACGCGCGCGCGCGCTCCGCGGCGACCGGATCGGAGTCGATCCCGATCGCGGCGCCCCAACCGAGAGCCTTGAAAT
>DATJLC010000304.1:0-6750 GCA_035490755.1 Sphingobium sp.
GTTGCAGAAGTTGCGGATCGTGTCCTCGGTGGCGTCCTGCAGGTACGGCCCTTCGGGGCACCTCCCCGCGCCGGGGAGGATTATGGCCTGATTATCGCGCGGCGGCACAAACCACCGCGCTCCGCCATTCAGCTCGCGAAATCGAACTCGCTGCTGCTGACGATGCTGGCATAGCGGCCCAGGCACGCGATGGCGTGCATGTGCTCGTCTGCGGTCACGCCGGCGCAGCAATCTTCCAGGATCACGATCTCATAGTCGCGGTCATGCCCGTCGCGCGCGCCCGAATGGACGACGCCATTGGTCGAAACGCCGCACAGCACCAGCCGCTCGATGCCATTGGCGCGCAGGATCGGCTCCAGCGCGGTGCCGTAAAAGGGGCTGACACGGTGCTTGACGATGTCGAAATCACCTTCCTGGGGGGCGAGCGCCGGATGCACTTCCGTGCCCCAGGTGCCGAGCTGGAAGATCTTGTTGTTGCGCGCGCCGGAAAAGATCGGCGAGGCGGGCGGGCATTCGCGATAGTCGGACGAGAAGCCGACGCGGACATAGCCGACCTTGACGCCAGCCTTGCGCGCGGCGGCGATCGCCTTGGCGGTATTTTCAAGGACATTGCGTTCCTTGACCTGCACGCCATAGCCCTTGGCGCTGAAACCGTCCTCGGCGACGAGGTCGTTCATCATGTCCATGACGAGGAAAAGGGTCTTTTTCATAGATCTGCACCTTCCGATTCATTGTCGAGACTTGTCTTGCCCGCAGCCGCCCCGGCGAACTGCCCAGGCTGCGATGCATTCACGGCCTGCTGCAATTCCAGCCAGCCCGATTCGATATGCCGGCGCGTCGCCAGCATGGCGGCGCCGGCGTCCGCGGCGATGAACGCCTGCAGCAGTTCCTCATGCTCGTCGGCGGCGCGGCTCACGCGCCCGCTCAGCTTGTTGATGAGGTCAAAGGGATAGCGCGCCCACAGGATCTGCACGAAATGGAGCGTCTGCGGCATCTTCGCGATTTCGAACATGCGGTGGTGCAGGCGATAGTTGGCCGCCCGCGCCGCTTCGTTCTCGCCGGCCGTAAAGGCGCGCTCGAACTCGGCGGCCAGCATCCGCAGGTCCTCGATATCCGCCGCGCTCGCCTGCTCGACCGCGCCTCGGACCAGCTGGGTTTCCAGCAGGATTCGGAGGCTCAGCATCTCGTTGGTCGCGGTGATGTCGAACGGCGCGACTGTGGCGCCGCGATAGGAATCGCCGACGATATAGCCCTCGGCCTCGAGCAGCTTCAGCGCCTCGCGCACCGGCGTGATGCTGGTCTGGAGGAGCGTCGCGATTTCCTGTTGCTTGAGGCGGGTGCCGCGCGGAAAGCGCCCGGCGATAATGCCTTCCCGCAGGAAATCGGCGACGTGCTCTTCCTTGGTCTTATACTGCATATGCACTGGACCTTCCCCGTTCGTGCAAGATGCGTACCGCCTGTCCGGCCTAAACGGAAGGGCGCGCCGCTCAGCCGTTCTGCCGCACCGGCGCCCAGGCGAAGGCGTCCTCACCGCCGACGGCAACGGCGCCCTTTTCCAGGAGCGCGGCGCATTCGGCCTCGCCAAAGCCCAGCGAGCGCAGGATTTCGACGCTATGCTCGCCTATCTGTGGGGGCGGCAGGTTGGGCGTGCTTTCGCTCTGGCCGGGAAATTCGGGAATTTCAAAATCCAGATTGCGGAAGCTGACATTGCGCAGCTTGCCCGGCTGATGCGCCTGAGGCGCGTCAAGCACGCGCTCCACCGGCAGCACCTCGGTAAAGCCGACGCCCGCTGCCCGCAGCCGCTGGGCGGCCTCGTCGAAGCTCAGCGCGCCGACCGCCGCGCGCACGGCGGCCTCGACCCGCTCGCGCTGCTTCTTGCGCTCGCGCAGCTTGGCGAGCTCGGGCTCGTCCGCCTCGGGCATGGACAGCGCTCGCGACAGCTTTTGCCAATGGGCATCGGTGAGGCACAGCAGATAGACCCAGCGCCCGTCATTCGCCTGATAGGCGCCATAGCCCGGCATGCTGAACTCGCCGCCGCCTTCCTTTTCCGGGCGGCCGAGGAGCTGCATCTTGAGCTGCACGCCGGCGAGGTCACGCGCGGCGACGTGGAGGCCGGTCTCGTAAAGGCCGATCTCGATCTTCCGCTCGGCGGCCGTCGGCGCGGGGTTCATCAGCGTCGCCAGGATGCGGATGACGGCATAGGCGCCGGCGAACTGGTCATGATAAGAGGGGCCAAGGCGGCTCGGCCGGCCGTTGATCCGGTGGTCGTCCATCACGCCGGTCGCCGCTTCCGCGACGGGGTTGGTGGCGAGGTCGTCATGCTGCGGCCCGGCGGCATAGCCGCGCACATGGCAGTAGATGAGCTCGGGGTTTACTGCCGCGCAGTCTTCGGCGGTGATGCCCAGCTTGCGGGCCGTGGCCGGCGCCAGATTGTGGATGACGACATCGGCCGTCGCGACCAGCTTCATGAAGGCGTCGAGCCCCTCGGGCTGGTTGAGGTCGACGCAAAAGCCCTTCTTGCTGTGATTATAGGCAAGGAAAGTGCCGCTCGGCCCGCCCCGCACCAGGGCGCGGGTCGTGTCGCCCGTCGGCGGCTCGACCTTGATGACCTCGGCGCCGAACTGCGAGAGGATATGGGTGGCGAACGGCGCGGCGATCATGGTGCCGAGCTCGATCACGCGGCGACCGGCGAGGGGCTGGTGTGTCATGCAACTCTTCGTCTAGCGGGAATATAAGATAATGCATCATATATCATCGTCCGCCCGACGCAAGGCCCGACCCCCCATGTTTACGTAAACTTTGGGAACTGGACCCGCCAGATCACGCCCCGGCGATGCGAATAGCGCTTGGCGGCAATGCATCATCCCTGCCAACAGAAGGTCAAAGGAAACATCGAGGAGAGGGATATGACGATTCGCGTTGTGCAGTGGACGACCGGCCCGGTGGCGCGCGCCGCCGTGCGGGGCATATTGGCGAACCCTGACCTGGAGCTGGTCGGCGCCTATGCCTGGAGCCCCGACAAGGTCGGCAAGGATCTGGGCGAATTGTGCAACCTGCCCCCGCTCGGCATCGCCGCCACCAATGATGTGGAGGCGATCGTCGCCCTGAAGCCGGACGTCGTCGTCTACATGCCGCTTCTCTGGAACGTCGACCATATGGTCCGCCTGCTCGAATCGGGCATCAACGTCATCGCAACCTCCAACTTCATCACCGGCAGCTGCTATGCCCCGGGCGAGCAGCAGCGCCTCCAGGAAGCGGCGGAGCGCGGCGGCGCCACCATCTACGGCTCGGGCATTAATCCCGGCCATGCCAGCGCCATGGCCCTGACCGCCGCAGCCGCCTCGCGCGAGGTCAGCTATATCGGCGTGCACGAGGCGGCGGACTGCACCGAATATCAGTCGGCCGAAACCTGGCGCGCTCTCGGGTTCGGTTCGCCCCCCGACACGCCGGGCATGCGCGAGGCCGCCATGGAGCGCCAGAAGGTATTCCAGGAGGTCGTCGAAACGCTCGCCCAGTCGCTCGGCGTCGAGCTCGACGAGGTGCGCTTCGTCTGGGAGGCGGGCGTGGCGACCCGCGATCTCGACCTCGGCTATATGACGATCGACAAGGGCATGGTCTGCGGCCAGAAGAGCCTGTGGCAGGGTATCGTCGCCGGCAAGCCGTTCGCCGAGGCCTCGGCCATCTGGCGCCTGGGGGATGCGATCGAGCCCGACTGGGCGGTGCACAACGGCCATGTCATCGAGATTCGCGGCATGCCGGGGGTCAGCATGCGGATCAATTACGAGCATCTCGCCGATCCGGACGAGTTCAACGCGGTGACCGCCAACCCGGCCGTGAACGCGATCCCCGCCGTCGTCGCGGCGCGGCCCGGTATCGTGACCGTCGTAGATCTGCCGCTGATCACCGCCGGGTCGGTCAAGCCGGGGGCGTAAGCCCAGGAGCACTTGTCGGCTCTGCCCCGCGAGACCATCTCCGGGGCATGACTCTCCGGAGCACGGCAGGCGCCCACTGGATCGAGGCGGACCGGACGGGCATCCATGTGCGGCCGGCCGGCCTCTGGATCGACCCGTCCGTCCCGCGCGCCCATGCCCTCGTCACCCATGGCCATGCCGATCACGCGCGCGGCGGCCATGGCGAGGTTATCGCCACGCCCGAAACGCTGGCGATCATGGCCCTGCGCCACGGGCCTATGGCGGGCGCGCCGATGCGCTATGGCGAGACGATCGTGCGCGGCGGCGTCACCATCAGCTTGCATCCGGCCGGCCATGTGCTGGGCTCCGCGCAGATCCTGCTCGAACATGCGGGCGAGCGTGTCGTCGTCACCGGCGACTACAAGACCCGGCCCGATCCCACCTGCGCGCCGTTCGTGCCGGTGCCCTGCGACATCCTCGTCACCGAGGCGACCTTTGGTCTGCCGGTCTTCCGCCATCCCCCGATCGAGACGGAGATCGCGCGCCTCCTCAACACGCGCGCGGCGAATCCGGAGCGGTGCGTGCTGGTCGGCGCCTATGCGCTAGGCAAGGCGCAGCGCGTCATCGCGGAGCTGCGCCGCGCCGGCCATGCCGCGCCCATCTTTCTGCACGGCGCGCTGGAGAGGATGTGCCGCCTCTACGAAGACCTCGGCGTGCCGCTCGGCGAGCTGCGGCTGGTCGGCGAGACGGACCGCGAGGCGCTCAAGGGGCAGATCATCCTCTGTCCGCCGTCCGCGCTCACCGACCGCTGGAGCCGCCGCCTGCCCGATCCGATCACCGCCATGGCATCGGGCTGGATGCGGGTGCGCCAGCGGGCGCGGGCGCGGCAGGTCGAGCTGCCTCTGGTCATCTCCGACCATGCCGATTGGGACGAGCTGACCGGCACCATCTCCGCGCTCCGCCCCGCCGAAACCTGGGTGACCCATGGCGCGGAGGAAGCGCTGGTCCACTGGTGCGGGACCCGGCAGCTGCGCGCCAAAGCGCTCGCCATCGCCGGCTATGACGCAGAGGACGACGATGAGGGCTGAGGAGTGAGCGAGCGATGCGCGCCTTTGCCCGGCTGATTGACGCCCTCGTCTACACGCGATCGCGCAATGCCAAGATCGCGCTGATCGCCGATTATCTGCGCGTGACGCCCGATCCCGACCGGGGCTGGGCGCTGGCCGCGCTGACCGATGCCATCAACCTGCCCGCCGTCAAGCCGGCCCAGATCCGCGCCATGGCGGAACAGCGGGTCGATCCCGTGCTGGTGGCGCTCAGCCGCGCCTATGTCGGCGACACGGCGGAAACCGTGGCGCTGATCTGGCCTGACGCGCCGGACAGCGGGCCGGGCGAGGACATGGCGCTTGGCACCGTCATCGACAAGCTGCTGGCGCTCGACCGCGCGCGGGCGCCCGGCGTGCTGGGCGAGATGCTTGACCGGATCGAGCCGGAAAGCCGCTTTGCCCTGCTGAAGCTCGCGACCGGCGGCATGCGCGTGGGCGTGTCCACCCGTCTCGCCAAGGTCGCCTTTGCCGAGGCCTTCGGGGTCGCGGTCGAGGCGGTGGACGAGCTGTGGCACGCCTTGCCCCCGCCCTATGCCGCGCTCTTCGCCTGGGCGGAGGGCGCCGGCGAGCGGCCTGACCTGTCCGCCACCGCCTGGTTCCGCCCGTTCATGCTGGCCCATCCACTGGAGGACGGCGCCGTCTCGCTCAATGACTTCGCCGCCGAATGGAAATGGGACGGCATTCGTGTGCAGATCGTCGGCACGCCCTCCGAACGGCGGCTGTTCAGCCGGGGCGGCGACGAGATTTCCCGCGCCTTTCCGGAAATCATCGAGGCGTTCGACCATATCGGCGTCGTCGATGGCGAGCTGATGGTGCGGGGCGAGGCGCAGGCCGGCGAGGCGGCCTCCTTCAACGCCCTGCAGCAACGCCTTGGCCGCAAGACCGTCACAAGACGCATGATGACCGACTATCCGCCCTTCGTCCGACTCTATGACGTGATGGAGACGGGCGGGCGCGACCTGCGGCCCCTGCCCTGGACCGAACGGCGCGCAGTGCTGGAGAGCGTGGCGGCGGCGCTCCCGCCGGACCGCTTCGACCTGTCGCGGATCATCGAAGTCGCCGATTTCGATACGCTTTCGGTGATGCGCGACAATGCCCGCGACGCGGCGATCGAGGGCGTCATGCTGAAGCGGCGCGACAGCCCCTATGTCGGCGGGCGCCGGACCGGCCTCTGGTACAAGTGGAAGCGCGATCCGCTGACCGCCGACTGCGTGATGATGTACGCCCAGCGCGGCAATGGCCGCCGCGCCTCCTTCTATTCCGACTATACCTTCGGCTGCTGGACCGATGCGGGCGAGTTGCTGCCCGTCGGCAAGGCCTATTCCGGCTTTTCGGACGAGGAACTGAAATGGCTCGACCGTTTCGTGCGGCAGCATACGCTCCAGCGTTTCGGCCCGGTGTGCGAGGTGGAAAAGTCGCTGGTGCTGGAGGTTGCCTTCGACTCCATTCATCTGAGCAAGCGCCACAAGTCCGGCCTTGCCATGCGCTTCCCCCGGATCAAGCGCATCCGCTTCGACAAACCGGCGGCCGAGGCGGACCGCATCGCCACCTTGCAAGCGCTCGTGACCTGACTGGCCTTGATGGGCCGCTGCGCCTAGGGACAAACGGATGAACCATTTCTCCAGAGGCGCCGCATGGCCGCATTGATGCTGCAGGGCACCGGTTCCGATGTCGGCAAGTCGGTGCTGGTCGCGGGGCTGTGCCGGGCGCTTGCCAATCGCGGCCTCTCGGTG
>DATJLC010000305.1:0-3272 GCA_035490755.1 Sphingobium sp.
TGCCGGCGGACATCGTTTATCGCAACTCGGCCTACAAGCCGGAAATGGCGGGCTTCACGCCACCGGGCCGGGTCTACAGCCATATCGTCGGCGTGGACATCGTGCGGACCGGGCCTGACCGCTTCCAAGTGCTGGAGGATAATTGCCGCACCCCCTCGGGCGTATCCTACATGCTGGAAAATCGGGAGATCATGACCCGCATGTTCCCCGACCTGTTCGCCCAAGGGTTGGTCGCGCCGGTCGATAACTATCCCGATGAACTGCTGCGCAGCCTGAAGGAAGTCGCGCCGCCCGCATGCAAGAATGACCCGGTGGTGGTCGTGCTGACCCCCGGTTCGCTGAACAGCGCCTATTATGAGCACAGCTTCCTAGCCGATCTGATGGGGGTCGAGTTGGTGGAACCGGCGGACGTCTATGCCGATGACGGCCTGGTTTACATGAAGACCACCTACGGTCCGCGCCGCGTCGACGTCATCTATCGCCGGATCGACGATGACTTCATCGACCCGCTCGTGTTCCGGCCCGACAGCCTGCTTGGTATCCCGGGTATATTCGATGCCTATCGACGCGGCGGCGTGACCTTGTGCTCGGCGCCGGGTGCGGGCGTGGCCGACGACAAGGCGATCTATACCTATCTGCCGGATATGATCCGCTTCTATCTGGGGGAAGCGGCGATCCTTGAGAACATCCCGACATGGAACTGCGCGCGGCCCGACGAATGCGCTTATGTGCTCGAAAACCTGCACGATCTCGTCGCCAAGGAGGTCCATGGCTCCGGCGGCTATGGCATGCTGATCGGCCCGCGATCGACCAGGGATCAAGTGGCTGAATATGCCGCGCGCATCCGTGCCAATCCGGCCGAGTTCATCGCCCAGCCCACGCTCGACCTTTCGACCGCGCCAACGCTGGGGCAGACCGATATCGTCCAGCGCCACGTTGATTTCCGCCCCTTCTGCCTCGTCGGCACCCAGATCCGACTGGTTCCGGGCGGCCTGACGCGCGTCGCGCTGACCGAGGGCTCGCTCGTGGTCAATTCAAGCCAGGGCGGCGGCGTCAAGGACACATGGGTGCTGCAGATATGAGCGGACCGGGGAAAGGGAGGGCGCGCCCGTGCTGAGCCGCACCGCCGACAGCCTGTTCTGGCTCGCGCGCTATCTCGAACGCGCCGAATCGACGGCCCGCCTCATCAGTATGGGGCAGCGCATGGCTATCCTGCCCGGCGCCCATCACCGCGAGGAGTGGAAATCCATCATCCGCGTCACCGGCTGCCAGCATCTATTCGCGCCGGAGGCGGTGATCCGTGAAACCGATGTCGTCGAGCGTCTGCTGCTCGATGCCGACAATCCGGCGTCCATCCGATCCTGCCTCAGCCGTGCCCGCGCCAATGGCAAGTCGGTCCGCACCGCGCTCACCCAGGATATGTGGGAAGCGCTGAACGAGGGTTGGCGGAACCTTGAAAGCTATGATGTCGCGGAAGCGCGCGCGGAGCTGCCGAGCATATTGGATTGGGTCAAGAGCAGGGCAATGGCGTTTCACGGCGCGACCGAGAGCGGCCATCTGCGCGACGAACGGCATGACTTCCTGCTCGTCGGCGCGGCGCTGGAACGCGCGCAGTCGGTGCTGCGGCTCCTGGACGTCAAATATTATGTGCTGCTGCCCGAAACCGATGTCGTTGGCGGCAATCGGGATCATTATCAATGGACGTCGGTGCTCTATGCCCTGTCCGGGAACCGTGCCTATCACCATGTCTATGGCGGTGTGTACACGCCCTGGAAGATCACGGATTTCCTGATGCTCAACCGCCGCTTTCCGCGAAGCGTGCTCTATTGCCTCGACCAGCTGTCTTATCGCCTCGGCCGGTTGGCCCAATGGCATGGCCAGCGGCGGCCCTGCCATGACAGCATCGAGCAGATGGTGCAGGCTCTTGCGGTAAAGACCAGCGGCGATATCTTCCGGCGCGGGCTCCATGAAACCGTTGTGGAGACCCTTGCCGACTGCAACAGGCTCGGCGTCGAAATCGCCGATGCCTATCATTTCGGATAGGAGGCACCATGCTTTTGTCGGTCAGGCATGAGACCCGCTATCACTATGGGGAGGGTGCGGCCGGCGCGATGATGCGCCTTCGCCTCAACCCCGTGAACTGCGCGATGCAGCAGGTCGTCGACTGGCAAGTGACGGTGAATGACGAGCCGGTCGAACCCGGCCAGGCCAACAGCTATGGCGTGCCGGAAATCATCTGGCGCGCCAGCCAGCGCCTGGACGAGGCCGTCGTCGTGGCGGAGGGGACGGTGCAGACGGTTGACCAGGCCGGCATACTCGGCCTCTTGGAGGAGATGGTCAGCCCGCGCGTGTTTCTTCGTCATGGCGATTTCACCAAACCAAGCCCTGCGATCGTGGGAATGGCGCAGGAGGCGTCCGGAAGCGACGGCACTTTGGCAAGCCTGCACGATCTCTGCCATTTCGTGCATGATCATTTGGTTTATCAGCCGGACAGCACGGACACGAGCACCACCGCCGCCGAGGCGCTGGAGCTGGGTCGGGGCGTATGCCAGGATTTTGCCCATGTCTTCATTTCGGCCGCCCGCCTTCTAAACGTGCCGGCCCGCTATGTCGCCGGTTATGTCCATGACGCGCATCAGCCGGCGGAACTGCATTCGACCCACGGCTGGGCGGAAGCCTTTGTGGACGGCCTGGGCTGGGTCGGCTTCGATCCCACGCGCAAGATCTGTGTTACCGAACATTATATCCGACTGTCCTGGGGGCAGGATGCGTTCGACTGCGCGCCCCTGCGCGGCGTGGCGCAACTGGCGGGTACTATCGGCATGGAGGTCGATGTGACGGTAGCTGCCGCGACCGCCATGCGGCAGTCGCAGGCACAGCAGCAATGATGGCAATCGACTGATATTGATGCCATGGTGCGAGAATCGCGCGTGCCATGGGGGTTTGCGAAGCTGTGACATATTGCGTTGCGTTACGGGTCGATGCGGGCCTCGTCATGCTGTCCGACACGCGTACCAATGCCGGGGTCGACAATATCGGCCGGTTCCGCAAGACCTTCACCTATGAAAATCCAGGCGAGCGCGCGCTTGCGATCCTGTGTTCGGGTAATCTCTCGGTGACGCAGGAGGTTAAGACGACCCTCTCACGCGCTATCAAGGATCAGGCAGAAGGCGTTGAAACAGAAACAATTCTGAACTGCAAGACGATGCACCGCGCGGCGCAGATCGTGGGCGACACGATGAAGGCCGTGCAGGCGCGCATGCACCACAAGC
>DATJLC010000306.1:0-13127 GCA_035490755.1 Sphingobium sp.
ATGGAATAGCACGGCGCCCGACCAGCAGCATCAGTCCGATGAACCCCGCGACCTTGAAGAAGGTGCCTGCGAGTGGAGCAATGAGCGACACCGCGCCGCCGCCTTCGGTCGCTCCATTCATAACACCAGCAATGGCTGGAAGCAGAACCAGCGCCAGGACCATCATGAGGTCTTCTACGATTAGCCAGCCGACAGCTATCCGCCCGCGCTCTGTCTGAACCAGATTACGCCCCTGCAGCGCGCGGAGCAGCACGACCGTACTCGCCACCGACAGGGCAAGGCCAAAGACGAACCCGGCCATAAGTCCCCATCCGAGTAGCCAGGCCAGCCCCATTCCCATGAGGGTCGCTACGGCGATTTGCACGATCGCGCCGGGTATCGCGATGTTGCGGACCGACAAAAGGTCTCGGAGCGAGAAGTGCAGGCCGACGCCGAACATCAGGAGTATCACGCCAATCTCGGCAAGCTGGTTGGCGAGATTGGTATCGGCGACGAAGCCCGGGGTGAATGGGCCAACGATGACGCCCGCCAGCAGGTAACCAGCAATCGGCGAAACCTTCATGCGATGCGCAAGCGCACCCATGAGGAAGGCAGCGACAAGACCGGCCACGATCGTGGCGATGAGCGGAGAGTGATGCATTTAACCCATGTCCCAATTTGCTCGCCAGGTCGTCATCCTGTTGAGGCGATTACCGCGCACGCAACGGCGACAGCGCTCGCCATGCCTCCGATGAGGGCGGGGGCGAACCACCATGGCGGCGGCTTTTCATCATCATTATCCATGATCGCTCTCCCGTTTCGAGCGGCCGCGCAGCGCTCGGACCATCGAGCACCGGCAGGATCATGCATTTCGATCGCCGAAGTAACGGCGTTTGGTCAGGCGGTGGGTGGCCCGCGCGGATAAGGCTGGCCGGTCACGGCATTGGGGAGAGGGGGCGCATAGCCGTAGGGAACCGACGGGTCGCCTCGCTGCTCCAACGGGGGCGGTGGGGCTGCCAGGATGCCGGGCGTGACGAAAACCTGGTGACTTGGTGCCTGTGTCAGGTCCGTTGCAGGTTCGGGATCGCCTTTGACGATGCGCTTTGTTGCGCTGCGGACTTGTTCGGAACTTTCCCTGAGCGCGACGACGATGGTCGATGGGCTGAACGCGGAACCCACAGTTTTGGTTAGAGGCAATCCTGCTGGCACAAGAGCGCACAAAAGCACCGTCACCAGCGCAACCCAGAGCGCGGAGACAAACACAACGTGTCTGCTTAGCTGGTCGATTCTATCGTGCACGCGCTTTGCCGCATTTCCGCCAAGGCAATCTCTTGAAGGTCCCTTTACCCTATTACTAAGGCTGCTTTAAGAAAATTGGCGAAAACAGGTGGTTCAGTAGACATTCAACGCCGGAGCCTTACAGCGGAGGGCATGGTTTCCATGTCTTCCTTCCCCTTCGCCCCCGTCGTGGCGGCGACGTTCCTCGTCCTCGCCTCGGTGGCTGCTCCGGCCGTTGCGGCGCCGGCTGCAACCGCGTCACAGGGCGATCTTGGCCTTGTCCAGCGGCACATCCGGTCGATCAGCACGCTTACCGCCGACTTCGCCCAGACCGATCGTAACGGGCAGGTGCAGTCGGGCAAGCTCCTGTGGAAGCAGCCCGGCCATATCCGGTTCCAGTACGCCGAGGTGCCGATGCTGATCGTCGCGGATGGCAAGTCGCTGCATCTCATCGACTATGAGGTTCGCCAGGTCGAACGCTGGCCGATTCGCAATTCGCCGCTGGGGGCGCTGCTCGACCCCAAGCGCGACCTCATGCGCTTCGGCACGCTCATCCAGACCGGTGATCCGCGCGTGATCTCGGTCGATGTCCGCGATCCCGCCCATCCGGAATATGGTGTCATCAATCTGGTCTTTCAGCGCGACGAGCGCTCGCCGGCGGGCCTGCGCCTCTATGGCTGGGTTGCCAAGGACGCGCAGGGCAACCGCACCAGCATTCGTTTGGCCAAGGTCGTCTATGGCGCCGCCATCCCCGAGTCGGCGTTCCGCTGGACCGACCCCCGGGGCAACATGAAGGGCCCCCGGCGGTAAATTGACGCGGACCTGCGATCGTCGTCATTTCGTAATAATTCATTCATCCGGCGCTCATGTGGGCCGCGATATTCAAAGGGATGTGGCGATGGACGGAGCCGCGGGATTCCCCCCCTGTTACCCGTCCCTCCTCCGCGCCATATCTGCGGATGCAGGTCCGCAATAAAGAGGCCCCCGTTCCCCGCCCCCGGAACGGGGGTCTTCCTTTGGGGATCAGGGCGCCGGCGTGGCTTGCCAGAGAGCGGGATAGGTCGCCTTGAACGCGATCAGCTTGGGCGCGTCCCAGCGCACGATATAGGGGTGGTTCGGGTTGCGGCGCAGGAAATCCTGATGATAGCCCTCCGCTTCCTGAAAGCCGGTGAAGGCTTCCACCCGGGTTGCGATCGGCTGCTGCCACAGGCCGGATTTACTCAACTGTGCCAGATAGGCGCGCGCTGCCTTGTCCTGCGCGGTGTTGCGCGGGAAAAGTGCGCTGCGATACTGGGTGCCGTGATCCGGGCCTTGATAGTTCAACGTCGTCGGATCCGCGATCACCGAGAAGAAGACCCGCATCAGCGTGCCGTATGAAACGATGCGCGGATCATAAGTGACCTGGACTGCCTCGGCTAAACCTGTGTTGCCGCCGCTCACCGCCTCGTAGTTGACCCGGCGCGATGTGGGCCCGGCATAGCCGGAAATCACGCGCCGCACCCCTTTTACATGGGCAAAGACGCCTTCTACCCCCCAGAAGCAGCCGCCCGCGAATATGGCGGTCTCCTGTTTCGCGGCAGAGGGCGCGTCAATCCTGGGGGCGGGGGCCGCGACCGGCTTGTCGGCGGCGGAGCAGGCCGGTGCTGTCAGCGCGCAGAGCAGCGCGGCAACCGCGCTCGCCCAGCGGCGCGGCCGGTCAGAAGGGCGTGCTGAACAGGCCATTGGCTGCGGCAAAGACCCCAACGCAGCCCACGCCGAAGCCACAGAAAAACCGGATCGCCACATCGCTCGTCAACAGGCGCATCATCGTCCGTCTTGCCCTCTTCACACATCAGCATCCGGACGAACCCCGCCGTCCGGTGACATCATTAGGCCGCTCTTCTTTAACGCGAGGTGACTCGCGTCACAGGCGTTCCCCGCGTCATTTCAGCGCGGCGCAGGCCTCCTGGATGCGCGTGCAGGCGGTGCGCAGCACCTCCTCGGACGTCGCATAGCTGATGCGGAAGGCGGGCGAGAGGCCAAAGGCGCCGCCGTGCACCGCCGCCACGCGATGCTCGTCGAGGAAATAGCCGATCAGGTCCTCGTCCGATGCGATGCGGTTGCCCTTGGGCGTCGTCTTGCCGATGACGTCCGTCGCGTCGGGATAGACATAGAAGGCGCCTTCCGGCGTCGGACAGTGCAGGCCCGGCGCATCGTTCAGCATCGCCACCACCAGGTCGCGGCGGCGGCGGAAGGCCGCGTTGCGCTCGATCAGGAAGTCCTGGTCGCCGGTCAGCGCCGCAACTGCCGCCGCCTGGCTGATCGAGCAGGGGTTGGAGGTCGACTGCGACTGGAGCTTGGCCATCGCCTTGATGATCCACTCGGGGCCGCCGGCAAAGCCGATGCGCCAGCCGGTCATGGAAAAGGCCTTGGAACAGCCGTTGACGGTCAGGGTGCGGTCGTAAAGTTCCGGACAAACCTGGGCGATCGTCGCAAAGGGCGTGGGCGCGTACCAGACATGCTCGTACATGTCGTCGGTCATCACCAGCACATGGCGATGGCGCAGCAGCACCTCACCCAGCGCTTTCAGCTCCCCGGCGCTATAGGCGGCGCCGGTCGGATTCGACGGCGAGTTCAGCATCACCCATTTGGTGCGCGGCGTGATCGCCTTGTCGAGTTGCTCGGCGGTGATCTTGTAGCCCTGGCTGGCGGGGCCCTCGATGAACACGGGGGTGCCGCCCGCGAAGTTCACGATGTCGGGATAGCTGACCCAATAGGGCGCGGGGATGATGACCTCGTCGCCCGCGTCGACCGTCGCGACCAGGGCATTGAACAGGGTGTGCTTGCCGCCCGAATTGACGCTGATCTGGCTGCGCGCATAATCGAGGCCGTTGTCGCGCTTGAACTTGAGCGCGACGGCGTCCTTAAGGTCCGCGGTGCCGTCGACGTCGGTATATTTGGTCTGGCCGCCGCGAATGGCTTTAATTGCCGCTTCCTTGACGAAATCGGGCGTGTCGAAATCCGGCTCGCCCGCCGACAGGCCGATGACGTCGACGCCTTCGCGCTTGAGCTGGCTCACCCGGGCGCTCATGGCGAGGGTTGCGCTGGGCTGGATGCGGCCAAGGGCGGCGGACGTGTTGGGCATGAAGAAGCCTTTCAGAATGGAGCTGCCATGAAGCTGATTCGCGTGCGCGGCCTGATGCCCGGCGCGCGGCGCAGGCTCCTTAGCCGTGAACGGACCGCCGGGCAACCAGCGTCGCGGCGACGAGACCGCGCACCGAATTGCCGATGAAGAAATTGCCGGTGAGCTCGGTCGGGCGGATATCGCCTTCGACCGCTTCGCCCATGTCCAGGAGGTGCTGCCTCAGAATGCCCGGCAATATGCCGCGTGAAAGCGGCGGCGTGACCAGCTTGTCGTCGCGCTCCAGGAAGATGGAGGTAAAGGTGCCCTCGGTCAGATAACCTTCCCCGTCAGTCAGCAGCACCTCGAACGTGCCGCCTTCTTCCAGCGCACGGGTGTAGATGGCGCGGTCGGTCGTCTTGTGGTGCAGGCGGATATCATCGGCTGGCACCCCTCTTGGCACGATGCTTACGGGGACGACTGCCTGGGGCCAGCCGCCGAGAGGCCGCACCTCAATGGCGATGGCACCGCTGCGCGACAGGAGAAGGCGCACACGGCTGGCCTGCGCGACGCGGAACGTCGCGGTCTGCAATTCATTGCGCAGGGAATGCCGGTCAAAGCGAAATTCGAGTGCCGCCGCACTCGCCTGGAGCCGGGCGATGTGCCGGTCGAGATAAACAATTCCCTCCCGCGGATCGAACGCCATGGTCTCGACCAGATCGAACGCCGCCTGCCCTACCTGCAACCCTTAAACCCTTTCGCCCCGCGCCAGAAACCGGGCCTTGTCGAGGCATTCGGCCCATTCGTCATCCGGCACGGAATCCGCGACAATGCCTGATCCGATGCCCATAATGCCGTGTTTGGCTTCATTCTCCATCGAAATGGTGCGGATCGCAACATTGAAGCGTGCATTTCCGTCGGGGTCGATGCTGCCGATACTGCCCGTGTAGATGCCGCGCGGCGCCGGCTCGATCTCGTCGATGATCTCCATCGCCCGGATCTTGGGCGCCCCTGTGATCGAACCGCAGGGGAAGAGCGCGCGCAGGGCTTCGATGACGCCATGATCGTCCAGCAGGCGGCCAGTGACGCGCGAGACCATCTGATGAACGGTGGGATAGCTCTCCACCGCGAACAGTTCCGGCACGGACACGCTGCCGGGGGCGCAGACGCGGGCAAGGTCGTTGCGCAGCAGGTCGACGATCATCAGGTTCTCGGCCCGCTGTTTCGGGTCGGCATGCAGAGCCGCCGCCGCTGCCTGATCCGCTGCGGGATCGGCAAGGCGCCGTGCGGTGCCTTTCATCGGCCGGGTTTCGATGGTCCGGCCCGCGATCTCAAAAAAGCTCTCCGGCGAGAAGGAGAGGATATGGCGCCCGTCGTGGCGAATGATGGCGCCGTGGCCCATGCGCGCACGGGGGCGGATGGCGGCATAGGCACCGAGCGGATTGCCGCTGATCGGCACTGCCACCGGCATGGTGACATTGGCCTGATAGATGTCGCCCGCGCGGATGTAGCGGAGCACCCGGGCAAGGGCGCGCATATGCCCCTCGCGGCTTTCCAGCAGCTCTGCCGTGCCTGCTTCGGCGGGCGGCGGGAGGAGGGACGGCACGCGGTCGGCCGGCAAATCTTCGCAGCAGGGAAAAAGGCCGAACCAGAGCAGGGGCCCTGACCCCCTCGCGACGTGATCCGCCCGCTTCAAGGCGGGTTCAAACGCAAACCCGGCCTCATAGGCCAGGTAGCCGGCCGCATGGAGCCCCGACCCCAAAGCCTGGCCGATGCGCTCCAATGCCGGCTCCACCTCTCCGCGCCCATCGGCGCTGACGATTTCGACCGGATCACGATAAAGGCGGGCGCACGCCCCCGCCACGGGCCGCGCATCGTCGAGCAGCACGAATGGGGCGGGGGGATCGGGCAGGAGGGCCGGCACAGCCCGCCTCATGGCGGAAATTTCAGCCCAAGTCTATTTGAACAGGCCGCCCAATATGCCCCGGATCAGTGACTTGCCGAGGCTGTTGGCGACCTGTCGCCCGACCGAGGATGCCGCCGACCGCGCCGCCGACTGCACCGCCTTTTCCAGCATGCCGGGCTTGGCCGCCTCGCGCGCGGCGGCGGCTTCACGGCGGGCCTGTTCCCTCAGTTCCCGCTCGCGCTGCCGGGCCTCGGCCTTGGCCTGGGTAGCGGTGGCCTTGTCAGCTTCCGCCTGCGCCTTGGCCGCCTCGGCCGCGGCGGCGGCCGCTTCGCCGCGCGCCTTGAGGATTTCGGCGGCGGACTCGCGGTTGACCGGCGCGTCATATTTGCCCGCAACCGGCGATATGGACTGGATGACCGCGCGCTCCTTGGCGTCGACCGGCCCCAGGCGGGAACGCGGCGGAACGATCAGCGTGCGCTGCACGGGCGAGGGCGCGCCATCCTCCTGCAACAGGCTGACCAGCGCCTCGCCGACCTTGAGTTCGGTGATCGCGGTTTCGACATCGACATCGGGATTGGCGCGGAATGTCTCGGCGGCGGCCTTGATCGCCTTCTGCTCGCGCGGGGTGAAGGCGCGCAGGGCATGCTGGACGCGGTTGCCGAGCTGGCCCGCCACGTCCTCGGGGATATTGATGGGGTTCTGCGTCACGAAATAGACGCCCACACCCTTGGACCGGATCAGCCGCACGACCTGCTCGATCTTGTCGGTCAGCGCCTTGGGCGCGTCCTCGAACAGCAGATGCGCCTCATCGAAGAAGAAAACGAGCACCGGCTTGTCCGGGTCGCCGACCTCGGGCAGCGTCTCGAACAGCTCGGACAGGAGCCACAGCAGGAAGCTCGCATAAAGGCGCGGGTTCTGCATCAGCCTGTCGGCGGCCAGGATGTTGATGAAGCCCCGGCCATTGTCGTCGCAGGCGATGAAGTCGCGGATGTCGAGCGCCGGCTCGCCGAAGAACTCGCTGCCGCCCTGGCTGTCGAGCTGGAGGAGCTGGCGCTGGATAGCGCCGACGCTGGCCTTGGTCACATTGCCATATTGCGTGGTGAACTGGTCGGCATTCTCGGCGCAATAGGCCAGCATGGACTGGAGATCGTCGAGGTCAAGGAGCAGCATGCCCTGCTCGTCGGCATAGCGAAAGGCGATGGCAAGCACGCCCTCCTGCGTCTCGTTGAGCCCCATCAGGCGGGCGAGGAGGAGCGGTCCCATCTCGCTGACCGTGGTGCGGATCGGGTGGCCCTGTTCGCCATAGAGGTCCCAGAAGACCGCCGGATTGTCGGCAAAGGTATAATCCTCGAGCCCGACCTCCTTGGCCCTGGCGATCAGCTTGTCCGCATTCTTGGCCGTCGGCGACCCGGCCATGGCGATGCCGGAAAGGTCGCCCTTGACGTCGGCCAGGAACACCGGGACGCCGCGCGCCGAAAAGCTTTCGGCGATGCCTTGCAGCGTGACGGTCTTGCCGGTGCCGGTGGCGCCCGCGATCATGCCGTGGCGGTTGGCGCGCTTGAGGTTCAGCATCTGCCGCTGACCACCGCCGAGGCCGATATAAATGTCCGTCTCGTGCATCTTCGCTCACCTCCGAGGCCGGCGAATTCGCCAGACTAACGGCAAGCACCGGCCATGGAAAGCGGCGTCTGGCGTCAGCTATCCCGCAGCCGGATCGGCACGAAGGCGGCCGGCTGGCCACGGCGCAGCACCTGCAGCAGAATGGCGCTGCGTCCCGCATTCTTCGCACTGGTGACGGCGGTGTTGAGTTCGGCTTCGCTCAGTACAGGCTGACCGTTGGCGGTCAGCACGACATCGCCGCGCCTCAGGCCCTTGGCGCCGGCATCGGTCGAAGGATCGACGGCTGTGATGACGACGCCCTTGGTGGTGGGCGCCACGCCGATCTGCTGCGCGATCGCCGGCGTCAGCGGGGTCACGGCCAGGCCAAGCTGCTGCTGCGCGGCCTGCTTGCTGCTGCTCTGGTCCTGATCGGAGAAGTCGTCCTGCGGCTGCTGCGCGAAATTGGCGAGCTGCTCTTCCGGCGGACGCTGGCCGACGGTGGCGGTGACGGTGGTGCGCCTGCCGTTGCGGATCAGCTCGATCGGCACCTTGGAGCCGATAGGCAGCCCGCCGACGATGAAGGAAAGCGTTTCATCGGGCGTGACCTCGCGGTTGTTCACGCGCACGATCACATCGCCTGGCTTGATGCCGGCCCGGTCCGCCGCCTTGCCGGGCTCAACGCCCTGCACGAACTCGCCGTGATTTTTTGGCAGGCCGAGCGATTCGGCGATGTCATCCGACAGCGGGCTGATCTGGATACCGAGATAGCCGCGCTTGACCGCCTGTCCCTTGCGCAGCGTGTCAATGATCGGGACCGCCTGCTCCGAGGGGATGGCAAAGCCGATACCGACATTGCCGCCGGATGGCGAGAGGATCTGTGAGTTGATGCCGATGACATTGCCGCTCATGTCGAACATCGGCCCGCCGCTATTGCCCTGATTGATCGAAGCGTCGGTCTGGATGAAACGGTCGTCGGCGCCGGTCGTGTTGCGATGGAGGGCCGAGATGATGCCCGCCGTCACCGTGCTGCCCAGGCCAAAGGGATTGCCGATGGCGACCACCCAGTCGCCCACGCGTGCCCTGGTGCTGTCGCCGAATTTCACGAAGGGCAGCGCCTTCTTTGGCTCGATCTTGAGCACGGCGAGATCGGACTTGGCGTCCCGCCCGACCAGGGTCGCGGCATATTCGGTGCGGTCCGGCAGGATCACGGTGATGCTGTCGACGGTGGCGCCGGCGGCGCCCGGCGAGACGACATGGTTGTTGGTGTCGATATAGCCATCCGCCGAGATGATGAAGCCCGATCCGAGCGATTGCGCCTGGCGTGTTTGCGGCCGGGTCTCGTCAAAGCCGAACATGCCGCCAAAGGGCGTGCCGGCAAACGGGTTCTGCACCTTCACCCGCTGCCGCGTGGAAATGTTGACGACGGCCGGCTGCAGCCGCTCGACCATGCCCGCAAAGCTGCCCGGCGCGCCGCGCGGCGCAGCTGCCATGCCCTCGTTCTGGGCGGTTTGGGCTACGACATTCGGGCTGGACGTCAGGCTGAGAGCGGTGCCGCCGAGAAGCAAGGCGGCGGTAATGGCATAAGCGTAACGCACGACGTATGTTCCTCTCGATCTCGATGCGGGCGACAGCGCCTTAATGGACCAGCCGCCGCCATGCGCCCGATGCGCATGCCCGCCGCAGGATTAACCGGCATTGAATATTGCTGTTCCCCATAGGCGGTTCAACGGCCCTTGAACTCCCGCAGGAAATCATTGTCAGGCGACAGGATCACGTTGGTCTGTCCCCGGGCGTTCGACCCGAAGGTCACATTATAGGCCTGCATCGCCCGATAGAAGTCATAGAAGGCGGGATCCTTGCCGAAGCTCGTGGCATAGATCTCGGCCGCTTTCGCATCCGCGTCGGCCCGGATCAGCTGCGCCTGCTTGGCGCCCTGGGCGCGGATGGTCAGCGCCTGCTGCTCGCGCGCGGTGCGCATCCGCTCGAACGCGCTCTGCAGGGGCGTGCCGTCGGGCAGGTCGGCGCGTTTGATCCGAACGTCGATGATCTGGGCGCCATATTGCCGCGCGACGCGATTGAGGCTGATCCGGATATTGTCCATGACCGCGCCGCGTTCGGGGCTCAGCAAGGCGGCGAACTGCCGCTTGCCGAGTTCGTTGCGCAGCGAGGAACCGAGGATCGGCCGGAGTGCCTCGGAAACGCGCTCCTCGCTGCCGGCGGCTATGTACATGCGCAGCGGATCGGTGATGCGGTAGCGCGCAAAGGCATCGACCTGCAGGCGCAGCTGATCCGTCGACAGCACCTGTTGCCGGTCCATCTCGACCGACTGGATACGCTTGTCGATCCACACGATCTGGTCAGTGAAGGGCATGCGGATGTGAAGGCCGGCCCCGGTCTGTCCGAACTTTTCGCCCGGCTGGTAGGGATTGATGATCCGTACCGGCTCGCCGAAACGGACGATCACGGCCTGGCGGGTTTCGGGCACGACCGCAAAGGTCGATCCCATGAGGATCAGCAGCACCGTGGCGACGACCGCGATGACAACGCCATTTCGCAAGGGAAAGCCGTTCATTGCCCCGCTCCCTGCGTGCTGGAGACGCTTGGAACCTGGGCCGCGCGCCGGCTGACTTCCGGCAGCGGCAGATAGGGCGTCACGCCCTTTGCTTCGATGATGGTCTTGTCGAGGCCGGACAGGATCTGCTCCATGGTTTCATAATACATGCGCCGCCGCGTCACCTCCGGTGCGAGCTTGTACTGGGCATAGACCTTGTCGAACGCGGCTGCCTCGCCCTCCGCCTTGGCGCTGAGCTGCTGGGCATAGGCCTGGGCCTCATTGCGATAGGTCTGGGCGGTCTGCTGGGCAGCCGACACCTCCTTGAAGGCATCGTTCACGGCCGCCGGCGGGTCTGCCTGCTTGATGGCGATGCCCTGCACCCGGATGCCGGAATTGTAGCGGTCCAGGATATCCTGCATGCGCTCGCGCACCTGCTGCTCGATCATCGTTCGCCCGGCACCCAGTGCATCGTCAAGCGACACCGTGGCGACGACCGCGCGCATGGCGGACTCGGCGACCTCGCCGATGGTCTTTTCCGGCTCGGCGATCTCGAACGCGTACATTTCCGGGCTGCGGATGTTCCAGCGCACGGAATAGGCCAGGTCGATGATGTTCTGATCGCCGGTCAGCATCAGCTTCTCGCCCTCGCCGGTCGCGCCGATGTCGATGGTGCGGATCTCCTCGACGTCGATCACCTTGACCCGTTCCAGCGGTGCCGGGAGGGTCAGGCCGATGCCCGGCGTCAGGGTGCGGCTGAAGCTGCCGAGCGCGGTCACGATGCCCCGTTCCTGCGGGCCAATTCGGTGGACGGACGTTGTCGCCAGCCAGAGCGTGGCGACGCCGATCGCCAGCCAGAACCAGAGCGAGTGCCGGTCGCCGCCGCCCGGCATTCTGTCCCCCCAGGATGCGCGCGCGCGCCGCAGCAGTTCGTCGACAGCGGAGGGGCCGCGCGGGTCGCCACCCCTTGATGAGCCACCGCCGCCCGAAGGCCTGGTCCAGGGGTTGGACGGACCGCCGCCGCCTTTTCCGCCGTCGGAATCTCCGGGATTCCCCCAGGGGCTATTCTCGCTCATGCGCGTGACCGAGCCGCGTCGCCGATATCGTTCAAATGTCATGATGCTCTCTATAGGAAGGGCGGAACGGCAATAACAGCCGGTACAGGCGAAAATCTGCTCTGAAAAGAATATGCGGGCCAGCGCTTCACCTTGGCGGATTGGAGGGCTACATCGCCGGGATGACCGACGTTAAACCCATCCCCGTATCGCCCGACATCATGGCCCGATTTCAGTCGGTAAGCAATGGCCGCGCCAGCGCCGCAAAGGTCCGCGATGGCGTCATGACCATGGTGCTCGAAGTCGGCGGCCTGGATGCCGAAGAGCGCGCACGGCTCGAACGAGCGCTGCGGGCCGAAGCGATGGGCATCGCCGGCGTGACCGATGTGCGCATTGCCCAGACCGCTGAAAAGGGCGCGGCCCCGCGCATTATCGCGGTCGGGTCCGGCAAGGGCGGGGTCGGCAAGTCGACCCTCGCCGCCAATCTCGCTGTCGCGCTGCATCGCCGTGGCGTGAAGGTGGGCCTGGTTGACGCCGACATCTATGGCCCGTCTCTGCCCCGCCTTCTGTCGAGCGAGGGCGTCAAGCCGCGCGCCGAGAATAACAAGCTGCTGCCGGTCGCCAATGCCTATGGCGTTCCGATGCTATCGATGGGCCATCTGGTGCAGCCCGGCCAGGCGATCGCGTGGCGCGGGCCGATGGCGGGCAATGCGCTCGGCCAGCTCATCGACGCCGACTGGCGCGGGACGGAGGTGCTGATCGTCGATCTGCCCCCCGGCACCGGCGACGTGCAACTCACCATGATCCAGCGCTACAAGCCGGCAGGCGCGGTGATCGTCTCTACGCCGCAGGATCTTGCGCTGATTGACGCCACGCGCGCGATCAGCCTGTTCGAGCAGGCGAACGTTCCGATCATCGGCCTCGTCGAAAATATGGCCGGCTACGCCTGTCCCCATTGCGGCGAGATCAGTGATCCGTTCGGCCAGGGCGGCGCGGAAGCCGCGGCCCGGTCGATGGGCCATGCCTTTCTCGGCCGGATACCGCTCGACATCGCGGTCCGGCGCGCCTCGGATGCCGGAACGCCGCCTGCCGCTGGCGAAGGGCTGGAAGCGGCCGCCTTTGCCGCCGTCGCGGACAGGCTGGCGCGCTGGCTGGAAAACAGCCGGACGTAACCAACGCCAGGGAGGCCCAGTCCATGCCGCTCGAAGCCGACGCCGATATTGCCCACCTGCTAAGTCAAAGCCGGACCATCGCCATGGTCGGTGCCTCGGCCAATCCGGCCCGAGCGAGCAACCGGGTGATGCGCTTCCTGCTGGATCGGGGCTACCGCGTCATTCCGGTCAACCCAGGCCTTGCCGGCCAGACTATCCACGGCCAGCCTGTCGCCGCTGCCCTTGCCGATATTGAAGAGCCCGTCGACATGGTCGACATCTTTCGCAACAGCGCGGCAGCGGGCGAAGCCGTGGATGAGGCGATCGGGATCGGGGCCAGATCGGTGTGGATGCAGATCGGTGTCAGCGACTCCGCCGCCGCCGCGCGTGCCGAAGCGGCCGGGCTTGCCGTGGTGATGGACCGCTGCCCCAAGATCGAGATCCCGCGCCTCGGCATCGCGCGGGTGGGCTGAGCTTCCGACACTGCGGTTCGGCTCCTCTTTGATGT
>DATJLC010000307.1:0-2171 GCA_035490755.1 Sphingobium sp.
CAGCAGGTCGGTGGCGATGCGGAAGAAATAAGCTGGCAGGACGACAAAGGTATCTGGCATACCGAATACAGCGACGGCGGAGACCGTCCGGAAGCCGAGGTCGTGGATACGGAAGATGGCGCCGATGCCCGTTGAAGTGCGTGGCGGACCTTCCGGGCTCGTCTCCTGTACTTCAAGCATTTGCTTTGCATATGTCGTTGCCCACGAGACCGCCATATCCTTCGGCGCGACATGTGATGGGTAGTGGCGTTACGTTTGCTCAACCAAATGACGAATACGGCATTGGTGATTCCGCCGGTTGAAATTACATTGGTCCCGCTCGGCCCCTGCGTCCGGCTGCATTGCGAGGACTTCTCATGGCAATACCGCTTGCCTGGATTCCCGACGTACCGATGAAGCGCATCATCTGCCATTGGACGGCAGGCTCATACCATGCGGGCCCGGAAGACCTCGCCGCCTACCATTTCCTGATTGAAGGCAACGGCCGGCTCGTCAAGGGCAATTCGTCGATCGCGCTTAATTCCAGGCGCGTGAAGGCGGGTTATGCAGCGCACACGCTCAACTGCAACAGCGGATCGATCGGCATTTCGCTATGCTGCATGGGAGGCGCACAGGAGCAGCCGTTTCACACCGGCAACTATCCGATGACGGCAGCTCAGTGGAATACGTTGGTCGCGACGGTGGCGGAACTCTGCACGCGCTACCGCATCCCTATCGGTCCGCGAACGGTCCTTTCCCATGCCGAGGTCGAGACCAATCTCGGCATCAAACAGCGCGGCAAATGGGACATTTCCCGCCTACCGTTCGACCCCGGTTGTGTGGGCGCCGGGGCGTGCGGCGATCGGTTGCGCCGTGATGTGGCAGCGGCGATGGAAACGGTGCCGCAGCTCGTTCCCGTGGGCCGGGGGCTGCCAATCAAGCAGGTGGTCGAGAAGTTGACGGAAATCCTGATCAAGGGACTTGCAGCCGGGCTCAACACCTTGATCCGCGAGATCATCAAGCGGCTGACCTAAAAACCGCGGCGAAAGATGGCGCGATGCCCGTCGAGCGACGTCAAGCCGCACGGACATAATCCAGAAGTCCCTTTACCAGGGCATCGAAGGTAACGCGCCAGCGAGGAGCGTTCTTCAGATTTTCGTGCATGGCGACCCATGTGTCGAGGGGGAGTTCGAAAGCGCCCGGCAGGACGCGAACGAGCTCCGGGTCCCGCCTGGCAATGCCTGTCTGGCAGATGCCGATGCCGGCGCCGGAGCGGATCGCGGCAAGCTGGGCAAGATTGCTGTCGGTGCGGAAGGCCCAGCGAATGTTCTCCAGATCGGGAAAGGCCGGGAGGTTGGCGCGGATGCGGGCGGCGGTGGCGCGGATGAAAGCCGTCTTGCGGTCGAAGCCGATGAGGCGGTGATGCGCCAGTTCCTCCGTTTCCTGCGGTTCTCCATATCGCTCCAGATAGTTGCGATGAGCATAGAAACCGAGCGGTATTCGGCCGATATGACGTGCTATCAGCGCATCCTGTGCGGGATTGGTCATACGGACCGCGATATCGGCCTCGCGCCGCAAAAGGTCCTCCACCGCATCGGACAATGAAAGCTCGATCGCAAGCCCGGGATGTTCGTCCTGCAGGGCGGCAAGGATCGGCGGCAGTACTTCGCAGCCGATCACGTCGCTGGCGCTGATGCGCACCGTGCCCTTCACCTTTCCGTATTCTCCGGCCGCCACCCTTTGCATGGCGGCTGTCGTCGCGGCGAGTGTTTCCGCATAGGGCTGAAGGGCCAAGGCAGGTTCGGTGGGCAGCAGGCCCTGTTGCGAGCGCGTGAAGAGCTGATAACCGACCGCCTGTTCGAGCGCGTCGATATGTCGGCCAACCGTCGGCTGGGTGAGGCCGAGATCGCGGGCGGCCGCCGAAAGGGAGCCGGTGCGCAGAACGGCCAGGAAGGTGCGATAGAAGTCCCAGTTCAGGTCATTCATTTTTGTATGGATGATAGAGGAAAACTGCGAATTACGTATATTCAGGTTCGGCGCGATAATCCAGCCATCCAGCAAGGAGTATCGTTATGACCGCTCGATCGAATGCAAGACCTATCGCTCTCGTGCTTGGCGCTACCGGCGGCGTCGGAGGCCATGTTGCCCGCGGGCTCGTCGCCCGTGGGTGGATCGTTCGTGCCCTGAGCCGC
>DATJLC010000308.1:0-3943 GCA_035490755.1 Sphingobium sp.
CCCGCCGCGAAATCCTCGATCGCGCGCGCCAGACCGGCGCGGGTCAGCGGCGGCGGGCGCGAGACAAGGCATTGCGCCGCCCCCATGCCGCGCAGGTCCGCCAGCAGGCCAAGCAGGCTGTCATAGCCGACCGACAGACTCTGCACGTCCGCCACCGGCAGCGCAAAGCCGGCGCGCATCAACAGGTCGCCGGCCGTGCGCACGTCAATCTGCGGATGGATGCGCTGAGCGGGCCTGTCCCCATCGGCCGCCAGCAGGGCCGATCGCAGCCGGCCAAGCGACCCTGCCCCCATGAAGGCAGCGAGCAGCAACCCGTCCGGCCGCAGTAGCTCGCGCAGTTGCACGAGCACGCCCGGCACATCATTGACGCTGTCGAGCGTCCCGCAAGAGAGGATCAAATCGAAGCTGGCGTGCGCAAAGGGCAGCGGCATGTCCTCGTCCAGCCGTACCCCGCCCAGCGCCGCCGCATTGCGCGCGCCCGGATCGGCGACGGTGACGGCAAGGCCACGCGCCCGCAGCGCGGCAGGCAACATGCCGGTCGGCGCGCCGATCACCAGCGCGTCGCGGAAATCCCGCTGCACGTCCGCCAGCCGGTCCAGCATCTCCTCGGCCGCCGCCTCGTAGAGAAACGCATGACGCACAAAACCGCCCGCGGCGCGGTCGCGGCGCTTTGCCCGCAAGGACTTGTCGAAAAGCATCGGTACAGCCATGCCGCGCCTTGTGCCCTCCGCATGTCCTTGAAACAAGCAGGACGGCGGATATTGCTTCGCGCAGAGAACGCAGAGAGCGAAGCCCGGCGCCGCAGGCGCGCTCCAATACATTGTCCTTCGCGGAAAAATGGGGCTCGCCCCCCGGGCGCGACATCTCCGCGTTCCGCGCCTCTGCGCGAACCCAAAGCGCCGCCTTGTGCCCTCCGCCGGACCGTGGGACAAGCCGGTCATGACAAGGGGCGGCAAGTCTTTCGCGGCTGGCCCGCTCGGGCGCGCCGCCCGCGCGGTGCTCGACTTCGTCCTGCCGCCCCGCTGCCCCGCCTGCGGCGACATTGTCGCCGACCAGCACAGCTTCTGCACAGCCTGCTGGCAGACGATCCACTTCCTCGGCGATCCCTGCTGCGCCACCTGCGGCCTGCCCTTCGCCTATGACCAGGGACCGGAGGCGCGCTGCGGCGCCTGCCTTGCCGATCCGCCCCCCTTTGACCGGGCGCGGGCGGTAATGGCCTATGGCAAAGTCGCCCGCACCGTCGCCCTGCGCTTCAAATATGGCCGGCGGACGGGCCATGCTCGGCTGATCGCCAGCCATATGATGCGGCATCTGAACGGAATCGAGCCGGGCGCGCTCCTGTTCGTGCCGGTGCCTTTGCATCGCTGGCGGCTCTGGTCGCGCGGGTTCAATCAGGCGGCGCTGATCGCGACGACGCTGGCCCGGCTGACCGGCGGCACCGCCGCGAACGAGGCGCTGATACGCACCGTCCGCACCCCGCCTTTGCGCAAGATGAGCGCGGCAAAGCGCCGGCGGCTGGTCCGGGGCGCCTTCGCCATGGGCCGGGACCAGCAGCCCCTGATCGCCGGGCGGCATGTCATCCTGATCGACGACATCTGGACGACCGGCGCCACCGCCTCGGCCTGCGCGCATGTCCTGCGCAAAGCCGGCGCGGCGCGCGTCGATCTGTTGTGCTGGGCGCGCGTGCTGGACGACAGCATCGCCGAGGCGGCGCCGCTTGCGCATTGACAAGATCGCGCAGCCTCCCGAAATCAGCCACATCCGTTCCGCAGGAGAAAGCACGCGTGGCGAAGGTCGAGATCTATACCAAGGCATTTTGCGGCTATTGCCATCGCGCCAAGGCCCTGCTCGACAGCAAGGGCATCGCCTATGAGGAATTCGACCTCACCATGGGCGGCCCGCAGCGCCAGGAAATGATCGATCGTTCGGGCGGGCGTATGACCGTGCCGCAGATCTTCATCGACGGACGGCACATCGGCGGCAGCGACGAACTGCACGCGCTCGATGCAAGGGGCGGCCTAGACCCGCTCCTGGCCTGAGCGGCACGGCAGACAAGTCCCATGAAGATCGCCCTCCTTCAGATGACGACGGGCATCGACCCGGCGGCCAACTGCGCGGCGATCGTTGCGGCGATGCGCACCGCCAGGGCCGAGGGCGCGGACATGCTCTTCACGCCCGAAATGTCCGGCTATCTCGACCGCGACCGGGCGCGCGCGGGCGAGCGGATCGTGGCCGAGCCGGACGACATCGTGCTCGCCGGCGTGCGGGCGGCGGCGGCCGAGCTTGGCCTGTGGGTCTCGATCGGCTCGCTCGCCATCGCCGACCCTGCGACGCCCGGCAAATGGCGCAACCGCGCCTTCGTCATCGACGGCACAGGCACGATCCGGGCGCGCTATGACAAGATGCACCTGTTCGACGTCGACCTGCCCAGCGGCGAAAGCTGGCGCGAATCGTCCAGCTACGCGGCGGGCGAGACCGGCGTCGTCGTCGCGACGCCCTGGGCGCCCATCGGCCTGTCGATCTGCTATGACCTGCGCTTCCCGGACCTCTATCGCGCGCTCAGCGATGCCGGAGCGCGCATCCTGACCGTGCCGGCCGCCTTCACCGTGCCGACCGGCCGCGCCCATTGGCATGTGCTGCTGCGCGCCCGCGCGATCGAGGCGGCGGCGTTCGTCATCGCAGCCGCGCAGACCGGCACCCATGAGGACGGGCGCGCGACCTATGGTCACAGCCTGGTGATCGACCCCTGGGGCGAGGTGCTGCTCGACATGGGCGAGGCGCCGGGCCTCGCCATCCTCGATCTCGATCTGACACAGGTGGATGCGGTGCGGCAGCGCATCCCCGCCCTTGACCATCGCCGCCCAAATCCCGATGTGATTAATCTATGATAGTTTTCGATCTGCAATGCGCGCTCGGTCATGTGTTCGAGGTCTGGTTCGGCTCATCGCGCGACTATGAGGATCAAAAGGCGCGCGGCCTTGTCACCTGCCCGACCTGCGGCGACGCCATGATCGACAAGGCGGTGATGGCGCCCGCCGTCGCGGCCAAGGGCAACCGGCGCGAACCATCGCGGGAGATCGTGCCCGCGCAGCGCGACGTCGCCACGATGATGCCGGAGGACGCCGCCAAGCTGCAGGCCGTGATCGAGCGGCTGGCCCAGGTCCAGGCCCAGCTTCTGGAGAACTCGTCCTGGGTCGGCAGCGCCTTTGCGGAAAAGGCGCGCGCCATGCATTATGGCGAGGAAACGCCGACCTCCATCCACGGCGTCACCGACGCCGAGGAGGCGCGCGCCCTGATCGAGGAAGGCATCGCCGTCGCCCCCCTGCCAATCCCGGTCGTGCCGCCGACCGAGCAGAACTGAAGCGGCGCGCGCTTTGTTGACCGCCGCGCGCGGCAACCTTAGGAAGGCAACGGCGCGCCCATAGCTCAGCAGGATAGAGCGTCGGATTCCTAATCCGAAGGCCACAGGTTCGAATCCTGTTGGGCGCACCAGTTTTCCAGCGAGGCCCATGACCGGCACCATCCCTCCGCCCGGCGCCCCTGTCCGGGGCGATGCAACCGGCCTTGTCATTCCGGCCGACCGGGACGCGCTGCTTGCGGCCGGACCGGCCTTCCTCACCGCGGCCTTTCGCGCCTTCGGATCGCTGGCGCCGGACAACGCCGTCGCGCGCATCACCGCGTGCGAGACCTGCCCCGGCGGCAGCACGGGCAGCAAGCTTTTCCTCTCCGTCGACTATGAAAAACCGGCGCCGGGCCTGCATGGCGATCTGTTCGTCAAATTTTCCCGCGATTTCACCGATGCCCGGCGCGATCGCGGCCGTTTCGAGCTGGAGCCGGAGGTGCGCTTCGCGGCGATCTCGCGCCTGCCGGGCTTCCCGATCAGCGTGCCCAGCGCCTGCTTCGCCGACTATCATCATGACAGCGGCACCGGCCTGATCATTAC
>DATJLC010000309.1:0-1704 GCA_035490755.1 Sphingobium sp.
GATCGAGACGGTCAATGGCGAACGGCTGGCGGCCGAGATCATCGGTTTCAAAGATGGCCATGCGCTGTGCCTGCCGTTCGGGCAGCTGTCGGGGGTGCGCCTGGGCTGCAAGGCGGTGTTCCAGCGGCATGACGGCGCGGCATTTCCCAGCCAGGGGTGGCTGGGCCGCGTGATCAATGCCGATGGCGAGCCGATCGACGGCAAGGGCCCGCTGCCGCGCGGCGCGACGCCCTATCCGCTGCGGCAAAATCCGCTTTTGGCGCATGACCGGGTGCGGGTGGGTGACCCGCTGGAACTGGGTGTGCGGTGCCTCAACACCTTCACAACTCTTTGTGAGGGTCAGCGCATGGGCATCTTTGCCGGCTCGGGCGTGGGCAAGTCGGTGCTGATGTCGATGCTGGCGCGCAATGCCAATGTGGACGTGGCGATCATCGGGCTCATCGGCGAGCGTGGTCGCGAGGTGCACGAATTCATCCAGGAATATCTGGGTGAGGAAGGGCTGGCCCATGCCGTGGTGGTGGTCGCCACTTCGGACGAGGCGGCGCTGATGCGCCGGCAGGCGGCCTATATGAGCCTGGCGCTGTCGGAATATTTCCGTGACCAAGGCCTGCGCGTGCTGTGCATGATGGACAGCCTCACCCGCTTTGCCATGGCGCAGCGCGAGATCGGCCTCGCCATCGGGGAGCCGCCGACGGCAAAGGGTTATCCACCGACCGTGTTCACCGAATTGCCGCGATTGCTGGAACGCGCAGGTCCGGGCACACCCACGACAGGTTCTGTTACCGGACTATTTACCGTTTTGGTCGAAGGTGATGATCACAATGAGCCCATTGCGGACGCCGTGCGCGGTATTCTCGATGGGCACATCGTAATGGAGCGCGGGATTGCCGAGCGGGGACGCTATCCGGCGGTCAACGTGCTCCGGTCCATCTCGCGCACCATGCCAGGGTGCGTGCCGCTCGAAGTGCGGCCCGTCCTGCAGAAGGCGCGAGAGCTCATGTCCATCTTTTCGGACATGGAGGAACTGATCCGGCTGGGGGCTTACCGGAAAGGGTCAGATCCGAAAGTGGATCGCGCGATCGCCATCAATCCTGCGCTCGAGGCTTTTCTGGGGCAGACGCGGGAAGAGACGACGACCATCGCCGAGGGCTATAAGATGCTCGAGGCGATCGTTGCCGAGGCGGGCGCGGCGGGCTGATGGGACATGTGTTTTTGTCCCGGAACTGACTTGGTGTGTAAGGAGTACAGGTCTTGAAATCGCGCAGCGAGAGCCTCATCCGGCTCAAGAAATTCCAGGTGGACGAGAAGCGCCGTCAGGTTGCGCAGATCGAGATGATGATTGCCGATTTCGAACGCATGGCGTCCGAACTCGACCAGCAGATCGAAATCGAGCACACCAAGACCGGCATTTCCGATGTGGCCCATTTCGCCTATTCGACCTTTGCCAAGGCCGCGCTGACCCGGCGCGACAACCTGCTCAATTCTGCCAATGACATGAAGGGCAAGCTCGAAGCGGCCCAGGACAGCCTCGCAGAGGCGCTGGAGGAGCTCAAGAAGGTCGAGCTGCTCGACCAGCGCGAGCACCAGCGCGAAGCGGCCGAGCAGCTCAAGGTGGAGCAGGCCGAGTATGACGAGATCGGCCGGATGCGCTTCTCGCGCCAGTAGGCATTGTTCGATCGCTGTCGAAACAGGCTCGCGCAGGTG
>DATJLC010000310.1:0-3744 GCA_035490755.1 Sphingobium sp.
CGCGATCGTCGACGCGGCGACTGGCGCGATCATCGGATCGAGCCGCTACGACATCCATGTGCCCGAGCAGGACGAGATCGAGATCGGCTGGACCTTTATCGCCCGCGCCTATTGGGGCGGAGCGTATAATCGCGAGATCAAGCGGCTGATGCTCGACCATATCCATGCCTTTGTCGGGACAGTGGTGTTCGTCGTCGGCAAGGACAATCTGCGCTCGCGCGGGGCGATGGAGAAGATCGGCGGCAAGCTGATCGAAGGACGCCGTCATCGCGGCGACGGCACTATCTTCGCCGACCATGTCATGTACGCGATCCGCCGACCGTGAAACCGCTCGCGGGGATCAAGGTGGTCGAGCTGGCGCGCATCCTGGCCGGGCCGTGGTGCGGGCAGCTGCTCGCCGATCTGGGGGCGGAGGTGGTCAAGGTCGAGCGGCCGGGCGCGGGCGACGATACGCGGCACTGGGGGCCACCTTTCCTGCACGACGCGGAAGGCAAGGACCGCGACGCCGCCTACTACCATGCCGCCAACCGCGGGAAGACCGCTCGGTTCATCGACATTGCGACCCCGCAAGGGCAGGCGGAGGTGCGCGCGCTGGCCGCTGAGGCGGATGTGGTGATCGAGAATTACAAGGTCGGCGGGCTGGTAAAATATGGGCTCGACCATAAGAGCCTGTTGGCGGTCAATCCACGGCTGATCACCTGCTCGATCACCGGCTTCGGGCAGACCGGCCCCTATGCCCATCGCGCCGGATACGACTTCATCATCCAGGGGATGGGCGGGATCATGTCGCTGACCGGCGAACCCGACGGGCCGCCGCAAAAGGCGGGGATCGCCTATGCCGACATCTTCACCGGCGTCTATTCGGCGGTGGCCATCCTGGCGGCGCTGCGGCGGCGCGATGCGACCGGAGAAGGCGCGCATATCGACATGGCGCTGCTCGACACCCAGGTCGCGGTGCTTGCCAACCAGGCGCTGAACTGGATGGCGTCGGGCAAGGTGCCGCACCGCATGGGCAACGGCCACGCCAACCTCGCCCCCTATCAGGCGTTCACCGCCAGTGACGGCGACCTCATCATCGCGGTGGGCAATGACGGCCAGTTCGCCAAGCTGTGCGCGGTGCTCGGCCTCGATCTCCACACGGACCCCGATTTCGCCACCAACCCGGCGCGCGTGCGCAATCGGGCGCGGCTGATCGCGCCGATCCAGGCGGCGGTGGCGGGTTGGACCAAACAGGCGCTGTCGGACGCGCTGGAAGCGCAGGGCGTGCCAGCCGGGCCGATCAACGATGTCGGCGAGGTGTTCGCCGACCCTCAGGTCGTGGCGCGGGGCATGCGGGTCGCCGCGGGAGGGCTGCCGGGAGTCGCCAGCCCGATCGTGATCGACGGCGAGCGAATGGTATCGGAGCTGCCCAGCCCGGCGCGGCCCTGACGACGCCAAAAGTCCCAAAAGTCACACTGCCACGCGCGAGGCCGCCGGGAGATTGCGATTTCAAAGAGCGGGCCTGAGGCTGCCCGCTCGATTCCAACATTTCAAGCGGTGCGCTCGATCAGCGCCTTTGCCGCGGCAGGTGCGCGGACCTTGCCGCCATGAATGAAGAAGATGAAGGTCTCGCGCGGCTGCTTCGGCGGGGCCTTGTCCTCGACATAGGGAAGGCCCTCCGGCTTGCCGCCTGACGCCCATCGCTTCGCCGCATCGGCCCAGCGGTCGATCTCGCCCTCCGGATAGCAGAGCGGGTTCTGGTCCTCGCCTTTCTCCAGCCGGGCATAGACGAAGTCGCCGGTGATGTCGGCGATCGCCGGATATTCGGGCGAATCGGCGAAGACGATCGCGGCGCCGGCATCGCGACACATCGCGACGAATTCGGGAACGTGGAAGCTGTCGTGGCGCACCTGAATGGCGTGGCGCAGCTTCACGCCCTCGTGAGAGGCCGGCAACAGCTTGAGGAAGGCGCCGAAATCCTGCGCGTCGAACTTCTTGGTCGCCATGAACTGCCACAGGATCGGGCCGAGCTTGTCGCCGAGCTCGACGATCCCCTGGCCGACGAACTTCGCGACCGATTCGCCGGCTTCCGCCAGCACCTTGCGGTTGGTGCAGAAGCGCGACGCCTTGACCGTGAAGACGAAGCCATCGGGCGCGGTTGCGGCCCAGCCGGCGAAGGTCGCCGGCTTGAAGCCCGAATAATAGGTGCCGTTGATCTCGATCGCGCTGAGCTGGCGGCTGGCATATTCCAGCTCCTTCTTCTGGCTGAGGCCTTCCGGGTAGAAGGTCCCGCCGCGCCAGGGCTCGAAGGTCCAGCCGCCGGTACCGATTCGGATGGGTGCGTGCGTCATGGGCCGGTTCTAGCCCGGCCGCCGCCGCCTCACATCACGAAATGCGCGTCCAGGTCTGCGACTTGCAGATCAGTCCGGCCAGAACGCACCCCTTGCCGATCATCGAATCGCCCTCGATCCGCATATGGCCGGAAAAGGTGCGGTTCATGTCGGGGACGAAGACGCGGCCCTTGTATTGGCCGGGCGCGACGCGGCGGAATTCGCGAAACAGGTCGAGCCCGATCAGCTTCTCGGTCCCGCCGCGGCGGGCGTCGGCCTTGGCCTTGTCGCTCGCCCAGATGACCGTGCCGCACATCCGCCCCTCCCCGCACGGAGTGAGGCGGATATGGACGCTGTTCCTGGGATTGCGCCATTCGCTCGCCACGGGAAGCGTGTTGGCGCCCTTCCCGGACGCGCTCGCCGCCATCGGCGGGGCGAGCATCGCCAAGGCGGCGAGCGCCACCATCCAGCGGAGCGGGCGCGGGGTGCGCCCGATCTGTGCCTTGCTCTGCATGGTTGAACCTCTTTCCTTCGCGTCTTCGCGCCGGACATCTCCGGCAAAGCCGGTCATGCGCGACCGGAGCGCCCCCTTTGAACCGACAAATGGGTACGTCGCCCGGCGACAAAAGGGCGGGAAGGGGGCAATTTTCGAAACGAAGCGTTCAGAAATGAGGCAGGGATGCCGTGCGCGCTCCGCACCGCTGGTCCTATTAGCCGAGGTTGCCGATTGCGGACGGTCGCCGCGGCAGCGGCCTGGAGCGGGCGAAGGGATTCGAACCCTCGACCCCAACCTTGGCAAGGTTGTGCTCTACCCCTGAGCTACGCCCGCTCTCTGGCGCCGGATATGCCCTCTCGGAAACGAGGGGGCGGGGCAAGGTGGCGGCCTCTAGCAGCGGGTTTCCGGCTCCGCAAGTCCCGAATCGCGTCTGGCAGCGAACCGCTCCAGTCCGCAATTCAACGCCGCGAAAAGGGTTGGCCCGCGCGGCGCCAGCGCCCACATAGGGCGCCGGTTTTTTCGTGATAGGGATTCGCCGTGGCCACGCTGGGACTTTCCGCCGCCGAGAAGGACGCCGTCGAGGCGTTCCGCAAGGACATCGTCGAGCCGTCGATGACCAAGCTCGTCATCCTCGACTTCTGGGCCGAATGGTGCGGCCCGTGCAAGGCGCTGGCGCCGGTGCTGGAAAAGGTCGCCGCCGATTATGCCGACAAGGGCGTGATCCTCGCCAAGATCGATGTCGACGCGAATCAGTTCATCGCGGCGCAATTCCAAGTGCGTTCGATCCCCACCGTCTATGCGATGTTCCAGGGCCAGCTGGTCGCCGACCTCACCAATGCGCGCACCGAGTCCCAGCTGCGCGCCAATCTGGACCAGATCCTGCGCCAGATTCCGGTGGAAAGCGACGCCGCGGCGCAGGAAGCGGAGCTGGAGCCGCTG
>DATJLC010000311.1:0-1989 GCA_035490755.1 Sphingobium sp.
CACCTGCACCGGCGACGGCGGCGGCATGGTGCTTCGCGCGGGCCTGCCTCTCCAGGACATGGAGTTCGTCCAGTTCCACCCGACCGGCATCTATGGCGCCGGCGTGCTCATTACCGAGGGCGCGCGCGGCGAGGGCGGTTACCTCACCAATTCCGAAGGCGAGCGTTTCATGGAACGCTATGCCCCGTCGGCGAAGGACCTCGCGTCGCGCGACGTCGTTTCGCGCTCGATGGCGCTCGAAATCCGCGAAGGCCGCGGCGTCGGCCCGCACAACGACCATATCTATCTTCACCTCGACCATATCGATCCCGCGGTGCTCGCCGAGCGCCTGCCGGGGATCACCGAAAGCGGCAAGATTTTCGCGGGCGTGGATCTCACGCGCCAGCCGCTCCCGGTCGTGCCGACGGTCCATTACAATATGGGCGGCATCCCGTGTAACTATCACGGCGAAGTCGTCACGCTAGGCAAGGACGGCCCGGACACCGTCGTCCCTGGCCTGTTCGCGGTCGGCGAAGCGGCGTGCGTGTCGGTGCACGGCGCGAACCGTCTCGGCTCGAACAGCCTGATCGATCTCGTCGTCTTCGGCCGCGCCGCCGCCATCCGCGCCGGCCAGGTGCTCGACAGGGCCGCCCCGGTTCCGCCCATCAACCCGGCGCAGGACGAAAAAATCCTTGCCCGCTTCGATCGCCTGCGCAACGCCAGCGGCAGCCAGCCGACGGCAAGGCTCCGCGACGAGATGCAGCGCACCATGCAGACCGATGCTGCCGTGTTCCGCACCTCCGAGTCGCTCAAGAATGGCGTCAAGGGCATGAGCGAGATCTATTCCCGCCTCAAGGACGTGGCCGTCACCGACCGCAGCCTGATCTGGAATTCCGACCTCGTCGAAACGCTCGAGCTGGAAAACCTCATGGCCAATGCCATGGTCACCGTTGTCTCGGCCGAAGCCCGCCACGAAAGCCGCGGCGCCCATGCGCATGAGGACTTCCCCAGCCGCGACGACGAAACCTGGCGCAAGCACACGCTGAGCTGGATCGATACCGATACCGGTGCTGTCACCCTGGGATACCGCCCCGTGCATGTCGATCCGCTGACACCCGAAAGCGAGGGCGGCATCGCGCTCAAGAAGATCGCGCCCAAGGCGCGCGTCTACTGATGGCCATCGCGGCGGCAGGCTATTCGGGCACGCCCCTGGCGCACAAGCTGGGGCTCAAGGACGGGCAGCGCGTGCTGTTCATCGGCCTGCCTGCCGCGCTGTCCGGGCTGGCGACGTCGCGCCAGTTCGCCGAATCCAGCCAGCGGGATGCCGGGCACTTGGGCACGGCCCGGCCGGGCTACGACGTGATCCACGTCTTCACGTCCGCCCGCGCCGCGCTTGAGGCCCTCGTCCGGCCGCTGATGGATCTGGTCGCGCGCAACGGCATGATCTGGGTGAGCTGGCCGAAAAAATCCAGCAAGGTGCCAACCGACATTACCGAGGACGTGATCCGCGAAGTCGTTTTGCCGCTTGGACTTGTCGATGTAAAAGTATGTGCGGTTGACGAGGTGTGGTCCGGCCTCAAACTCGTCATCCGCAAAGAACTGAGATGACTTCGATGTCGAAATATACAGGGAGACCAGCATGAAGACGATTGTTGCGACTACCCTCGGCGCCATCCTGGCGCTGGCTGTTGCCATCCCCGCCACCGCGGGCACGATCGGTGACGGTTACGACAAGTGGACGATCTATTCCGACGACACCATTGCCTGCATCGAGGCCGATGCCATGGCGAAGCTGACGCCGGGCCAGTATGCCTATCTGGAAGCCATCATGGACGGCCAGTTCGCCAATGAGCGGGCCGCGAGCAAGGGCCTGACCCTGCTCGATGTCACCAAGGTGCACACTTTCGCCTGGGCCGCCGGGCCCGATTGCGTCCTCAAGGGCTGATCCGATCACGGCCGGGCGGCGCGCCGCCCGGCTCTTCCATCAGGGGCCGACATGCCGACCATCCG
>DATJLC010000312.1:0-4784 GCA_035490755.1 Sphingobium sp.
GCCCCCCGCCAGATCCGCCTGGCGCAGGGCAAAAGGCTCCGTCACCGGCACGGCGAGGTCAATGCTGTCATAGCCGAAACCGGGATCGAGCGGATCGGCGAGGCTCCCGATCTGTTCGCGCAGCAGGCGCAGCACCAGCGCCGGATCACGGGTGGGCGCACCCGTCTCCACCACCAGGCGCGCGACATGGCCGTCGCTGCGATGGAGGCGCACGGCAAAGGCGCGCCCGCCCGCTCCGCGCCGCTCCAGTTCCCCCGCCGCATCGGGCAGCAGCGCCTCGATCGCATCGAGCACATCCTCGGCTCGCCCGATCGGCTCGGCAAAGCGCAGTTCCGCCGTGACCGGGGCGATCTCCGGCACGGGAGTGATATGCGGGTCCTCCTCCTCCAGCAGGCGCGCGAGCAGGACCGGCAGGTCTCTGCCAAAACGCGCGGCGAGCGGCGCGCGGGGCAAGGCGGCAAGATCGCCGATCCGCCGCAATCCGCTCCGCTGCAGGGCACGATGGATGTCGGCTCCCACATCGAGCGCGGTCACGGGCAGTGTCCGCACGTCGCTTGCCCCGAACCGCGCCAGCACCCGCGCTGCATCGGGCGTCGCCGCGCAGGCCCCACGGGCACTCAGCCCCTTGCCCGCCAATGCGCCCAGCAGGTCGTGCGCCAGCCCCGCCTCGCCCTCGGTAAAGCCATGGGTGCAACCGGCAATGTCCAGGATCAGGCCCTGCGGCGGGTCGATCATCACGCTGGGGCTATAGGCGCGGCACAGCACCACCAGCCGGTCGAGCAGCGCCGAGTCGGCATCGGGGTCGAACGGCAGGGCGGCCAGGTCGGGCACCCGCGCCCGCGCATCGGCAAGCGGCAGGCCAGGCACCAGCCCGAGCGCCGCCGCCGGGCGGGACAGCGCGACGATGCGCAGCGCCCCGCGCTGCTTCTCGATCAGGGCAAAGGGCGCGTCAGGCGGCGCGGCTTTGCGGATCAGGGCGTTCTCCGCCGGCATCCACGGCAGATGCACGGCCAGGTAGCGGCGCGGCAGCGGCTGTTTCCGGCCGCTCGCGGAAAGAGGCTGTGTCACGGTTCCACTCCAGGATGATGTGCAATCCTTCCCGCCCGCCACGATGGCGCAAGAGGTCGAGCACGAAGGCCGGCGGGCCGGGCGCATTGGCCTCCAGCGGGCATGAGGGCGCGCTTGCCACCCGCCAGCGGCTGTGGGCGGCGCTGGGCGACGGCTCGGCGTCCGATCGGACCAGCAGCACCAGCGTGCCCGTCTCGCCCGCCGCCAGCACCAGCCGCCGGGTCGCGGTGAGGTCGAGCAGCGGCTGCCGTCCGGCCAGTTCCACCAGCACGGCGCCGCTCGCCCCGGCCCGCACCGCATCCAGCGCCGCGCGCAGCACCGCCCGGTCATCGCCAAGGCTGAGCAGCGTGATGGCGCCGGGATCAAGGCCGAGCGCGACAAGCCCCGGCCCATAAGGCGCACTCCTCGACCCGCGCCGCAGCCAGATGAGCCCCTGCCTCGCCGACCCCGCAACCGGCCACGCGCCCAGCAGCAGCGCAACGCTCAGCGTGCTGGCGAGATCGTCCGGCCCGGCGGCGTGGAATTCATGCAGGCCATCGCCGCGCAGCCCGCCGCCGATCCAGTCATCGACACGCGCCACCCCGAACGGACGCAAGACAGCCTCGCCGCGCGTGGCCGGCGCGTTGTAGGACGCATCCAACAGGCCCCGAAAGGCTGCTGGGCGCAGGGGGGCGAACGACTCAGGGCGCATATGTTCACTATATGTTCCATAGTGCGATACCCCCGTTTGAGTGTCAACTATGGGAACAACATCGCTTCCAGAACCAGTGCCGGGCCGACCGCCAGGCACAGGAAAGTGCCGAGCGGCAGGCGCGTCTCATGGCCGACAGCCCTGCCGCCAATCGCCATCACCAGCGCCCAGAGCAGCCCGCCGGTCGAGGCGACCAGCAGCACCAGCGGCAAGGCGTGCCAACCGGCCCAGGCGCCGATCGCCCCCAGGAGCTTGGCATCGCCCAGCCCCAGCCCATCCCGTCCGCGCATGGCGCGATAGCCCAGAGCGAGCGCCATCAGCACCCCATAGCCGATCGCCGCGCCGATCCAGCGGTCCGTCATCGACGTCCCCGTCACATAGACCCCCAGGGTCAGGCCGAGAAAGGCGAGCGGCAGGGTGAGTGCGTCGGGCAGCCAGAAATGCCGCGCATCCAGCACCGCCAGCGCCAGCAGGCACCAGCCCAGCAGGCACCAGCCGACCGCCGCAAGGGGCCCCGCCGCCAGGGCGAATCCAGCCGCCCCGATCGCCGCAGCCAGCACCTCCATCACCAGATGGACAGGATCGATCCGCGCGCCGCAACGCCGGCATCGCAGCCGCAGCGCCAGCGCGCTCAGCACCGGCACAAGCTCAAAGGCGGCCAGCGTGGCGCCGCAGCCATCGCAGGCCGACCGGCCCAGCAGCACCCCCTTGCCCTGCGGCCAGCGCATGACCAGCGCACCCAGAAAGCTGCCGACGATGAGGCCGAGCACCGCCCCGCCCAGCGCGCGCGCGCCGGGCCAGGCCAGAACTTCGACCAGAGTCACAGTCGTCCGTCGATCCGGAGCACCCGGCTGCGCCCCACCGCTCTGAAACCGCCAAGGGCAAGCGCATTGGCAAGGGCCGGGTCATTGGCGGCGATGGTCATGGTGGCGCGATAGCGTCCCTCCCCGGTCAGGCGGATTTCGATCCGCTCCACGCCCGACTGACTGACCAGCGGAATCAGCACGTCCGCGCCATCGCAGCGCGCCTCTCCGGACAGGCCATTGGCGAAATCGAGGCCGGGAAGCACCGCCGCCACCTGCAAGCGCATCCGCCCTTCCGCACGCAGGCAGCGCGTGCCGCTGAAGGCGATACTCACATCATACATTTCGAGCGCAAGGACCGGCAGCGGCGCAAAGGCGCCGCCGAGCGGCATGCTGCCCGTCACATCGTCGATGCCGCGCGTCGCGAAGCCGACGCTGAGCGCGCCGCTGATGTCGTCGGGCATGCCTTGCTTGCGGCTGATGTCGAAACGGGCGCGGCCCAGCAGCAGCTGTAAGGGTGACAGCATGACATCGACCGTGCCCAGCCGGAACACACCCAGCTCAAGCTCCTCCGCCTGGCCTGCCCAGACGGAACCGCTCATCGACCGGGCGGCGACGCCCATGTCGGAAAGGCCGAACAGGCCGGCGGCAAGCCTGAGCGGCAGGCATGCGATCAGCGCGACCACCATGGCAATGGCGCAGATGACCCAGCCGCGTCGGGAAAGGCGAAGCCAATTGATCATCGGGCACCCGTCAGAACCACCTGCACGACCACCGTGCCCGGCGTCGTACCAGGCGTCATGCTCAGCGTTTCGACACCGATGCCCCGCGCCTCAAGCCGTGTGAGCCAGCCAAGCAGAGCCCCCGCCCGCGCCGAGCCGATGGTGATGCCGACACGCCCCGCCCCCTGCGCTGCGCTGCGATCCAGGGTCAGGCCGGCTTCCGCGGCGCTCTGGGCGATGAGCTGGTCGATCGGGCCGCCCGCCTTGTCCCTGCCGCCGGACGGGCTTGTCTTGAGCATTGCCAGTTTCGCGCGCACGGAGGCGTTGGTTTCGACGGCGACGGCGTAGCGCGCCTGCCCGCTTTCCAGGCCCGACCGAACCGGCCGCCACACCCCCAGCCAAAGGAATATGCCGCCTGCCAGCACCAGCATCAGCGTCACCAGTCGCCGCTCGCGACCGTTGAGCCCGGCCCACCAGGTCCGCAGCCCGCTCATGACGACGCCACCGTTATGTCAGCGATCGTCTGGGCGCTCTGCTGCTGCACCCCATTGGCGGCGACCCGCCATCCCGCATTCTGCAAGGCGATCAGCACGGTGTTGATGTCCTCCGCCCGCGCCGAGGCAAGCTGCACCCGCAGCGAGCCGTCGGCCATCTGCGCCAGGCTGCGCATGCTCACCCCCGGCGCGGCGCGCATCGCCGTCATCACGGCGGCGACCGTGCCCGTCATTCCGCCGGTGGCCCCACGCCGCGCAAGCAAGGCCGAAAGCCGCGCATCTGCATCGGCGGCATCGATTGCATTCGGCACCTGCGCGCTGGCGAGGGCGACGGTCCGTGCGTCCAGGCTCGACGCCTCGATATGGAAGCGCGCAATGGTGACGAGAGCGATCAGCAGGCTACCCAGCGCCACGCCGCCAGCGAGCACCCCGACCCGCTTGAGCCATGCCGGATCGATTGACTGGCCGCGGCGATGCGCGAACAGGCCCTGGCGCAAATCCAGGGGCGGCTCGCCAAGCGCCGCTACCAGCAAACGCTCGACCTCAGGAGCGCGCAGCACACCGACCGGCGCCTCGCCCACGATCATCGGCGCATGGGCCTCGTGCGCGGCAAAGGCGCAATCCGGACCGCGCAGCACATCCTCGTCGCCGATCCGCCCGCCGACAAAGCCTTCCTCGGGCGGAGGCAGGAGCATCGCCGCCGGCACGATGGCGGCATTTGGCACACCCGCTTCCTCGCACCAGGCGATCCATTTTTCCATCGCATCGCGGCTGGTGACGGCCACGATATGAGGTTCTTCCGGATCTTCGGCTGCCCGTATCGCCGCGTGGAGCGCATCGGCGGGCCCAATGCTGCTCTCCAGCGCCAGCAGGGGCGCTGCGGCCGCACCCTGTCGCACGGTCATTCCGGGGCAGGCGACCCAATGCAGGGTTACATCGCAGGTGGGCACCACCAGCATGGCGGCCTCGCCAGCCGGCAGAGCGACCAGATGGGTCGCCTCCCGCC
>DATJLC010000313.1:0-1725 GCA_035490755.1 Sphingobium sp.
CCGCTCGCCTGCTCGAAGCCAGGGCCGACCTGGCTTTGGGCGACATGCCGGCCGCGCGTGAGCATTACCGCGCGCTCATCGCCAGCGAGAAGACCGCCGTCGCCGCCCTGACCGGTCTCTACGACCAGGCGCGCGCCCAGCATCGGCCGGAAGCTGCCCTGACCTTCGCCCGCAAAGCCCTGGCGCTGGCGCCGCAAAGCGGCTGGGCCGCCGATGCGGTCTTCGACGACCTTACCCGCCGCGGCCAGTGGGCCGATGCCGTGGCCATGGTCAATGCCGAACAGGCCACCAGCCGCGAGGAGCGGGCCCGCAAGCGCCGGCGCCAGGCCGTCATCGAAACGGCCCGCGCCCGCGAAGCCGAGACCAGCAATCCGCTGGCCGCGCTCGACCACGCCACGACCGCGCTCAAGCTGTTGCCCGATTTCGTGCCCGCCGCGCTGATCGCCGCGCGCATCCACATCAATCGGGGCGAGACGCGCAAGGCTATGAGCCTGCTCCGCCGCATCTGGCGCGCCACCGGCCATCCCGATATCGCCGCGCTTTACGCCCATGCCCAGCCAGGCGCTTCGGCCGTCGAGCGGCTCAAGCGCTTGGGCGAAATCATCGAGACGCCGCCGCCGCACCGCGCTGCCGGCATGGCCCTGGCCCGCGCGGCCATCGACGCCTATGACTGGCCGCTGGCCCGCTTGGCGCTGGCCCCTTTCATCGGTCCGGACGCGACGCAGGGCGTGGCCAGCCTGATGGCCGAAATCGAGGAGGGCCAGAGCGGCGACCAGGGCAAGGCGCGCGAATGGCTGGCCCGCGCGGTGCGGGCGCCGCGCGATCAGGCCTGGACCGCCGATGGCCTGGTGAGCGACGAATGGGAGCCCATGTCGCCGGTGACCGGCAAGCTCGACGCCTTCGAATGGAAAGTGCCCGTGACCGTCACGGCGCGGCCGCCCAGCCAAGCGTCACAACCGCAATTGCCGGCCGAAGTTTCCTTGCCTCTTGCACCGGCCGCCAACCCAACGTAAAAGGCCAGCCGTTGCCGCATTAGCTCAGTTGGTAGAGCACATCATTCGTAATGATGGGGTCAGGTGTTCGAGTCACCTATGCGGCACCATTTCTCCGCAAATCGTCAGGCCATTTCGCTTTCCGGCTCGCGCCTGGACTGCGCGAGGCGCGCCGTGGGGCGGATGATGCTCTGGCCAGCCCTCGAACTGGTGTCGAACAGCGCCTGCCGCTCCTCCGCCGTCGAATCGAAGAATGGGTAGCGCTGCAGCACGCGCGGCAGCATGACCGGGATATAGGAAGCGAAGAGGCAGACCGGAAAGGTCAGCTCGCCCCAATAGCCCTTGCCCGCCAGTTGCTCGGAACCGAAAACCCGCTTGTAGAACGCCACATGCTCGGGGCGGACCGAGGAGATGCAATAGGTTGCGTTGAAATGCGCACAGGCCATTACCGCCGTGCGCAGCGTGAGATAGGGCAGCGCGGGAAAGGCCAGGGAAGCATCGTGATCGGCGGTGAAGCGGCTGGGATCGATATAGCTGCCACCCCTGGCGATGATATCGCCCAGCACATCGGGCCAGATCGCCGCGCTGGGCGAGGTCGGGTTCTGCGCCGTGGCGATATGCAGGCGGATCGAGCTCACCAGCCGGTCATCGATATAGATGCCAAAGCAGTGGCAGTTTTCCGCCTCGTCATAGACGTCGCGGGTGATCTGCTGCGAGTTGATGGGAATGAATT
>DATJLC010000314.1:0-7831 GCA_035490755.1 Sphingobium sp.
CCTTGTGGCAGACCGGCTCGATCGCGATGCTGGGATCGCTCACCGATACGGGACTCGATCTCATTGCCAGCCTGGTGACGCTGGCCGGCGTCTATCTGTCCGCGCAACCGGCGGATGTTCACCATCGATTCGGCCACGGCAAGGCGGAGGCGCTGGCGGCCCTGTTCCAGGTCTCGCTGATCAGCATGGCGGCGATGACGATTATCGTGCGCTCGGTGGATCGGCTGCAAGGCGGGGAGGCGCCCGCCGATGCGGGCACCGGCATCACGGTTTCAGTGGCAGCCATGGCCGTGACGCTGGCGCTGCTCCTCTACCAGCGCCGGGTGCTGCGCCAGACCGGCTCGGTCGCGATCCGGGCCGACAATGTCCACTACCAGTCGGACCTCCTGCTCAACGGCGCGGTCATCGCCGCCCTGACGCTGGAGTTGATCGTCGGCATCAGGGGCGCCGATGCGGTGCTCGGCATCGTGATCGGGATATGGCTGGGCTGGGGCGCCTGGCGTGCCTCCGCGCAGGCGATCGGCCAACTGATGGACCGGGAGTGGCCGGTCGAGCGGCGCGCCCAATTTCTGGAAGTTGCGTCGCGTCATCCCGAGCTTCAGGGCATCCACGACATGCGCACCCGGACCAGCGGGTCGCAGGACTTCGTTCAGTTCCACATGTGGGTCGATCCCAATATGACGGTCGCCCATGCGCATCAGGTGATGGACGAGGTCGAGGCCAAGCTGCGGGCGCAGTTTCCCGGCGTCGAGATTCTCATCCACCCCGATCCGGTCGGCCATGTCGACAGGAACGATCCGCTCGCCGCCGTGGACGCGCAGGCGCTCGTCAATGAACAGCGTGCCGAAGGGGGGACGAACTGATGGTCTCCGCTCAGGGGCGGCGGACGGCCCTGTAATCGGCGGCGCCGACCACTTGCGACCGGGGGCTGTGCAGCCCCGCCACCGCGCGCGCAACCGACTGCATCAGCTCCCAGCGCGCGGGAATGCCGGCCGTGGTGCTGCCGATCATCACCGCGACGGCATAGCTGGACCCGTCTGGCGCTGTCATGATGCCGACGTCATTATAGCCCGTTGAGCGCGGGGCCAGCTCCTGACCGGTGCCGGTCTTGTGGGCGTAATGCCATCCGGGCGGCACGCCGCCCTTGATCCGTTGCGGCCCGGTCCTGGCCTGGGCCATGGTTGAGATCAGGAGGCTGGTCGATGCCGGCGACAGCATCTCTCCGCGCTTGAGCTGTGCCAGCGCGGTCACGATGCCGGTCGGCGTCGCGCCGTCCGGCGGATCGGCCAGATAGGCATCGAGCGCGCGCTCACGCACAGAGCGGGGCAGCGCGCTGCGCGCGGCCAGGAACCGGCGGCCGTCGGCAAGATCCTGGCTCCAGCTCAAGCCAGCAGCCGCGCTCTGGAGCAGCCGCTCGCCAGGGCCGAAGCGAACGCCGGAAACATAGCGGCGGGCGAGGAAGCTCCGCACCGCCTCCGGCCCGCCGATGGTCCGCAGGACTGAATCATTGGCGGTATTGTCGCTCTGCGTCATGGCACGGGTAAACAAGTCGCGCAGTGTGGTGGTGTAGCCACCGCCCTTCACCATCGCCGCGATCGGCTGATGGAACAATGTCAGGTCGTTGCGACTGATCGTCACCGGAGAATCGATCGTCAGCTTGCCGCGATCGATCGCGTCGAGCATCGCCATGGCCACCCACAGTTTCGACACGCTTTGCTGCGGAAAGCGCTGCTGGCCATTATAGCTGGCGGTCCAGCCCGCATCGACGCTTTGCACCGCGATGCCGACATGGCCGTTGAAGGACTGGCCCAGCGACTGAATGACGGCATCGATGGCCGGCGGCGCGGCCACGGGCTGGCGGCTGCGTTGCATGCCGGAAAAACCGGGAATGATCGCGCCGCCTTGCCCGCGCGCGGGTGGCTGCGATGCCTGCTGGGGCTCTGCCCCGATCCAGCGGGGGGAGACGACGCCCATGCCGAATGTCAGCGCCAGAGCCGCCAGGGCGGCATGGCTGCCCTTGGTCCAGCCCTTCACTGAAACATGATTACGTCGGCTCGCACGCGTAACTCCTTTCACAGGGGAGCGAACCGCTCCGCGCCTGCGCATAGTGTGATTATGCCATTAACAGCGAGAAAACAAAGCAAAGGATCTTGCGCTCATCTGTATTGTAAGTGGGATGGACCGAATCGGCGCATTGATCGATGCAGCGGGTTATTTCCACCAGGCGGATTCTCTGCCAAAAGAGTAGGCATGCTGTCCCAACGCACCCGCTATACGATCCGCGCGCTTCAGCATCTGGCGCGGCGTTATGGTGATGGGCCAGTGCATCTGGCCGAGATTGCGAGCGAGCAGAATATCCCCGCCAAGTTCCTGACCGTCATCCTCTCCGAAATGTCGCGCGCGGGACTGGTGGCAACGCAGCGCGGGCGTGACGGGGGCTATTGGCTGGCGCTGCCGCCGGTCGATGTGCGCTATGGCGACATATTGCGCCTGACCAACGGTGCGCTTGCGCTGGTGCCCTGCGCCAGCCGGTTCGCGCACGAGCCCTGCAAGAATTGCGTGCCCGAGGAGGAATGCGAGCTGCGGCGGATCATGCTCAAGGTACGGGACGAAACCGCCGCGATCCTCGATCGCCTGACCCTCGCCGACCGTTTCAACGATGAAGGACTCCTATGACGATCGTCGTCCACGGCATTCCCAACTGCGATACCGTGAAAAAGGCGCGGTCCTGGCTCGATGCCCAGGGCATCCTTTATCGGTTCCACGATTTCCGGAAGGACGGCCTCGATCCGGCGATGCTGCGCGCCTGGGTGGCGGAGAGCGGCTGGGAGACAGTGCTCAACCGCGCCGGCACGACCTTTCGCAAGCTGCCGGAAGCCGACCGCAATGATCTCGACGCGGATAAGGCCGTTGCGATCATGCTGGCCAATCCGTCCGCCATCAAGCGCCCGGTCGTCACCGGGGCAGGGCCGGTCATGATCGGCTTCAAGCCTGAAATCTGGGCGGGTCGTTTATAGCGCCCTCAACGCCTGGTCGCGGCGCAGGACCATATCACCTCTGACGTATTGTCTATCAAACAGATAGATAATAGATCAGGCGCATGACCGGGCTATCCCGCCCGGCATAGCGTAGGGAGGCGTCCTATGGGTGCTGCCACCAGTTTCAATTCCCCGCCGCTCGTGCTGACGGTGCCGGGTATCGACAATAGCGGACCGCTGCATTGGCAGAGCGTCTGGGAGCGCGAGCGGCCCGACTGCAAGCGGGCTGAGCTCGGCAGCTGGTCGCGCCCCCATCGCAATAGCTGGGTCACGGCGCTCAACCGGGAAATCCGCCAGGCCGGACGCCCTGTGGTTCTGGCCGCGCACAGTCTCGGTTGCCTCGCCGTCGCCTGGTGGGCGGCACTCGAGACGCAGCCCTTTGGCTATCCTGTTGCCGGCGCGCTGCTCGTAGCGCCGCCCGATGTCGACACAGTCGGCCCGGACACCCGGCTTGCGGGATTCGGTCCCGCGCCGAAAGGTCTGCTGCCCTTCCCCAGCGTGGTCATCGCGAGCGCCAACGATCCGCATATCGACGTCACCCGCGCCCACAGCCTTGCCAAATTCTGGGGCAGCGAGTTCGTCGATGTGGGCAATGCCGGACATCTCAACGCCGATTCAGGCCTTGGTGACTGGCAAGTGGGTCAGCTGTGGCTCGACCGGCTGCTGAATATCGCGCAACAGGGTGCCCATGACGGCCTCGCCCTTGCGCCCTCTAGCCAGGGACTTCTGCGAGCCGCCAGCGGTAACCCGCTTGCCATGGAGTACTGACGAGGAAAAAGACCCTCGCCCGGGGGAGCGAGGGTCTTCGGGTCGGTCCTGTCGAAGGTTGTGACCCCCGGCACTGTTGGGGACAGTGTTTGCGCCGGGGGCCAATGATGCGCGTCGGTGGACCAGTACCGCCGCGGATCAAGCTTTGTGGCCTTAGCGGCCGCTCTTAGCGGAGCAGGCTCATCACGCCCTGCTGGCTCTGGTTCGCCTGGGCGAGCATCGCCGTCGACGCCTGCGAGAGGATCTGGTTCTTGGCCAGCGCAGCGGATTCGACCGAGAAGTCGGCGTCCTCGATCCGTGAGCGGGCCTCGCTCATGTTGGTGATCGACGCATTCAGGTTCGAGACAGTCGCCTCCAGCCGGCTCTGGCTACCACCGAGGGTGGCCCGGGCAGAGGAGATCGTGTTGAGCGCCGTGTCCAGCGTCGCCAGCGCACCGCTCGCACCAGCGCCGGTGGCGTCGGCGAAGTTGAGGGCGCCGAGGCCAAGGTCGGCAAGCGCCATGCCCTTGACGTTGACGGTGACCTGATCGGTCGCGTTGGTGCCGGTCTGGATGTCGAAGTCGGTGCCGGCCGCGCCGCCGCCCAGCAGGGCAACGCCGTTGAACTTGGTCGAACCGGCGATGCTGGTGATCTGCGCCGTCAGCTCGGTGACTTCCGCCTGGATGCCGGTGCGGTCCGTCAGGCTCAGCGTGCCGTTCGCGCCCTGGACGGCCAGTTCGCGGATACGCTGCACGATGTTGCCGACTTCGCCCATCGCGGCTTCGGCCGTCTGGGTCAGCGACAGGCCGTCATTGGCGTTGCGGCTTGCAGCCGTCAGGCCGCGGATTTCGGAGGTCATCTTGGTCGCGATGGCGAGGCCGGCGGCGTCGTCCTTGGCCGAGTTGATGCGCTTGCCGGTCGACAGGCGCTCCATCGCCGTGGCCAGGCCCATGTTGGCCTTGTTCGAGGCATTCTGGGCACGGATGGCAGAAACATTGGTTCCGATAACAGTCATGTGAAAGTCCTTTCCCGCTCTTGTGGGGTCGCTGCCTTTGGCGGTGGCGGCCTCGAAACCCCAGAACGGACGGGGGCGGAACGGCTTTAGGGGCTTTGCGATTTTTTTCTCGGCCCGGGCCGCCGGCGCCCTTTGCATAATTCAAGGAATCGCGCGCGCGTGAAGGCCCGGCAAAGGCGGCCGGAAAATTCTTGCCGCACCGCGGCAACTTCTGCCGCTTGTTAACCATATCATAAATGTTTCGATCGAGATTGGACCTATCGAAGGGGATCCAACTCGGGGGAGTGGGGTCAAAGATTGGGGACATAACTCATGTTGCACGTCGACATGAGCCAGCGTGCCAGCCGGCTGTTGCCGGACCTTGGTGCGCGGCTGGAAGCTGCTTGTTACAGCGTCAGGATCGTCGATCCGGCGCAAACGCGCGAAAAAACCGTGGCGCGTATTCTCACCATCGACGAAATAGCGGCCGCGAGCCATCGCGACATCCTGCTCGACATCCGTGACGGAACGCCGTCTCTGGTTCCGGCGGCCAACGGCCTGCCCGCCCGCGTCCGTTTCGGCGCTGAGGACGCGGAGATGGGCGTGGCCCTTGTCGCGGAACTGCTTCGCCCGGCGCATATGCCCGCCGTCGGCGATGCCGCCAGCGCCCGCCTGATGCGCCTTGCCGCCCGTGTCGCCGCCAGCGATGCGACGGTCCTCATCCAGGGCGACACCGGCACCGGCAAGGAAGGGATGGCCCGCTTCATCCACATGAACAGCCCGCGCGCTGACAAGGATTTCATCGCGGTCAACTGCGCCGCCTTGCCCGAAACCATGATGGAAGCCATGCTGTTCGGCCATCGCAAGGGCAGCTTCACCGGCGCGGCCGCCTCGTCCGAGGGCCTTTTCCTGGCGGCGAACGGCGGCACGCTCTTCCTCGACGAGATCGCCGAGCTGCCGCTGGCGCTTCAGGCCAAGCTGCTCCGCGCGCTGCAGGAGGGCGAGATCCTTCCGGTCGGCGCCACCCATCCGGTTCCGGTCAATGTGCGCGTCATCGCCGCCTGCAACCGTGACCTTGCCAGCGAGGCCGAGATCGGCCGGTTCCGCGCGGACCTCTACTGGCGGCTCAACGTCATGCCGCTCCATCTGGCCCCGCTCGCCGAGCGCCGCCGCGACATTACCGCCATCGCCGCCGCCTTCCTGCTGCGCCAGCAACTGCCGCTGGCGCCCCAGGCGCGTTTCGCCTGGCCGACCGCCGCCGCGCTCGGCCGCCTTGCCGGCCATGCCTGGCCGGGCAATGCCCGTGAGCTCGGCAATGTCCTGCAAAGGGCGATCGTCCTGCGCGATGGCGACGCGATCGAGGCGGACGATCTGTCCATCGCCGCGCCCGTCATCCAGCTGCGCCCCGTTGCAAGCCAGGCGCGGCCGCTGCGCGACATCACCCGCCATTCCAAGCTCGACGCGATCCGCGCCGCCCTGCGCGATGCCGACGGCCACCGTGCCCGCGCCGCGCGCATGCTGGGCATTTCCGAACGCACGCTGCGCTATCGGCTGGCCGAGATGCGCGAGCTGGCGATCGCGGTCTGACCGGGGGAGGCTGAGCCATGGCCGGACTGTCCGTCGATAATGTCCTGGCGCTGCGCCAGAGCATCCTCCAGCGCAACAGCGCGCTCAAGGATGCCGCCGCCGCGGGTGCCGCGCCCGCCACCGGCGCGGCCGAGGCCAAGGGCGCCGGCGGTGCCGATTTCGCGGCCGCGCTCAAGGGCGCGATCAACGAGGTAAACAATCAGCAGGCCAAGGCGGGGGATGCCGCCGACGCTTTCGAAAGGGGCGAGACGACCGATATCGCGGCCGTCATGCTCGCCAAGCAGCAGGCATCGATCGGCTTCGAGACGACCCTGCAGGTCCGCAACAAGCTCCTGTCCGCATACAAGGACATCATGAGCATGCCGGTTTGAGGCTCTGATCCATGAGTGACGCCAATATCGCCACGACCGCCGATGCCGGCCGATCCGGTCTCCCCGCCCTTGCTGGTGGCGGCGGCGGTGCCGGGGGCAATCCCTTCGACGCCGCGCGCTTGCGCATGACCGGCCTGCTCAGGCAGCCGGCGGTGCAGCGCAGCCTGCCCATGATCGGCCTGGCCGGTGTCGCCGTCCTCTCCGGCCTTGCCTGGCTGGCACTGCGCGAGCCGCCGCAGCGCGACCTGTTCCGCGGCCTGCCGGAAGCCGACAAGGCGGCGATCGCACAGGTGCTGGACAAGAGCAGCATCGCTTATGGGTTCGACGACAAGACCGGATCGATCACCGTCGCCGAAGATGCCTATTTCAACGCCAAGATGAAGCTCGCGGCGGAAGGGCTGCCCAAGAGCGCGCCGGATGGCGCAAGCATGATCGACACCATGCCGATGGGTGCCAGCCGCGCCGTCGAGGGCGAGAAGCTGCGCAGCGCGCGGGAGATGGACCTGGCCCGCACGATCGAGGCGATTGAGGCCGTACAGAAGGCGCGTGTCCATCTCGCGGTGGAGCCGCCCAGCATCTTCCTGCGCGAACAGACCAAGCCGTCCGCGTCGGTGATGCTCCAGCTCGCCAGCGGCCGCACCCTTGCCCAGGCGCAGGTCGACGCGATCGTCCATCTGGTGGCGTCCTCGGTTCCCAACATGACGACCGACGCCGTGTCGGTGATCGATCAGGCCGGCCATCTGCTGAGCCAGGATGGCGGCGCCGATGCCGAGACCGATCGCCAGATCGCGGTCCAGTCGCGGATCGAGGAACGCTATCGCCAGGCTGTGACGGCGCTGCTGACCCCGATACTGGGCGCCGGAAAATTCTCGACCGAGGTCCATGCCGAGGTGAACTTCGCCGAGCGGCAGGCGACCCGCGAGATCTATCCCGCCGACGAGGCGCGGCTGCGGACCGAGACCGGCAGCTGGAATGCCGATGCAGCAGGCGGCACGCCGCAAGGTGGGGGCATTCCGGGTGCGATCGCTCCGGCGCCGCCACCCACGCCGACGACATCCGCCACGCCGCCGCCAGGCATCAACGCGGCGCAAGGC
>DATJLC010000315.1:0-8744 GCA_035490755.1 Sphingobium sp.
CCTCCATGCCTTCCGCCGTCCAGTTCTGGACCTCGCCGGTCGTCATGGCACGCTTGATCGCTGCGGCGACGGCAGGAATGCGATCCAGCGGTCCGGTCATGGCCGCAATTCCTCCCGCAATGCCCCCCGCACCGACCTCGGCAGCCGGCGCCTGACCGACGGCGGAAGCGGACGGGATTCCAGGCCTTCCGCCCCTCGCGCCGTTGCGCGCCAGATCGGCGAGGCCCTCGCGAATCGCCGCGCGCACGATGCTCGGTTGCAGCGTGACGGCCACGGGAACCGGGGTGGGTTGTTCCTTTTCGGGGAGAGCGGCCGTGACGGCGTCGGCCTTGGCGTCCGGCGCCGCGCCGCTGCCTACGGCGTCGACGATGGGCCAGCGATTGGCGGAAGCGGAGACAAAGGCGTCCGACCGCATCGCCAGCACTGAAATCACTCCGCCCAGAAAGAGCAACGCGACGATGGTCAGGCCGAGATGCTCGACAAGGCGGCCGGAAAGGCTTGTCCGCCGCAAGGTCACCGGATACGAGCGCTCCCTTTGCCGGGGATGCTGAGGCGCGATCTTGACGCTGGCATATCCAATTTCAAAAGCACCCAACCGGATCGTCAGGCGCCGCCATTTGCCCGGAACCACTGATAGGGGCTGTGCGTCGGCCTGGCTTTCCTCGCCCAGCCTCGCAATATCGTTGTTCTGCCGGATAGCTGGCGGCCCGCTCATGCCGGCATCGTGCCCCCTCAGGCCGGAATTTTCAACAGGAGATGTGGAACCGGGCGAATGCCCACCGCAGGCAAGCACCATATCGCCGGATAGCGAATCCCCGACTTGCCGGCCGCGAATTCGCCATCGCAATCAACGGCACCCTCACGGACAGGAAAAACCCCGACAGGGTTAAATGGTTAAGCTTGAGAGTCGTCGTCAATAATTAACCTTTATTTGCGTCACAAGTTTTTACCTGAACAAACATGATAGGTTTCACTTGTCCCATCATGAAGCAATCAATACGGAACGTGGTCATATTCGGCAATCCGGAAGCGCGCCGACACTTGCAGGGCTGCCACGGCTGCGCTAGTTTCCACCATGTCGGACCGGTTTCACCGGCTTTCACTTTTTCCGGCGGACATGCCTAGCCGTCCGCTTCAGCGAGAAAAGCAAACTGATGGCGACCGTGCCGATCTCCCTTGCCAATAATGTCCGCCGTTCACCTGTTTTCGGGTGGATATTTGCAAATCCGATTCTTGCGGCAGGACTGGCAGCGATCTTCTTCCCCACAATGCTCTACGTCGCCAAAGCGAGCTGGGCGACCGAACAGGGCGGGCACGGGCCGATCGTGATGGCGGCCGGACTGTGGCTGATCGCGCGGCACCTGCCCGCCGCCCTTCGAGCCGCCGCGCCTGCCCCCGGCCGCAATGTCGCCCTGCTCTTCATCCCCCTGCTGACCGCCTATTACATCGCCCGAGTGACCCAGATCATCGAGCTCGAGGGATATCTGATGTACGGGCTCCTCCTTACGGTGCTGTACAGCGCCATCGGCGGTGCGGCCATGCGCAAGATGCTGTTTCCGCTGTTCTTCCTGCTGTTCATCTTCCCGCCGCCGGACCAGGTCGTCGCGACGATCACCCAGCCGCTGAAAATCGGCCTGTCACAAGCCGCGATCGGCCTGCTCTATGCCCTCGGCTATCCCATCGCCGGGGCGGGCGTGACGATCATGATCGGCCAGTATGAGCTGCTGGTCGCGGAAGCCTGCTCTGGCCTCAATTCCATGATCTCGCTCTCCGCAATTTCGCTGTTCTATGTCTATCTGCGGCACCAGAACAGCTGGCGCTATGCCTTGCTGCTGATGCTGATGGTGGTGCCGGTCGCGATCTTCGCCAACTTCATCCGTATCCTGATCCTGATCCTGCTGACCTATTATGGCGGCGAGGCGGCGGCCCAAGGCTTCCTTCATGACTTTGCCGGCATCACCATGTTCATGACCGCCCTTCTGACCATCTTTGCGATAGATTCGGCACTGGAGCGGTTGATGGCCGGCCGGATGCGGCGGAGGGCACACCATGGATGAACAACCGCAAGCGGATCGCGACAAGAGCAGCTTTTTGACGCGTCGCAACATGCTGATGGGCGGCGCCATGCTGGGCGTCGCGGCGACAGCCTTCGCGCGCCTGCCCAAGCCCTATGTGCCCAGGATGGGCAAGGACGGGCTCGAAAAGCTGATCCCGTCCAGGGTCGGACCGTGGCAGTTCGTCACCGCGAGCGGCCTTGTCCTGCCGCCGCCCGACCCGCTTTCGGAGAAGATCTACAGCAATGTGCTGACGCGCTACTACACGGCGCCGAACCTGCCGCCGCTCGCCTTTCTCATTGCCTACAGCAATGTGCAGAACGGCCTGTTGCAGATGCACCGCCCGGAAACCTGCTATCCCGTCGGCGGGTTTCGGCTGTCCAACACGACGATCGCCGAAATGCCTCTCGGCGGCGGCAAGACGGTGCCGGTGCGAGCCTTTGCCGCGAAGGGTGTGTCGCGCAGCGAGAACGTCCTGTACTGGACGCGCATCGGCAACGACATCCCGACGAGCTGGGCCGAGCAGCGCTGGGCCGTGGCGAAGGAAAATCTGGAAGGCCGCATTCCAGACGGCATTCTGGTCCGCACATCCCTTGTCACGAATGACACGCTCGAAGCGTCGAGCCGCATCATGGGCGACTTCATTCGAAATCTGCTGGCCATGGTGACGCCGGACGTCCGGCGGCTGCTCGTCGGCGATCGCTGACGGCGTGGGTGGCGTCAGCCTTCGTTCTTCCTGAACGGCTTCAGCACATAATGGACGAACGCCAGCACTGCCGCGAGGACCAGCACCGCGGCTATGGCGTAGCCTTCGTTGCCAACATAGTTGGCGATGGCGCAGCCGACGGCGGGGACGAGATACTGCCAGAGATGATCGCGGGGGTTTTCCTCCGACGATCTTTGCAGAAAGAGAACCACCAAGCCTGCAAAGATCAGCAGCGAGACCCAATCAAATGGCGTTTCCAAAAATCGCCCCCATTGCAAGAAAACAGGCCCGCCTTGTACATTGCGGACCTCGCCCCTGCATACAGTTTTCGATGCAGGCGGCAATTCAAAATGTCGGACGGGAGCTATAAGGTGCCAGTTAAGAAATTTCGAATTTCCGGCCTGGCGCTCGTGGCGCTGGCCTGGTCCGGCGCCGTCCAGGCCAAGCCGCCGGAGGGCGCGGTCGTCGCCGTGGTGAACGGTGAGGAAGTCACGCTGCAGGATGTGGACGCCCAGTTGCCATCCCTGCCCGCGGGCGCCGACCGGAAGTCGGCCCGGATCGGGACCCTCCAGCAGATCATTGGACGCAAGCTCATGGCGCAGGAAGCCCGGCAGCTTGGCCTGGATCGCGACGCCGCCTTCCTCGCCCAGAAGCGGCGTCTGGAAGAGGAACTGCTGGTCTCGACCTTTGCAAAGCAGCAGATGGCAAATGTACCGAACCCCGATGCCGCAACGATCACCAGGTTCATGGCGGACAACCCGCACATGTTTGCCAGCCGCAGGATATACAAGCTGGACCAGATCCAGTTCGACATACCCGCCGATACGACTTACCTGAAAAATCTGCAGGCCGCGCACACGCTTGATGCCGCCGGGCAAGCGCTGACCCGAATGGGCGTGAAGTTCGAACGCGGCGCCGGCACAATGGATTCGGCCAAGATTTCGGCCCAGATGCTGTCGCAGGTCCTGGCCTTGCCCAAGGGCGAGCCATTCATTGTCGCCTCGCCGCAGCCGGGCAAGGGCCTGATAAACGTCATCACCGGCAGTGAGCCGGTTATCGTGCCGCCGGCCGAGCAGCGCAACATCGCGGCAAATGCCCTGCGCAATCAGGCTCTTGCCAAGATCGGCGAGCAACGACTTGCCGAAACAAGGGCACGCGCCAAAATCGAATATCAACCAGGCTTCGAACCGCGTTGAATGTTCGGGTTGTTACCGAAAAATTCAGTATCGGCACTGTAACGAATGGCCGTCGGCACAAAGCATCGCCGCCTTTCTCTTCCCATTGCAAAGGAGCTGTGATGATGTGTAGGGACAGGATCAGCGCGCAATTTGGCCAGTTTCGGCCGAGTCAGACAGAGTGAACCAGCAGGTCGGGAGACGACAGGTGACCAAAGGCATGAAGAGCATAACGGCGACGGCGCTGATCGCGATCAGCTGGATGATGACAGGTTGCGAGAAAACGCCGACCGGACAGGTCGTTGCGGTCGTGAACGGCGAGGAAATCACTCTTCAGGAACTCAATTCCGAACTGGCGGAACTCAATGTTCCCGAGAACGCCGACAAGAAGGAAGCACGTCGCGCCGTGCTGCAGCAGATCGTGAGCCGCCGCCTGCTCGCCCAGCAGGCCAAGCAGGACGGGGTCGACCGTGATCCCAATTATGTCAGCGCGGAACGGCGCATGAAGGAACAGCTGCTCGTCAGCATGTACGCCAAGAAAGCCATGGACACGGTAAGCGTGCCGGACACGGCGGCGATCAACAAGTTCATGGCGCAAAACCCCACGCTGTTCAAACAGAGGACGCTCTACAAGCTGGACCAGATCCAGTTCGACATGCCCGCCAATCCTGCATCGCTCAAGGCACTGGAGAGCGCGCATACCATGGAGGAAGTGGCCACGACCCTGGCCAACATGGGCATCAAGTTCACGCGCGGCAGCGGTTCGTTTGATTCTGGCCGGATCCCCCAACAGATGCTGAAGCAGATCCTGGCGCTTAAGCCCGGTGAGCCCTTTGTCGTTCCCGCCGGCGAGCCGGGCAAGGGCCTCGTCAACGTGATAACCGGCAGCAGTCCCATCGCGATGCCCGACGAGCAGGCACGTGCAATGGCTGCGCAGGCCTATCGCAACCAGGCCTTGGCAAAGCTGGGCGAACAGCGCCTCAAGGAGGCCAAGGCCAAGGCCAAGATCGAATATCAGCCGGGCTATGAGCCGCCCGCAGCCAAGAAGAGCTGAAGGGACGGTTCCGCCATCGCGCGCGGTTCGGCGATCGTGTGAACACACGGTCGCCGTTTCCGTACCAGATATCATCAGGTCGAAATGATCCAGGCTCTCCCCCGATCAGCAAGGAGTATCGGCAATGCGGTCCCCTGACCTCAGGCACTCCGGCGGATCAGGGGGGATTGCCTATCTCACCACACAATATCCGGCGGTGAGCCACAGCTTCATCCGCCGCGAAATAGCCGGAATCGAGGCCGGCGGCATGGCGGTCGCGCGCTATTCGATCCGCCCCTTCCCCGACGCCTTGCCCGACCCGCACGACCGTGCCGAGGCTTTGCGCACGGCCGTCATCCTGAACGGCAATCTGGCGCGCCTCGCCGGCGCCGCGATCATGGTCTGCGCCAGCCGGCCCGGGCTATTCCTCGATGCCGTCGCCTGTGCTTTCAACATGGCGCGAAAAGCGGGCGGCGACTTTGTGAAACATGGCGCCTATCTGCTCGAGGCATGCTGGCTTTTCAGGGCGCTGAGGAAGAAGGATGTGCGGCATCTGCATGTCCATTTCGGGACCAACGCCACAGCTGTCGCCCGGATCACGCGCAGGCTGGGCGGCCCGGCCTACAGCTTTACCGTGCATGGCCCCGACGAGTTCGATCGCCCCGCCCAGCTCGACATGCGCGGCAAGATCGCCGAGTCCGCCTTCTGCGTCGCGATCAGCAGCTATGGCCGCAGCCAGTTGATGCGCTGGAGCCGATATGCCGACTGGCCGAAGATCCAGATCGTTCGTTGCGGCGTGGATGAGACCTTCACCACACCGTTGGAAAGCGTGCCGGTGCCCGATGCCCCCAATCTGTGCTGTGTGGCTCGGCTCAGCGGACAGAAAGGACTGCCGCTCCTGATCGAGGCGGCCGCAAAGCTCGCCCGGCAGGGCAAGACATTCCACCTCACTTTGGTGGGCGGCGGCGAGATGGAGCCGGAGATCCGGACGCAAATCTCCGCCTCAGGACTTCAGGACAAGGTGACGATGGCGGGCTGGGCCAGTGCCGACGAGGTCAGGCGGATCATCCAGTCATGCCGTGCCATGGTCCTCCCCAGCTTCGCCGAGGGCCTGCCCGTGGTGATCATGGAGGCGCTGGCGCTCGAACGCCCCGTCATAACCACCATGATCGCCGGCATTCCCGAGCTTGTGGATGCCGAATGCGGGTGGCTCGTGCCGGCCGGCGATGTGGACGCTATCACCGAGGCCATGGCATCGGCCATCGAACTATCTCCCGACGCCCTCGAAACCATGGGGCGGCGCGGACGCGAAAGGGTGCTGGAGAGGCATCGCGCGGACAGCAATGCCGCCGGGTTGCTCAGGTTGATTGACGATGCGATGCGCGGGGCGTGACCTGCCCGCTCATTCTCCCTGACGCCGGGTGCGCACCCATTCCGTCTCGCCACGCCGCGCGAAAAACCGGAAATAGATGCCGGCCTTCCAGAGAATGTAGAGAGGGACACGCACGAATGTCCGCGCCGGGATGACCCAGCGGCCGTTCAGCAGCCAGGCGACGAAGATCATAACGGCGACGGCGCAGAACACCGAGCCGAACAGCGCGGCCGGGACCCAACTGCCGCCGAGCAGGGCCAGCATGACCAGCACGGCCAGCGCCAGGAAACCGATCGGAAAGAGCAGGGCCAGCGGCGGCACGAGCAGGTGAAGCCCGGTCCACAGCAGCGCCGGACGCAGCAGTCCTTCCCGCAGGAGCGGGAGGCCATGGCTGAGGGCTGTTGAAAGGAAACCCTGCTCCCAACGGGAACGCTGCTTGATCGTGTCCGCCTCCGACGCCGCCTCGCTCCACACGGACGCGGATTCCAGGAAGCAGGGCGGGCTGCCGAGGCGCGCGCAATGGATGCCGAGCAGCAGATCCTCGACCAGATCGCTGGTCGCGAGCGGTAGGTCAGCGAACAAGCGCCATGGAAACGCCATGCCGGTGCCCCCCAGGATCGCTGGCGCGCCGAGGCGCCGTGCGCCGCGCTGGCGAACAAGATTCTTGATCAGAAAAGCAAAATTGGAAATCTGCACTTTCGGCGCCGCATTCGCGCCAGCGTTCAGCAGATATAATCCCTGCACCGGACGATCCAGCTCCAACGCGCGCGCGCCAAGGGCGGCCAACGCGCCTGCCCCCAGCGTGCAGTCCGCATCAACCACCAGCACCGCGTCGGGCGGATCGGAGCGCAGCGCATCGCGGCCAAAAGCCAAGGCATGCCCTTTGCCGCGCAGGACCGGATCGTTCCGTTCGACGACATCAGCGCCATGGGCCCGCGCCGTTGCCGCCGTGTCGTCGCTGCAATTGTCCGCAACCACAAGGATGCGCGCATCGTGCGGCAGCTCTTCAAGAAGGCTGTCAATCGTCCGGCCAATCCCCGCCGCCTCATTATGTGCGGGGACAAGGACGACCATGGATGGGACGCCTGCCAGCGGCGGTGGCGCGGCCCCCCGCCGGCCCGGCTTGGCGCCGAGCACCAGTTCCGTCAGCAGCACGCCGAAGACAAGCAGCACGGGCGCGGCGACCATCCACCCTGCGATGATGATAATCCAGTTGGGCATGACGATGGCAGCTTTAGAGCCGATTTCTTAAGGAAGCCACCCTTGGCCAGGATGACGAAGGCAGGCCCAACCGAGCGTCAGAATCCAAGCGCCATCAGAGCCCGAAAATACCAGAGAATCGTTGCATATCCGTGCTTTTTTGAGGCCCAGACAGCGAACGCGGTCTGCTCCAGAATGGACCTGGCGCATATGTTCTCCAGGGCCTTGGGAAGACTCATGGGCGCAAAAAAGCTTCCGTCCATCCCGGCCGGTAAGCGGACTAATTCCTGTTAATTTTCGGTTCACGGAAGCAGGGCCACGCCGCCCCTCGGCTCAAGAGCGCAGCCCCCAAGCGACACGGAAGATGTCCGCAGAGGTCGGCATGGTAGGGGAAAAGCCGTGTAACAACCAATCACCTAGATCAGCTTTTTGAGCGTTTTGCTCCGAACTGATCCTTACCCTCATCTTAACCAGAATCCGCAAGCTCCTCTTGTGAGGACTCAAGCTACGTTTCTCGAACCGTGGCAACAGCCACTTGCACTCAGATGGAAAATCATCAATCATGAGCAATGAGAAATCAACAAACGGCCCGAAAAAGGGCTACAAAAAGGTCGCACTTTTTGCAATGATTACAACGTTGACCGTAGGCGGTGCTTTGGCCGCCGAGGGACTGATATCATCTGGAACAATGTCGACGACCAACACCGTGTCCGGTCTTGTAACGATCCCCACCACAACTGCCCTGGCGCTGTCGCTGACCGGTTCGTCCTTGACGACGACGACAACCGGTATCGTACCAATCAGCACACAGAGTTCCAGCCTCACCACTGTGCCGACCAAGGTGCCCGCGGTGCCGGCAACGCAACTGGGGATCAATCTCGGCAAGATCACCTACTGGAACTCGCAACGCGCCTTTGCCAATTTGCTGGTCGGATCAGCCTGGTATTATGCTGATTCCACGCGCAGCCTGTGGTGGGCCAACATGCCGGCCGATCACCTGGACGCGAACAATGTGGTCAAGTTCCTCAAGACGGGCGAGCGGGCCATTCGCATCCTGACCATCCCGAACGGGATTTATGCCGGTCAGCCGGTGCAAATCCGTTGCACCTATGTCGGCAATGGCACGATCGATATCGGCAGCACCACGATCAAGGACATCAGCCGCGCCACCAATTCGCTCACCTTCACCTGGCTGCCGCCGGCC
>DATJLC010000316.1:0-5454 GCA_035490755.1 Sphingobium sp.
GCCTTGGGCGCCGGCTCCACCGCCTTGACCGGCGAGGGGCGCGACTGAAGGCCGAGGCGATGCGCCTTGCCGATGACCGCGTTACGGCTGACGCCGCCGAGCTCGTCGGCAATCTGGCTCGCGGTCATGCCGCGTTCCCACATCGTCTTGAGTTGGTCGATCCGCTCGTCAGTCCACGCCATTGCCGATCCTTCCATGCCAGCCGCGCGCATATGGGAGCTTACGGCAAAAAGGTCAAACGCGGACATTGGGGGTGATCGGGCTCTTGCCTGTCATGCCGCTTTCCCGGATAGGCTGTGGCCATGACCGAGATGCAAAACGTCACCGGCCCCGACATGATCGCGCATGAGCCCGGCGTTCCGGTGATCCGCGCGGTCAACTGGGCGGGCACCTGGGCGCTGTACCGCAAGGAGGTGCGCCGGTTCCTGAAGGTCCAGCTCCAGACGATCTGGGCGCCTGGGGTCACGACCCTGCTCTATCTTGTCATCTTCGCGCTGGCGCTGGGCGGGGCGAGCCGCCGGGTGCTGGGAGTGCCATTCACCGACTTCATCGCGCCCGGCCTCATCGCCATGGCCATGATCCAGGCCAGTTTCGCCAATGCGAGCTTCCCCCTGCTGACCGGCAAGCTGCAGGGGACCCTGGTCGATTATCTGATGCCGCCCTTCACCACCGCCGAGCTGATGCTCGCCCTCGTCCTTGCATCGGTGACGCGCGCGCTCATGGTGGGCGCCGCGCTGTGGCTGGTGATGGCGTTGTGGCCGGGGGTCCATGTGGCGCCCGTCCATGCCTGGGCGATCATGTGGTTCGGCCTGCTGGGCGCGGCCTTCATAGCCTTTCTCGGGCTTTTGACATCTGTCTGGGCGGACAAGTTCGACCACTCGGCGGCCGTCACCAGCTTCGTCATCGCGCCGCTGTCGCTGCTGTCGGGGACCTTCTATTCCGTCGACCGGCTGTCACCTGTCTTCCAGGCGATCAGCCATGCCAACCCCTTCTTCTACATCATATCGGGCTTTCGCTATGGCTTTCTCGCCCGGGCGGACACCCATGTTGGCACGGGCGCGCTGGTGCTGCTGGCCATCACGACCGCCACCGGGCTTGTTACTTATGCGGTTCTGCGGAGCGGCTGGAAGATCAGGGCCTAACGCCGCCTCCAAGGAATTCAGTGCCAGCGCTGGCCGCGCAGATGATAGGAACCGTCGGCGGCGCGACGAAAGAGCTGGTCGATTGCCGGATGGTCCACCGGCTCAGCCAAGCCTGTCTCGGCCACCAGATTCTGCTGGCTGACATAGGCGATATAGCTGCCTTCGTCATTCTCTGCGAAAAGATGATAATAGGGCTGCTCGCGGGCCGGACGCACCTGTTCGGGAATGGATTCATACCATTCCTCGCTGTTTGCGAAAACAGGATCGACGTCGAACACCACACCGCGAAACCCATATTGTCGATGGCGCACGACATCGCCGATGCCGAAACGGGCATGGGCCACAAGTGGCATACGGGCGAGCGAGGCGGGCATGGAGGAACGATCGACAACGGTACTCATGGCAAAGATGTAGTACGATGCAGCGGCGGTGCAAGAAAAATGGCTGCCCGGCTTCTTGGCAAAGTCCCCCGCATCGGCTAGTGGCCCGTGCTCATCGACCAATCGGCTGGAAACGGCCGGCACCGACAGGTGGTTTCTGCGGAGAGGTGGCAGAGTGGTCGAATGCACCGCACTCGAAATGCGGCATACGGGCAACCGTATCGAGGGTTCGAATCCCTCCCTCTCCGCCAGTTACTAATCCGCAGTGGAATCGAGTTGGTCTGCGCTTATAGAGTTTACGCTCTCGAATGATGCCAGGGACGTGCGCTGAGGCTTGGCCTTTCAGGCTCAACAAAGAAGGGAGCCATCGTGCTGGATTTCACCTCAAAAGTTGCGATTGTTACCGGCGCCGGCCGCGGCGTTGGCCGCGATGTTGCGCTTAGCCTTGCGCGCAGAGGCGCCAAAGTGCTCGTGAACGACTATGGCGGTGATGGCGATACCCTGACCCCAGGAACTATCGACGTTGCGCAGGCAGTTGTCGCTGAAATCATGAATGCGGGCGGCGAAGCTGTGGCCGATGCTTCCAGTGTCGGAACTGGCGCGAGTGCGGATGCCATTGTCAGCCGGGCCATGGAAGCGTTCGGTCGTATCGACATCCTGGTCAACAATGCCGGCGGAAGCATCGGCATTGTCGAGGTGGACGAAGACACTGACGAGCAGGTCGAAGGGATTATTCGCACGAATCTGCTGGGACCATACATGCTGATCCGCCGCGTCTGGCCGATCATGAAAGCGCAACGTTACGGCCGTATAGTGAATATCATGTCCGGGGCTATGCTGGGCATGCATGGCACGGCCGCCTATTCATCCGGAAAATCCGGTCTGATTGGCCTTACGAACACGATCAGCATCGAAGGCGCGCCCTTTGATATTCGGGCGAATGGCGTACTGCCCGTCGCCTTTACCAGGCTCGCAAATCGTCTCAAGGACAAGGAAACTTTTGAGTGGATGAAGCAGTTTCCGACGGAGCTTGTCGCGGAGGGCATTACCTATCTTTGCAGCGCAGAAAATCCGGCAAGCGGTGAAATTTTCCACATCGGCGGCGGGCAAGTCACACGATATGGGATCTGCGCCGGCAGTGGTTTCAACGATGGGCAGCTTACTGCCGAAAGCCTGGCCGCCCATATCGAGCAGGCCCGCGACATGAGCAATCCTGTCCTGCACGGCTCTACCCAAGCCATGATTGAGGCGAACTGACATGGTCATTGCCCTTACCGAAGCAGAGCGGATCACCGCACTCGCCGATTTGCCTGGCTGGTCGCTGCGGGCGGACGGCCTCGCGATCGAGCGATCGCTGCTTTTCGCGGATTTCGCGGAGGCATTCGCCTTCATGACCCGCATTGCGATTCATGCCGAGAAGGCCGATCACCACCCGGAATGGTTCAACGTCTACAACCGTGTCGAGGTGACGCTCACCACGCATGACGCAGGCGGCGTGTCGGATCGTGACATCAGGCTTGCCCGTCTCATAAACGCCATGGTTCCCGTGACCGGCTGATCGGCAGTTGCCGAGCATCCTGCTCATACACAAAAATACTTTGCGTCGCAGCTCGCGTCGGGCAAGCTCGGGAAGCCGAGGCGGCCACGAGAGGGAGAATTGGGCATGGCGAACGCAATCAATCCGACCAGTATCTTCATGCCGATGCTTGTGATTGTCGCGCTGACATTTGTCGCATTCATCCGCATGGCGGCAGCACGCGCGGCCGCCGTCAAGGGTGGGCAGGATCCAAATTATTATAGAGCGCATCTGGGCAAGCCGGAACCGGAGGCGACTGTCGCTGCCGTGCGCCATTATACCAACCTGTTCGAGTTGCCGGTGCTGTTTTACGCCGCCTGTCTTACGGCTTTCGTCCTTGGCGCCGTGAGCGGTTGGACAGTTGCTTTCGCCTGGGCCTATGTAGCGGCGCGCCTTCTGCAGAGCGCGGTGCACATGACCTACAACAACCCGGCTCACCGCGGGCTGGCGTTCGTACTCGGTGTGCTATTCATGTTCGCATTGTGGCTGAACGTGGCGCTGGCAATATTTGCAGAGGCCTAGCTGTCGAGGGAGCAGTGGTTGCCTGCGTGACGTTCCTCGCGAGGGCTCCGGTCTCCGATTTGACACCCGTTCGCCAAGGTGAGACAATTCGGCACATGTGATCCGATGGGGATGTCCCCATGTACGACAATCCGCTCGGCCTCGACGGCTTTGAGTTTGTCGAGTTCACCAGCCCCGATCCGCAGGCGCTTTCCGCGCGCATGGAGGGGATGGGCTTCACCCATCTTGCCAACCATCGTTCCAAGAATGTCCGCCGCTATGCGCAGGGTGACATCAACCTGATCCTCAACATGGAGCCGCGAGGCCAGGTCGCCGAGTTTCGCGCCCGGCATGGACCTTCGGCAAATGCGATGGCATTCCGGGTCCATGATGCCGCTGCCGCGCTGGCCGAAGCCGTTCGGCGCGGGGCGCATAGGGTCGATGGGCCGGTCGGGCCGATGGAGCTGAAGATACCCGCAATCGCAGGGATCGGTGGCGCCAATATCTATCTGGTTGATCGCTACGGCGCAGCGGAAATCTATGACGTCGATTTCCGGCCGGTGCCGGGCGCTGGCCGGCAGGACCGATCGGTCGGTCTCACGCTGATAGATCATCTCACCCATAATGTGAGCCGCGGCCACATGGCCTATTGGGCCGATTTCTACCAGCGCATCTTCAATTTCCGCGAGATCCGCTATTTCGACATAGAAGGCCAGGCGACCGGGCTTTTCTCGCGGGCAATGGCGGCACCCGACGGTAAGATCCGCATTCCGCTCAACGAAAGCCAGGACGAGCACAGTCAAATCGAGGAGTTCCTGCGCGCCTATCATGGCGAGGGCATCCAGCACATCGCCTTTGCCACCGACGATATCTTCGCGACAGTCGATGCCCTGCGCGCCAATGGCGTCGGGTTCCGGGAAACCCCCGGTTCCTATTTCGACATGATCGACCAGCGACTGCCCGGCCATGGCCATGACGTGGAGGCGCTGCGCCAACGCGGCATATTGATCGACGGCGCGCCGGAGACGGGTGGGGGCCTGCTGCTCCAGATCTTCACCGAGGATATGATCGGCCCGATCTTTTTCGAGATCATTGAGCGGAAGGGCAATGAGGGTTTCGGCGAAGGCAATTTCAAGGCGCTGTTCGAGAGCCTGGAACGCGACCAGATTGAGCGCGGCGTGATCCCGGCGGGGGCGGCGCCATGAGCGTGCCGTTCAGCCTGTCGCGCATTCATCATGTCGCCTATCGCTGCCGGGACGCCAGGGAAACGGTGGAGTTCTACCAGCGGGTGCTGGGCATGGATTTCGTGACTGCCTTCGCGGAGGACCAAGTGCCTTCCACCGGCGAGCATGACCCCTATATGCATGTGTTCCTCGATGCGGGCGGCGGCAATGTCCTCGCCTTTTTCGAGTTGCCCGGCAGCCCGCCGATGGACCGGGACCGCAATACGCCGGAATGGGTCCAGCACATCGCCTTCGAACTGCCCGATATGGCCGCGCTGCATGCGGCAAAGGCGCATATCGAAGGGGAGGAGGTCATGGTGACCGGGCCCGTCTGGCACGGCGTCTTCCAGTCGCTCTATTTCTTCGATCCCAACGGCCACCGAATCGAGCTTGCCTGCAATATCGGAACGCCGGAGCAATATGCCGAACTGAGGCGGGTCGCGCCGCTGATGCTGGAGGAATGGAGCCGCACCAGGAAGGCGCCGCGCCACGCCGAATGGCTGCACAGGAAACCCGGCTAATGAATGATCCCGGCATTGACGAAACCCATGATCCGGCGCGGACGAGTTGGGTTGAAAGCGCCAACGGCCATCCGGACTTTCCCATTCAGAACCTGCCGTTCGGGATGTTCT
>DATJLC010000317.1:0-6354 GCA_035490755.1 Sphingobium sp.
ATGGTCAGCACCTCCCCCGCGATCGAGCGCAGCCTGGCCCCGCCGGCGATCGGCGCATCAAGGCCGAGGCGCGGCACCGAATCTCGCAGCGCCTGCCGTTCGGCCATGGTCCAGCCCTTGACCAGATCCCAGGCCGCATCGAGCGCATTATCATCGTAGAGCAGGCCGACCCACAGCGCCGGCAATGCGCAGATCCGCCCCCACGGCCCGCCGTCGGCGCCGCGCATCTCCAGAAAGCTCTTCATCCGGACTTCCGGAAACGCGGTCGAAAGATGGTCCTGCCAGTCGCTCAGATGGGGCTTTTCGCCGGGCAGCGCCGGCAGCTTGCCCTCCAGGAAATCGCGGAAGCTCTGCCCCGCCGCATCGATATACTTGCCGTCGCGAAACACGAAATACATCGGCACATCAAGGGCATAGTCGGCATATCTCTCATAGCCGAAGCCATCCTCGAACACGAAGGGCAGCATGCCCGTGCGCGCCGGGTCGGTGTCCGACCAGATATGGCTGCGATAGGAAAGATAGCCGTTGGGCCGCCCTTCCGTGAACGGCGAATTGGCGAACAGGGCGGTGGCGAGCGGCTGGAGCGCGAGGCCGACGCGGAACATCTTGGCCATGCGCGCTTCGCTGCCATAATCGAGATTGACCTGGATCGTGCAGGTCCTGAGCATCATGTCGAGGCCGAGATTGCCGACGCGCGGCATATGGCGCAGCATGATCTCGTAGCGCCCCTTTGGCATGATCGGCAGTTCGTCGCGCCGCTTGTCCGGCCACATGCCGAGGCCGAGGAAACCGAGCCCGAGCTGGTCGCCGACGAACTTCACCTGGTCGAGATGGCGCTTGGTCTCGGCGCAGGTCTCATGCAGATTGTCGAGCGGCGCGCCGGACAGTTCCAGCTGCCCCGCCGGCTCCAGGCTGATCGTGCCGTCCGCGCCGGACAAGGCGATGATGTTGTCGCCCTCGAACACCGGCTCCCAGCCATAGCGGGTGAGACCGATCAGCAGCGTGTGGATGCCGCCCTTTTCCTCATAGCTGGGGGCATGGTGATCCTGCACCGCATAGACGAATTTCTCGTGCTCGGTGCCGATCTTCCAGCGTTCCGGCGGCTTTTCGCCCCCCTGGAACAGCGCGATGAGCTGCTCTCGGCGCTCGATAATGGGGTCGTCGCCGCCCGAATCCTGTCTGGTACTCATGGGCGATCCCTGTTCTCCTCCCCCGCAGCGCCCCCTTAATGCCCTTGGAGGGGCCGATCAAACGGATTTCGTTTAGCAACGCATCCAGTCGCCATTGAGCGCCATCCAGCAGGCGGTGGCGGCGATCGCGGCCGTCTCGGCGCGCAGGATGCGCGGGCCCAGCGAGATGGCGACGGCGGACGGGCACGCGCGGATCGCCGCGCGCTCCTCGGGCGCGAACCCGCCCTCCGCCCCGATCAGAAGCGCGGCCGGGCCGGGCCGGGCGGCAAAGGCCTCCGCCATCGGCATCCCCCCCTCCTCATCGGCGAAGAACAGCACCCGGCCCGCATCCCAGCCGTCGAGGAGTCTCGGCAAAGACAGCATCTCGCCCAGCGTGGGGATTGCCGTGCGCCCGCACTGCTCCGCCGCCTCGATCATCTGCGCGGTCAGGCGTTCGGGGTTGAGCTTGTCCACCACCGCGCGCCGGGTCAGCACCGGCTGGACATGCGCGACGCCCAGCTCGCAGGCCTTCTCGACGACGAGGTCGATGCGCGCCTTTCGGATCGGCGCGGCGCACAGCCAGAAATCGGGCACCTGCTCCAGCGGCCTGGTCCGCGTCTCGCAGCTGAGCACGAGGTCGCGCTTGCGGATCGCCCCCGCCCGCGCCGCCCACTCGCCGGACCGTCCGTCGAACAACAGCACCACATCGCCTTCGCCCACGCGCATGACCGAGAGCAGATAATGCGCCGCATTGCCCGCCACCGGCACGGCGACGCCCTCGCCCAGGGCCATGTCGACATAGAGGCGCGGCGCGCTTTTGGGCGGCCAGGCGGGGGTGGCGGGAATGGACTTGCCTCCTGTGCGCGAGTTGCAGGCGTGCATCTAGGCGCGGGGGATGGATTTGGGCAAGGTGGTGCGGCGACTGCCATCATCGTCAAAGCGCGAACGTGCTCCTGCGAAAGCAGGAACACTGGCGGCGGCGAACTGAATGTCAGTCCACCCTAGCCCCCCGCCCCCCATCTGCTAGATACCCGCCATGGACAGCACCCCCGCCCCCATCGTTCCCGACAGCGAAGCGCGCGGGCTGGTTGCGCGCCTGCCCGCCTTGCCGCGTAACCTTGCCCTGCTGGCGCGGCTGGACCGGCCGATCGGCTGGTGGCTGCTCTACTGGCCGGGCGCCTGGGCGATCGCGCTTTCCGGCCAGGCCTTCGCGCGCTGGGACATGCTGCTGTGGTTCCTCCTCGGCAGCATCGCCATGCGCGGTGCGGGCTGCGTCTATAATGACATCGTCGATCGCGACCTCGACGCACGGGTGGCGCGCACCGCCAGCCGCCCGCTCGCGAGCGGCGCCGTCTCCGTGCGCACCGCATGGCTGTGGTTGGTCGCGCTCTGCCTCATCGGCCTCGTCGTCCTCATACAACTGCGCTGGCAGGCGCAGCTGGTCGCGCTGGGGAGCCTGGCCCTGGTCGCGGCCTATCCGTTCATGAAGCGGATCACCGGCTTTCCGCAGCTATGGCTCGGCCTGGTGTTCAGCTGGGCCGCGCCCGTCGCCTGGGTCGAGATGACCGGCGGCATGAGCCCGGCGGGCCTGCTCCTCTATGCCGGCGCGATTGCCTGGGTGGTGGGCTATGACACCATCTACGCCCTGCAGGACCGCGAGGACGACGCGCTGGTCGGCATCGGGTCGAGCGCGCTCACCATGGGCGCCCATGTCCGCGCCGGAGTGACGGGCCTCTATCTCCTCGCACTGCTGTTATGGGCGGCCGCCTTCTGGACGCTCATCCCCCACCCGCTCGCGACAGCGGCGATGCTGCCCATGGCGAGCCACCTCTTCTGGCAGGTCGCCACGCTGAAGGAGGACGGCCTCGACCCGCTCATGAAGTTCCGCTCCAATCGCTTCGCCGGCCTCCTGATGTTCGCCGCCTGTCTGGTGGTGGGAAGCACCTAGTGGAATCGTGCTCCTGCGAAGGCAGGAGCCTAGGGCAGTATGGCGTGCCGGAATAGCCTGGGCTCCTGCTTTCGCAGGAGCACATAAGCCTTAAGAAGTTCGCCATTGATCCGGCTCCTGCCAGCTGGGCCGCTAGCGCGAAGGAACTATAAATAATCCAGAGGTCAACCACTCTGGCTTGCCGTTCCCAAACCCGCTATGGCCCGCGCGACATGCTCGACCGCCTCTATCAATGGACGCTGGCCAAGGCCGCGCATCGCCATGCCGAATATTGGCTGTTCGTGATTTCCTTCATGGAATCGAGCTTCTTTCCAATCCCGCCGCATCCGCTGCTCGGCCTGATGTGTCTCGCCCGGCCCGCCAAGGCGCTGCGCTACGGGCTGATCTGCACGGCCGCGTCGGTCGCGGGCGGGCTGCTCGGCTATGCGATCGGCCATTTCCTGTTCGCGACGGTCGGCCAGGCGGTGCTGGACGCGCTGAACCTCGCCAACAGCTTTCCGACGGCGGCCTGTTACTTGCGCGAATATGGCGCCGAGATCATCCTGATAAAGGGCGCGACGCCCATTCCCTTCAAGCTCATCACGATCACGGCGGGCTTCATCAGCCTGCCGCTGTTCACCTTTTTGTGGGCCAGCATCCTGTCGCGCGGCTTCCAGTTCATGCTGGTCGGCGTGCTGTTCTGGAAGTTCGGGGCGCCGATCAAGACATTCCTCGAAAAATATCTGACGCTGGTGAGCATCGGCTTTCTCGTCGCCGTGGTGGGCGGCTTTGTGATCGCGGGCTCGCTTACGAATGGCGGGAAGGCGAGCGATCAATGCACGGCGGCAGTGGCACCGAAGCCAGCCCGCTGAGCATGGGCGCACGCCTGCCCAGGCTCGCGGCGGCACATCCACGCTTTGCGGCGCTGATCCTCGGCGCCGTGGCGGCGACCGGATTCGCGCCGCTTGGGCTCTGGCCGCTTACCTTGCTCTGCCTTGCCGCGCTGGTCCTGCTGCTCGGCCGGGCGAGGAACCTGCGCCAGGCACTGCTGCTGGGCTATGCCTTTGGCGTCGGCCATTTCACCGTCGGCCTGAACTGGATCGCCCACGCCTTCACCTATCAGGACGCGATGCCGCACTGGTTCGGCTATGGTGCCGTTGTCCTGCTCTCCTTCTATCTGGCGGTCTATCCGGCCATTGCGACCGGCCTTGCCTGGCGGCTGGCGAGCGGCAGGCGGGAGGCGCTGATCCTGTGCCTGGCGGGCGCATGGGCGATCGGCGAATATCTGCGCGCGACCATGTTCACCGGCTTTGCCTGGAACCCTGTCGGCGTGCTCTGGCTCGGCACCGGCGTCGAGCAGGCCGCGCGCCTGATCGGCACCTATGGCCTTGGCGCCCTCGCCATCCTCGCGGCAGGCGGGATCAGCCTGCTGGCTGGCGGGCGCTACCGTTTGGCCGTGCTGTTTCTCGCGCCGATCCTCGCCATCGCCGCCTTGGGCCAGGTCGAACCCGATCAGCCCCAGGGGCCCGGCCCGGCGATCCGCGTCGTCCAGCCCAATATCGGCCAGGGCGAAAAATATGACCCTGCCGCCGAGGGCCGCCATTTTACGACATTGGCGACCCTGAGCGGCACCCCCGGCGCGGCGCCGCGCCTCCTGTTCTGGCCGGAGGCGGCGGTGGACGCCATTCTCGACATGGAGCCGGAATGGCGCGCCAGTATCGCGGCTTTGCTCGGCCCCGGCGACCTCCTGATGACCGGCGGCGACAAATATCATTTCCGCAGGACCACCCGCCCCTTCTACAGCGCCGAAGACCTCATCGGCGCCAATAACAGCCTGTGGGTCGTGACGCCGGACGCGCGCATCGCCGGACGCTATGACAAGGCGCATTTGGTGCCCTATGGCGAATATCTGCCGATGCGCCCGCTGCTGTCGGCGATCGGCCTGTCGCGCCTCGCCCCCGGTGACATCGACTTTTGGCCCGGCCCCGGCCCCCGCACGCTCGACCTGCCCGGCGGACCGCGCCGCCAGCCGCTGAAGATGGGCGTGCAGATCTGTTACGAGATCATCTTTTCCGGGCAGGTCGTGGAGCGGGCGAACCGGCCCGACTTCCTGTTCAATCCCTCCAACGATGCCTGGTTCGGCAGCTGGGGGCCGCCCCAGCATCTGGCGCAGGCGCGGCTGCGCGCGGTGGAGGAGGCGATGCCGGTGATCCGGTCCACCCCGACCGGCATTTCGGCGGTCATCGACACGACCGGCACCGTCCGCGCGGCCATCGGCCTGAACCGTGCCGGCTTTCTCGCGACCAGCCTGCCGCCCGCCGCGCCGCCGACGCCATTCGCCAAATGGGGTAACGTCCTGCCGATGCTGCTGGCGGCCATTCTGATGCTGAGCGGCGTTGCTATCGGGCGCGTCAGGCGCTAAGAGTCGGACATAAGGAAATCTTTATATGGCATGCCGGATCAGCATGCCGCCCCAGGAAAGGCTTCGTGAACGTCCATGCGCAACAGCTATCTCTTCACCTCCGAGTCCGTGTCCGAAGGCCATCCCGACAAGGTGTCGGACCAGATCTCCGACGCCGTCGTCGACCTCTTCCTGTCCAAGGACCCGGAGGCCCGCGTCGCCTGCGAGACGCTGACGACGACCAACCTCGTCGTGCTGGCGGGCGAGGTGCGCGGCAACGGCATGATCGACCGCGAGGGCAACTGGGCGCCGGGCGCGCAGGAGGAAATCCAGACGGCGGTGCGCAAGGTCGTCCGGGAAATCGGCTATGAGCAGGATGGTTTCCACTGGCAGAACCTCCATTTCGAGAACCATCTCCATCCCCAGTCGTCCGACATCGCCCAGGGCGTCGACGCGGCGGGCAACAAGGATGAAGGCGCGGGCGACCAGGGCATCATGTTCGGTTTCGCCTGCGACGAGACGCCCGACCTCATGCCGGCTACCCTCTATTACAGCCACAAGATCCTGGAGAAGATGGCCGCCGACCGCCATGCCGGCAGGGCACCCTTCCTGGAGCCGGACGCCAAGAGCCAGGTGACGCTGCGCTTCGAGAACGGCAAGCCGGCCGCCGCGACCGCCATCGTCGTCTCCACCCAGCACAAGCCGGGCTATCACGAAGGCGCGAAGGAAGCGGAGCTCAAGGCCTATGTGAAGGGCGTGGTGGCGGAGATCATCCCCGCCGAGCTGCTGTCCGGCGAGACCGTCTATCACATCAACCCCACCGGCAAGTTCGAGATCGGCGGACCGGACGGCGACGC
>DATJLC010000318.1:0-3218 GCA_035490755.1 Sphingobium sp.
CCGCCGCGCTCGAGGCGGTGCCGCCGCGCGGCAGCCTTCTCTGGAAGATGCTGCGCCGCGTGCCGGAGCCGGTGCGCGGCCTCTACATGTGGGGCGGGGTGGGGCGCGGCAAGTCCATGCTCATGGACTTGTTCTATGAGGCGCTGGCCGTCGAGAAGAAACGGCGCGCGCATTTCCATGAGTTCATGATGGACGTGCATGATCGCCTGCGAGTCGCGCGCCAGTCGGAAAAGGGCGACCCTATCCCGCCCGTCGTCGCCAGCATCGCGGCCGAGGCGCGCGTGCTGTGCTTCGACGAGATGGTCGTCAACAATATGGCCGACGCCGCGATCCTCTCGCGCCTGTTCACCGGGCTGCTCGATGCCGGGGTGACGGTCATCGCGACCTCCAACCGGGTGCCGGACGATCTCTACAAGGATGGGCTCAACCGACAGCTCTTCCTGCCCTTCATCGATCTGTTGAAGGCGCGGATGGACATTATCGGGCTCAATGGCCCGACCGACTATCGGCTCGACCGGCTGGCCGGCGCCCGGACCTGGCTCGTGCCCAACGGGCCGGAGGCGACGCGGGAGCTGAGCGAGACCTTCTTCCGCCTCACCGACTATCCGCCGGAGGATCGGGCCCATGTGCCGGCGGAGGAGTTGGCGGTGCATGGCGGCCGTTCCCTGCATGTCCCCAAGAGCCTGAAGGGCGTCGCTGTCTTCTCCTTCAAGCGCCTGTGCGCACAGGCACGGGGCGCGAGCGACTATCTCGCCATCGCGCGGCATTTCCACACCGTCGTGATCGTCGGCATCCCGATCCTGGGGCCGGAGAATCGCAACGAGGCCGCGCGCTTCGTCACCCTGATCGATGCGCTCTACGAATATAAGGTCAAGCTCCTCGCCAGCGCCGATGCCGAGCCTGAGGTGCTCTATCCCTCCGGCGACGGCGCCTTCGAGTTCCAGCGCACCGTCTCGCGGCTCATGGAGATGCGCTCGGAAGACTATCTCGCCCTTGGGCATGGCGGGAGTGAATAGTCACGCGTTCAATTGCTCAGGTCGTGACCGACCGCGCCGCGTGCCAGCGCTGAGCACATGAAGAGAGGCAATAGGCTGCGAAGGATGCGATGAACGGCATCAGCCCGAAATGATACCGGTCCATTCCGACCACCAGAAGCGACGTGCTTGCAAGCAGTCCGGATGAAATGATGAGGGGGTCAAGCAGCCGAAACGGTTCCCTCCACAGGTAATGCACGGCTCCGACGATCGCCAGGCAGAGGACGATCAGCCAATAACCCGACATGATGATTTTCAGAGGCGCTTGAACAGCATCAGGCAGCGCAGGCGCGTTCCATGCGACGGCGATCGTCTCGCGATCGAAAGACAATCTGATCCGATTAAGGCATAGCGAGACATAGCGGAGCGGATTGTGCCAAATATAGTCCAGCGCCTGTTGCTTGAGCAGGCGGTCGCGTATGACCTCATTTCGAGGCAGGCCTTCGGGCAAGGGCATGTAGCCGCCATTTGAGCGCGGATTGTTGCCCATCCAGAGGTTGGCGCCGAGATTGGCGGAAATCAGAACGGGCGTGCCGAAAATTCGCTGGTTACGAATGGCCCAGGGACTCAAAGTCACCGCTGCGACTGCCAGCGAAATGACTGTTGCAGCCAAGGCTGCCCTCCATTTTCGCGCGATCACAGCCTCGAGCACCGGGACGGCCAGCACAAGCGGTAACGTCGTTGGCCGGATATAGGCAGCGCCGACGAGGAGCAGGCTTGATGAAGCGACCCGCAGCCAGAACGGACCCAGGCGCGACGAGGAGCAGGCAATGCCGGCGGCGAGCAGCAGATTGGACGGGAGTTCGCTCGAAATTATGGTGGTCAAGGCAATCCAGCTTGGCCAGACCGCTGCCAGCAATGCCGCCAGCCGAGCGACCAGGAGTCCGAAACGGTTGCATGTGAACTGGTAGATTGCCGCGATCAGCATCGTGCCCATGACGACATTGACGATCGCAACTGCGGCGTAGCTATGGCCGAAAAGATAATAGATGCCGCCGTAGAGCGCGGGCGTTCCGACTGCCCAATACACAGCAGGCGCGCCGTCCGGCCAGCTATAGCCGTGCCCGTCGGCAATCCTTTGCGCCAGGACATCATACATCGCGCTGTCCGATACTGGGTCTATAGGCAACCACAATGCCCAGAGCGAACGGAGCGCAAAAGCCAAGATGAGGATATGCCACATGTTGAGGCGGATGAGCGGGGTGGTGGATTTGGCCATCACCAAGGCGCGGGTCCCCATAATGCGAGCGCTGCGAGAATGCCGATCAAACCTGCGATGGTGAGGCTCTGCCAGTCGCGCATGGCGAACACGACCGGGTCTTCTTCCACTTCTCCCCGGTTCGCCTTGAGCCACAGCCGTACGATCCAATAAAGGAAGACTGGCGGAACCAGCCACAGCCAGCCCTTTGACGGATACATCAGCAGAACCGCATCGGACTGCATGTAGAGAGCCAGGATGAGCACGGACACAAGGCCGCACCCTGGCCCGAGCGAAAGAAGGACCGCCATGTCTGAAGGCACATATCCGCGGCCGGAAATCTCGCCGCCTGCCGACGGCCGCAGTTCCGAGACGCGTTTCACCATGGCAAGGCAGAGAAAGACGAACATGGAAAAGGCCAGCAGCCAAAAGGACGGCATTATGCTTGTGGCCGCCGCACCGGCTATGATCCGCAGCGTGTACAGGCCGGCGAGCAGCATCACATCGATCACCACTTGCCGCTTGAGCGCAAATGAATAGGCCGTCGTCACGATGACGTAGCCGAGCAGAACGATACCGAAGCGCCAGGGAAGCAGAGTGGCGATGAGAAAGGAAGCGAACAGCAATATCGCTATGGCCGCGACGCCCGACGAGGCCGGGATCATCCCTGCCGCGAATGGCCGTTTTCGCTTCGACTTGTGCGCGCGGTCGGCATCCAGGTCGAGGAGGTCATTGGCGATGTAGATGGCCGACGCGCACAGGCTGAATGCCGCAAAAGCCAAAACGGCTTGAGCAAGCCGGTTCACATCCCCCACCAGATGGCCGGCAAGAAGCGGTAGAAATATCAGCAGGTTCTTGACCCACTGGTGGACGCGCATCGCCCTCATCCAGGTTAGCGCGTTCGTGGCGGGATCGTTTATGAACAGCATGTCGCGTTGGTTGGCGCTGCACACCCGGCGTAAACGTCCATTGGACGACACCAGATA
>DATJLC010000319.1:0-14422 GCA_035490755.1 Sphingobium sp.
GCTGCGGCTCGAGGCGCTGGACGCAGCCGATGACAGCGCCCGCCTGGCCGAAGTGTTCGTCGAGGACATGGACGGGCAGCTGCGCCAGATCGGCATTGGCGACCTCGTCGTCGGCAAGCATATCGGCCGGATCATGAGCGCGCTCGGCGGGCGGATGGGCGCCTATCGCGCGGCGCTGGCGGGCGAGGGATCGTTCGAGGACGCGCTGGTGCGCAACCTTTATCGCGGTGAGGCGCCCGCGCCGCAGGCGCTAGCCCATGTCGCTGGCGCATTGCGGGAACTCGCGTCGAACCTTGCGGCGCTGGACCTCAGCGCCCTTCGCGCTGCCAGGCTTCCGGCCGTCTGATGGCGCCCGCGCCCACCACGCCGGAATTTTCCCGCACCGTCCGGCTCGATCAGATCGGCCTGGCAACCCAGTCGCTCGACATTGCCGCCGATGAGACGGAAAGGCTTGCCCTTGCCAGGCGCTTTGGCCTGCGCTCGATCGACAGCCTCGAGGCGCATTACGCGCTGGACGCGGACCGAGGAGGCTGGATTGCGCGGGGCACGCTGCGCGCGCGCGTGGTTCAGGCCTGCGTCGCGACCGGGCAGGATGTGCCGGAGAGCGTCGATGCCCCCTTTGCCATCCGTTTCCTGCGCGACGCCGAGCCTGCTGCCGAGGAGGTCGAGCTGTCGGAGGACGACTGCGACGTGATGACGATCGAGGACGACCGGATCGACATGGGCGAAGCGATAGCCCAGACCCTGGTCCTCAACCTCACCCCCTATCCGCGGGCGCCCGACGCGGACGAATATCTGCGCAAGATGGGCGTCAGGACGGAGGAGGAGGCGGGGCCGCTCGGTGCGCTGCGCGATCTTCTCGGCAAGTCGGCAAAAGGCTGAACAGACGCATTCGTTCCGCTTTCGTTCATGCGTCCGCCATGGCATGATCGCGCCATGGACATAGCCGATCCGCCACCGCGAAAGATCATCCATATCGACATGGACGCCTTCTTCGCGTCGGTGGAGCAGCGCGACAATCCGTCGCTGCGCGGCAAGGCGGTGGCGGTGGGCGGGGGTGGCCCGCGCGGCGTCGTGGCGGCGGCAAGCTATGAGGCGCGCGCCTTTGGCGTCCGGTCGGCCATGCCAGGCGGAAAAGCGCGGCGGCTCTGCCCCGACCTCATCTTCGTGCCGCCCCGTTTCGAGGCCTATCGCGCCGTGTCGCAGCAGATCCACGGCATTTTCGCGCGCTTCACAAATGTCATCCAGCCGCTGTCGCTGGACGAGGCCTATCTCGACGTGACGGAAAACCGGCTCGGCATCGCGTCGGCGACCTATGTGGCGGAGGAATTGCGGCGCCTGATCCGGGCGGAGACCGGGCTGACCGCGTCGGCCGGGGTGTCCTATAACAAGCTGTTGGCCAAGCTGGCCTCCGACCAGAACAAGCCGGACGGGCTGTGCGTCATTCGTCCTGGCGAGGGCGCAGCCTTTATCGCGGCGATGCCGGTTGGCCGGATACATGGCGTAGGTCCGGTGACGGCCCGCCGCATGGCGGCGCTCGGCATCGAGACGGGGGCTGACCTCAGGCGCCACGCCTTGCCCTTCCTGCAGCAGCATTTCGGCAAGGCAGCGGCCTTTTATTACTGGGCCGCGCGCGGGCGGGATGACCGGCCGGTGCGCGAGCGCGAGGTGCGCAAGTCGATCAGCGTGGAGGATACCTTCGCGACCGACATCGCCGAAGAGGCGGCGCTGATCGCCGCGCTGGATCAGATCGCTGACCGGCTCTGGCCCAGGATCGAGCGCGCGGGCGCGGCGGGCCGGTCCGTGACCCTCAAGATCAAGCTGGCGGACTTTCGCATCCTCACCCGCTCGCGCACCTTGCCCCAGCCGCTCAGGGACCGGGCGCAAATATTCGAGACGGGATGCGCGCTGCTTCGCGCCGAGCTGCCCTTGCCGCTGGGCGCGCGGTTGCTTGGCCTTGGCCTCCACAATCTCGCGCCCGATGACGAGAAGCCGGCCAGCCCCCAGCAACTCAAACTGGCGATCTGAACGAGGTCAGAAGGGAATGATGCGCCGCTTCTCGCTGAACTTCATATAGCCGGCGTTGACACCCAGCCGCCAGCCCACGCCCATCCGGACCGGGATCAGCACAACGTCACCGCGCCGCAGATAGCTCGCGGTGAAGCCGCCGATGATATAGGCCGCACCTTCGCCTGCCGGATAACGCTTGTAGAGGTTCTGGCTGTCGTAGAGATTATAGACGAGGACAAAGGTCTTGCCCGCATTGCCGCCGAGGTCGAAGCCGATCGACGGTCCTGTCCAATAGACCGGGCGCGGCCCCTCGATCTTGTGGTTCATCGTGCCGGAGCCATAGCGCAGGCCAATGCCGATCGCCGCGGCCGCCTCACGACCGGTGATATAGGCGACTGGCTCGCCTTGGTCCTTCAATATGCTCTCGATCATGGCGGCAAGGCCCTCGGCGCCCTTGCCGAACACGCCCTCCGCCGCGCCGATGATGTCATCCCTCTTGTAGGTCTGGCCGGCTGGCGTCGCGGCGCCGGTCGTTGCCGCCGTCGCCGCTCCATCAGCCGGGGGAGCGGCTGGGGGAGTGGCAGGTGGCGGTGCTGATGGCGCCGGCGCGGCAGGCGATGCGGGCGCACCGGGTGCAAGGTCCGCGTCGATCGCGCTGTTGGGATCGACCGTGCGCACCTGGGCGCTTGCCATCGGAACCGGCATGATCACCGCGATCAGCGCTATCAGCAGGGAAGTTCGGGTCCGGCCTTGGCAGTCAAATATTTTCATCATTTTGCGTCCCCGAGGTTTCCTCTTCGCCTGTCCGCATGGGCCAATCTATCGAGTCCATGCGATGAAGCGACAATGAATGAACGACGAACCGAATCGATTTCACGCCAGACCGAATCGACTTGGCCACACGCTCAACTGTTCAGAGCGTTGATGGCTGCATGCACCCTGGCTTCAACCTCCTTGCGTGGCAGGCTAGGCGGGATAGGCTCGCCAATGCGGTAGCGGATGACGCCGGGCAGCCGGGTGAAATGCCCGCGCCGGTTAAGCCTGCCGCTGTCGACCGCAACCGGGACCACCGGCACCTGGAGCAGGGCATAGAGGCCAGCGAAGCCCGACTTGAGCGGCGGTTGCTTGCCATGGGCGACCCGCGTGCCTTCCGGAAACAGGCAGAAGGGACGGCCGGCGTCGATCGCGGCGCGGGCTTCGACCCGCAATGTGCGCAGGGCGGCGGCGCCACCGGCGCGGTCCACGGATAATATGCCATAGGCGCGGGCCGCCCGGCCCCAGAGCGGTATCGTAAGCAGTTCGCGCTTGGCCGCGATCACGGGCAGGTGGAATATGGAGAGGAGGTCGATCGTCTCGAACATCGCCTCATGCTTGAGCACGCAGAAGAACGCGCCTTCAGGCATCTCGCCCTCGATCCGCACCCGCTGGCCGAGCAGCCAGTATGCGCACAGGCGGTGAAAACGCGACCAGGCCATCGCGATCGCGACTATGGCAGGCCGCCCCAGCGGCAGCAGCAGGAGCGCCAGCAGCACAAAAATCAGCGACGTGCCGTAAAAGACGATCGAGAACAGGAGCGACCTGAACCAGGCGATGACGGCGGCCAGCATGGCTTCAGATCCCGAGGAGGCCCGCGGCCCGGCGCACCGCATATTTGTGGAATTCGCGCAGCAGTATGCGCAGGCTGGGCTGGGTTTGCACGGCGTCCGGCAATATGACGATTTCTGACGGCAATTGGCGGCGCAATTCATAGCTGGCGCGTCGCATATGCCAGTCGGCGGTGATCAGGCGGATCGACCGATAATGACGGCGCTTGATCCAGGCGCTGGTCTCGATGGCGTTCGACCGCGTATCGATCGCCTCGTGGCCCAGATCGACACAGCACCGCATGGTGGACGGCGCCACGTCATAGGTCCGGCTGATGGAAGCGGGCCCGGTGTCATGATCCACGCCTGAAATGAACAGCCTGGCCGCGCGCTCGCGCTTGAGCAGGGCGAGGCCGTGCTCGATGCGCCCGGCCGATCCGGTCAGCACGACGATGCCGTCGGTCTTTCGGGCGTCGGCTGGTTGCGGCAGCGTCGTCGCGAACAGGGCAAAGCAGCCCGCCCAGACGATCAGGAGGATGGCGGCGAGGCGCACGATCACAGCGAACCGCCCAATGCGCGGCGCAGCGTCTGGCGCGCGGCGATCCAGGCAAGCCCCACAAAGGCGAGCGGCAGGAGGACGAGCAGGCCCCACCCCCAGTCTGGCAGGCTGGCGCTGCTGACAAGGTCGTTGGCGATCAGGCTGACCGAGCGACCGACGAGGAGGATCACGGCCAAAGCTCCGCCGAGACCGAGCAGCGCACCAAAGCTCACATCCCTGGTCATGCGCCGCTGGAACAAGCGTATCACCTGCCGATCGCTGGCACCCAGCATATGCATGATGTCGATCGTGTCGCGGTGCGTCGCATGGGCGGCGCGAGCAGCGAGAACGACCGCGCAACTTGTCGCGACCGCCATCAGCGTGACAATGGCAAAGGCGATCACGCCGATGGTCTGGACGAGCATGGCGACCGGCCGCAAATAGGCGGCATGGGCCTGGACATGGGCCTTGGGCGAAATGGCCTTCACCTCCCGTTCAATATCCCGCGTCGCCGTATCGACCGCCGATCCGGTGACGGCAAGGTCCACGTCGATCAGCGCCGGTATCGGTAAGTCAGCCGTGCTGATATCGCGGCCCAGCCAGGGTTCGAGCTGCCGCGCCAGCACATCCTGCCCGACAGCCCGCACCGCCTTGATGGCCGGCATGGCGGCAAGTTCTCGCTGGATGCGCCGGCTCGCCGCGTCCCGGTCGGCGGCGTCGGGCTCAACCAACTGAACCGTCAGCCGGTTGGCCATGGCGTCCGCGAGGGTGGAGGCACCTTGTCGGAGCGCAAGACCAGCCGCGCCGGCCAGCACGGTCAGAAAGGTCATGATGGCGATGATCCAGGGCATTGGTCCGGACAGCCGCCCCTGTGGGAGCAGCCGGTCCTGCGGCTTTCGTGCCCGTGCAGCGATGCTTACCATTGCGGCGCCTCGATCCGGGGCGGGTGGCGCAGGTTGCCGGTTGGATCGACCAGCCGGCCGCGATCGAGCCGCATCATCCGCGCCTCGTTGACCTTGCCCAGCAGGTGAAAATCGTGGGTGGCCACCACGATCGTCGTGCCAAGCTTGTTCAGCGCGTCGAACAGGGTGATGAGCCGCGCGGCCATCTCCATGTCGACATTGCCGGTGGGTTCGTCCGCCACGAGCAGTTCCGGGCGCCCAATTACCGCGCGCGCTATGGCCACGCGCTGTTGTTCTCCGCCGGACAAGGTCGCGGGCAGGGCCGCCGCGCGGTCGGCAAGGCCGACCCACTGCAACATCTCCGCCACCGGCCCGCGCAACTGCGCCTCGGGCACGCCGGCGATGCGCAGCGGCAGGGCGATATTGTCCTGGGCGGACAGGTGCGGCACCAGCCGGAAATCCTGGAAGACGACGCCGATGCGACGGCGAAAGCCCGGCATGCGGCCGCGCGCCATGGTGACAACGTCCGTCCCGAACAGGCGGATCGCGCCGCGGCTGGGCCGCTGGGCCAGATAGAGCAGCTTGAGCAGCGATGTCTTGCCAGCGCCCGACGCCCCGGTCAGGAAATAGAATTGCCCCTCGTCGAGCGCGAAGCTCAAGTCCGACAGGGTTTCCGCGCCCAGCCCATAGCGAAGCCCGACATTCTCGAACTGGACGATCGTTGCCATCGCCGACGCGCTTCGAACCCCCGACACCCGTTGCACGGCCGTTCAAATGGCCCCACCGACTGTTCCATGGCACACGGGCCCATGGCCGTAAAGCCAGGGTGCAAACTCCGCGCGGAGGTCGCCGCCCTTCCGGCACGGCAAGGACGCTTGCCCTCGGACTCAAACCGGTGTTTATGGGCGCTGCAATGATCCTGACCTGCCCGAACTGCTCCACACGATATATCGTGCCCGACAGCGCGATCGGGCATGAGGGCCGGCAGGTCCGTTGCGCGTCCTGCCGGCACAGCTGGTTCCAGGAAGGCGCCGTGTTGGCGGCGGAGCCCGTGCCCGCCGAGGCGACGATGACCGCCCCACAGGCTGCATCGGTGGAGGCTGTTCCTCCGCCTGTTGCCGTGCCCGAAAGGCCCGCGCCGCCGCCTGCTCCTCCCCCCGTCCCTGCGCCCATGCAGGAGGGCGCGCCGCCGCCACCGTCCGCTTATGGCGAGGGAACCGTGGCCTTTTCTGGCACCGGCTTTGATGAGCCGGCAGCCGCGCTCGCCGGCAGCAGGCCCCGCCGTAACCCCGCCCGCTATTGGACCATGGGCGCGATCGGCTTTGCCCTCGTCGCGGCGGCGACGGGTGGCGCATTATGGTATTTCGGGCCGCCGGCCTGGGCGGTGAATCTCGGCCTGGTGGCCAGCCGCGACGAGCCCCAGCTCCTGTTCTACCTGCCCAAGCCGCCGGAGCGGCGCAAGTTGCCGACCAATGAGGAGTATTTCGCCTTCAGCGGCCGGATCGTGAACAGCTCCGACGAGGAGCTGCCGGTGCCTCCCATCGTCGTCGAGCTCAGGGACGAGCAGGGACGGCTTGTGTTCAGCTGGATGACAAAGGCGGACAGGGCGCGCCTCAAGCCGAACGAGGAAGCAAGGGTGTCCGAGAGCCGGCTCGACATTCCCCGCAATGCTCGCAACCTTTCGCTGAAATTCGTGGACGGCAGTCAATAACGCGGCATTGCGCCGGACGGCTTGCGCAAGCCCGCGCCCTCGTCTAGGGCACAGCGCTTCCAGGACATGCGGAGCGGTGGCCGAGTGGTCGAAGGCGCTCGCCTGGAAAGTGAGTATACGCCAAAAGCGTATCGAGGGTTCGAATCCATCCCGCTCCGCCAGTTCATCGATTTCCACGATCCGCAGCGATCCAAAAGTCCCCATGAGGATTTCGTACACAAGCGTCCGAAATCCTTCGACTTCAGTGACATCCAAGGGGCTGAATGAATTGGCGGCTTCGCCCCGTCAGCCGCCAGAAAACTGCCAGTCGCCATCGGCCCAATTGCCATCTTGGCCAGACGTAAATGTGGGGCAGGTTTCGAAGGCCCCGTTTCGCCCAGGCAGCGTCGGCTTAGTTGGCGAGCCCCGCCGTTCTTGGAGCCTCAATGAAAATGGCAGGAGCGTCATAACCACCACCGGGATACCTCGGCTGACAGGGGCTCCACCTCGTACGTCCGCAGCAGCGCCCCGCGGCGCCTTAGTCGTCGCAGGCGGAATAGTCACCCGCGCGGCATGCTGCTACGGCACGGCGCCATGCAGCCATTTCTCGCTCATACTGCGCGCGATTGCGGGCGTAGTTCGCCATAGCGCGTTCATGGTCTCGCGAACGGGCGGCGTATTCGTCCTCGCCGGCCGCGTAGCTGCCGCCTGCACGCGCCGTGCGCCTGCCTTCCGCAGAGCGCGCGTCACGCTGACGAACCCTCGCGATTTCCTCGAGGTTAAGCTGGCGGGTCATCTCGCGGTCGCGTGCCCGGGCAGCGGCGCTGCGCATCGCTGGATCGTTAGGATCGTCAGCCCGGGCGGCGACAGGCATTATCGCGGCGGCAATGGCCGCGCAGATAAACGAGTGGACCCTCATCTGCTGTGTTCCCTCCCAATTGCCGAAACGCCGAATATCAAGGCGATATACAAATCCGAAAATCGATTCCGACACAGTTCTCGCCCACTCCTCGCTTCGGACGAAACCGCTCCCCAAATGCGGTGAACGCTTTTGTCGCCCATGTTGCCTGATCAGAGCATGAACGACTGCTGGTTCTGGGATGTGCCAACCGGCACCCGGATGATTGCGCGCGAGGAGCGGCCCGGCGGTTCTTTTATTTAAACTGTCGGACTGCGGCGCTGCTCTTTCAAGTCAGCGCCGCATACCGGCTTATGCGCGTCGTCGCCCGGGTTGGTTTCGTCCGTCATGGCTGTCGCCCATACTTAGATTTCGCGGTCGAGCGCGCGGATCAGGGATCCGTGATGCTCGACCAGCTTCGCGGCCGCCGCGGCCAGAGATTTCAGCTTTGGATAGTCGCCGCGGTTGGCGAAGCTCTTGTGAAGATTCATCGCCTCCTGATGCGCAGCGGCCTGCTGACCGACATATACCGCATCAAACTCGGCATCGGACGCTTTCGAGAGGTTCTGGATCATGGCGGCCCGCCGGGCGTCGAGATATTTGGGCAGCGCGATGTTCACTGGGTTGCTGGCCACGAAGTTCTTCAAGTTCGCGGCTGTGCGCTCGTGGTCTCGGATCATCAGTTGCGCGAACGCTTTGACCCTGGGTGACTTGGCCCTGCGAAGCGCGATCCGGCTCGACTCGATTTCATACAAGTCGGTGACGGCGGCGTTGGGGATGTAGAAGGTGGTTGTGATCGGGTCATTGGGCGATGAGACGCCCTCGGGCCTCGTCGCATCATAGCTCCGCACATTGGGCACCGCAGCATTGTCGCCGGAGACGGAGGCGCCGCCCGGCTGGCGATCGCACCCGGCTGCCAAGGTCAAGAAAGCGGCGCACAGCGCCAGGCGCGCGAAGGGATGCGGCAGCCCTGGCCGCTTCATTGCGTACTGTTCCCGCCGCTGCCGGGGGCCCCGGTGTTCGCCGGCATCGTCGCGGGAGAACCGGTGTCGGGCACATTGCGAATTGTGTCGTCCTCGATGCCGCTGATCACGGACCGGTTGCCCGCACCATTTCCGCCAGCCATTTCATTCTCGCGCGCTGTGTTCGGGCCGCATGCCGATGCCAGCAGCAGGGCGCCGCCCCATAAGCTGCCAAGCCAGTGTGATTGGGCCATGATCATCGTCCCTCCGGCTAGGCAGTAAAAACCAACGCCGAAAAGCTAAAGTTCCTGTCCTTTCAGTCGGGAACCACTGCAGGAGGATGGATGAATACGATGGCGCTCAGCAGCACCACGATCAGCGCCAGCACAAGAGCGCCCATTCTGCCGAGCTTGCGGCGACGATAGGCCAGAAAGATCACACCCAGCAGGATCGCCGCCGCGATGATCGCCAGACTCGTGGCCGCTACCAAGGGCATCGCGTGAAGCATAGTTGGGCAGCCGAGGCACGAGGATGCGCAGGTTATAGGCCCGGGAAATCGGTCGCGGATTCCGGGCAGCTGGTGGATTGGCGTCCGGGCGGGCTCCTATCGGGATCAGATGAGTCGGCTACGCAGCTAATGAGAGCGTTGGAAGGCAAGGAGGTCATGACCATGGCTGACCAAGCGCTCGGGAGCCGGCACGTGGCGCCAGCCGAAGTCCTCAACCTCGACATCGGGAAAGAGATACCCAGGCGTGTCCTTATCGTGGGCGCCGGTTTCGCGGGCCTCGCTTGTGCGCAGGCGCTTGGTTCGTCCAATGCCCAGGTGACCGTCATTGACCGGCACAATTACCATCTGTTCGTGCCGCTCCTGTATCAGGTCGCGACCGCCGCGCTGTCGCCCGCCGACATCGCCGAGCCCATCCGAAAGATATTGCGCCGGCATGCCAACATCGACGTTGTGCTGGGCGAGGTGGTCGGTGTCGACCATGCGCGCCGGCAGGTTCAGCTCGCCGACGGCGGCGCCCTTGCCTACGATATCCTGATCCTCGCCACAGGCAGCAGCTACAATTATTTCGGCCATCCGGAATGGGATAGATATGCACCCGGCCTCAAAACGATCGCGGACGCGCGGCTGCTGCGCAGCCGGTTGCTCCGGGCTTTCGAGCTGGCGGAACATGAGCCGAACCCGGCGAAGCAACAGGCGCTCATGACGACGGTGATCGTCGGCGGCGGTCCGACCGGCGTGGAGATTGCGGGGTCGGTTGCCGAGCTTGCGCGCCACGCGCTGGCGCGGGACTTCAGGCGCATCGATCCCACTTCGGCACGCATCATATTGGTCGAGGCGGGACCACGCATCCTCGCTGCATTTCCCAAAGAACTCAGTGCCTATGCCCAGGGCCGGCTGCTCGCTCTCGGTGTCGAGGTCATCTGCGGCGAGCTGGTCGAGAATATCGAGGCCAATCGCGTGCGGATCGCGGGCGAGGACATCTTTGCGGGTTCGGTGATCTGGGGGGCTGGCATCAAGGCGTCGCCCGCTGGAAAGTGGGTCCAGGCTGAACTCGACGGGGTCGGACGCGCCAGGGTGAACGAGGATTTGTCAGTGGAAGGGCGCGAAGGCGTTTACATATTGGGCGACAGCGCGCTGCTGACCGATCACGCCACCGGACGGCCGCTGCCGGGACTTGCCCAGGTCGCCCAGCAACAGGGCCGCCATCTGGGACGTGCGCTGAAGCGGCACCTGGCGGACGGCACACCCATCCCGCCATTCCGGTTCCGCGACCGCGGCAACACAGCGATCATCGGCCGCCACGCCGCCGTGTTCGATTTTGGGAGACGGCGGCTGAAGGGCTGGATCGCGTGGCTGCTGTGGGCGATCGTCCACGTCTACCTGCTGGTCGGTTTCGACAATCGCCTGCTCGTCAGCATGCAGTGGCTTTGGCGATATCTCACATATGAGCGCGGCGCCCGCTTGATCACGATCGAGGATGATCATCATGACAGCCGTGCGTGATGAGAAAGGCCGGTCCACCTCCGGAAAACCATTATGTGAGCGAGGGTATCCGGAACTCTGCCGTGCGAGGCAAGTTCGAGTCTGTTCACTGGTCTGGCTTGGACAGGAAAGCCCGGTCCCAGCCCTTCATCTAAGGCAACAGCGATGACCAAAGGCAGAAGAAAAGATTCGAAGCACCCGACGCAGGCAATGCGCGGTGCCGGCAGAAAGGTTGCGCCAGACGGCGTCGGAACTGCAAGAACGCACGGCCGCCGCGGTGTTGGCGAGAGCAATGGCGGCGCCTACCCAAATCCGCATCGCGGAAAGAAGCCGCATCATGGCCCCGATAGCTTCATGGGTCATGGCGGGCAGACCGAGATCGCCTATCACGGCTCTGGCCAGCTTGGCGAAACCGATGTCGAGGGGGTGGATAACCCCAACTCGCCGGCAAAGTCCAACTGAGCGATTGGGCGCCCGACGTTTGCGCTCGCGGATCAGTAGGCACCTGCGCTCATCGGCTCAATCAGCCAATGCGAACACGAACAGTGCACTCGCGCGCTCGCGGCCATATAGCTCGGGGGCATAGCCCTCGATCCATCCGCCCCATCCCACGGGAACGGCGATATATTGCTTCCCGCCGACAGCATAACTCACCGGGTTCGAGTGGATGCCCGAGCCGGTTCGAAGGGCCCAGAGCCGTCGGCCCGTGCGCGAGTCGAGCGCGATGAACTCGCCAGTTGGCGTGCCGACGAACAGCAGCCCTCCCGCCGTGCTCAACAGGGATGCGACGATCGCATGAGGGGAGCGCCAGGTCCACACCAGCCTACCGCCGGGATCATAGGCCTTCACGCCCCCGCCCTTAACCTGTTCTGGATCGGCCTTGGCCTCGCCGCCCCAATAGGAAAGGGACTCCTTGAACTCGCTCCTGAAGGTGCGAAATGTCGCGCAACCATCAATGAACGGCGTGTAGAGTAGGCCGGTCTGCTGGCTGTAGGTCGCGTGCGGCCATTCCTTGGCACCGGCCGGAAGCGGGCAGATTTCGATGCCTTCGGCAGTCGGTGGCCGCAAGTCAGAGACGCGGCCGGTGATTGGATCGATCTTGCCCCAGGTCACGCGCTCGCCGAACTGTGTCACGTTCAGCCGTTCGCCGGTACGGCGATCGAGAATAAACAGATAACCATTCTTATCGAAATGGGCGAGCAACTTGCGGCCGCCATGGTCGAATAGAATATTCTCGTTGACGCCATCATAATCCCAGAGATCGTGCGGCGTCCATTGATAGTGCCAGCGGATCGAGCCGTCGTCGGGATCAAGCGCCAGCACCGCATTGGTGTAGAGGTTCTCCCCCGGGCGAACGGTGCCGTCAAAATCGGGCGAGGGGTTGGCGCTGTTCCAATAAAGCAGGTCGAGCTCGGGATCATAGGAGCCGGTGATCCACGCAGTGCCTCCGCCTCGTTGCCACGCGCCGTCGTTGCCCCAGCTTTCGGAGCCGGGCTCACCTGGACGCGGCACGGCATAGCGCCGCCAGACGCGCTGCCCACTCGCCAGGTCAAAGGCATCGATATGGCCGCGTACCCCATATTCGGCGCCAGACGAGCCCACGATCACCAAGTTCTTGACGATCAGCGGCGCCATGGTCGAACTCTCGCCGGCGCGGGGATCGGCCCAGGGCACCCGCCAAACCGGCTTTCCGGTGCGCGCATCGAGCGCGATCAACACGCCATCCGGTGTCGAGTAGAAGACCTTGCCTTCAGCAACCGCGACCCCGCGGTTGACGTTGCCACAACACAAAGGGATGTCGAGCGGGACGGCATGGCGATAGCGCCACAACTCCGCGCCGGTCGCGGCGTCGAGCGCCCAGACATAGCCATCCCAGCCCGAGACATACATCACCCCATCGACCACGATGGGTGCGGCTTCAAAGGCGAAGCTGGCGGGGGTGGCGATGAGCCCGATCGGTGTCGTTTGAAATGTCCAGGCGGGCCTTAGCCGGGCGATATTGGCCGTGCTTACCTGGCTCAGGCTGGAATATCGCTGCCCGTCATAGGCGCCATAATAAGTGAGCCAGTTGTGCGGCTCGGACCGAGCGTTAGCGATGCGCGCGCCAGGTCAGAAACCATCACTTATGTCATCTGGTTTGCTCAACGGCGCGAACCGGAGTGCTAGTGACCGGAACTCCACCCGACGTTGCGCATTGCAAATCCACCGATCGCATCCGAGTTCTCAATGGCCGAGGTTGCAGTCAAGGCGATCGCGTATCGGCATATTTGCGCTGTCCTGGCCTTGCATGGCTGCCCTGCACGCTGAAGAACCAGGGCGGGTCTCAGGGGTGCGCGGAACCCTGTCGGTTGGCCGCAACTGATGGACCGCTCTCCTCTCGCTGGGCAGCTTTCGCGATGCTCTTTTGCATTGGCCGGTGGACAAAAGGCAAAACGGCTCCAAGGGCTCCTCCCCAAACCACTAGCGACAGGAACAGGCCAACCGCCGGAACGCCCGCCGGCACCAGGCCGCCACTTGCGATCGGCAGCACCATAACGGCTCCGGTAGCCCAGAGCCCGAATCCGAACGCCATGCCGAACAGCCATCCACCCCGACGATCGTTAGCGGCGCGGCCGAACAGCCACGCATAAATCGCGCCGGCGAGGGCCATCAACACTGCGCCTGCCAACAGCGTAGCGGCGATTGAAGTGCCAAGAATCCGTGCCTCCACCTGGAGAGAGCCAAATATGTGAAGAACGGCAATAGCGGGGACGGTCGCCAACAGGCCGCTGCTGGCGCCGGCAAGCCCCGGTCTTTGGGTCGGACCCGGATCATAGCCATGAGCACTGAGAAAGCCGACCATCAGTTTAGAAGCTCCACAAGCGGTCGGCATTCGCGAAATTCCCGCTGGTCCCGATGCATCTCGATAAGATGGCGGTAGGACAGGCCGACGCTGCGTGCATCGCGGTTGAGGTCAACCAAACCGACTGGGTCAACACTGCCGTTTGCTCGAGCCAGCCCGATCTCCCAATCGATCTGATCCGTCAAGCTGAACCATGTGAAACCTACCAGCGGCACACCGGCATGCCTCAACAGCTGAACATTGTGCCACTGTCGCCATAACCATCGGCCCGCATCAGATGCATCCAGACGGTTGGTTTCGGTGTGCATCATGGTGCGCTGATATCGTTCGAAATATTGGTTTGCGATCACATACCAGCCGAACAGCTCGCCCAGGGCGCGGGCCTGGCCGCTCCGGTCTATCAGCCGCTCGTTCCACTCGTAATAGTCCACGCCCAGGATGGAGCGCCGCGGCACATCACGGCAGAGATACCGCCTGTAATCAGCCTCGCGGCCATGTTCGCGCAGATGGGCGAGCATGCATTCGCCGACCTCATGACCATAGATCAGGTCCAGTGGCAGGAACCGCCGCTCATTCTCGAATTCGGCGCGAGACTGTACCTCGGGGTCGGGGCAACAGGGCTGATAAAATTCGCTGCTTTCACTGTTGAGGAACACAGCGTCCGGCCTGAGCGACAGGAGCGCTTCGGACATGCTGACGCTCGCTGCGGCGAGATTGAAGACGGCCGTAACGAATGATCCCTCGTCGCGGCGCTGTTCGTTCCAAACGCCATCAAGCGCGCTCATGCGGGCGCAGACATACATCTCGTTTACAGGCGTATAGAAGCGCACCCAAGGATAGCGGCTTGCGAAGGCGCGGGCATATTCGCCGAGCGCGGGCGCGATGTCCGAGTTCTGGAAGTCGCCTAGCCAATGAGGAACGCCGAAATGGCACAGGTCTATCATGGGCTCGGGCCCGTGCCGCTCAAGTTCGGCCATCGGCTCGTCGATTAGCACCCAGTCGTAGCG
>DATJLC010000320.1:0-3050 GCA_035490755.1 Sphingobium sp.
CGTCGAGCCGCAGCATGGCGCGCGCCAGCGTCGACTTGCCCGAGCCGCTCTCCCCCACCACCGCCACCGTTTCGCCGGGCATGATCGCAAGGTCGATGCCCTTGAGCGCATGGAAAAGACCGTAGCGCTTGTGCAGGCCGACCGCCCGGATGAGCGGTTCGCCGGCGCGTTCGCGCGCCTCGGGCATCGCCCCCTTGCCGGGCGCCGCGTCGATCAGCTTGCGCGTATAGGGATGCTGCGGGTTCTGGTAGACCGCCGCGGCATCGCCGGTCTCCACGATGCGGCCGCCGTTCATCACCACGACCCGGTCGGCGATCTCGGCGACGACGCCGAGATCGTGGGTGATGAGGAGGAGGCCCATGCCGGTCTCGCGCTGCAACTCCTTCAGAAGCTCCAGGACCTGGGCCTGCACCGTCACGTCGAGCGCCGTGGTCGGCTCGTCGGCAATGAGGATGTCCGGCTTGCAGGCGAGCGCCATGGCGATCATCAGCCGCTGGCGCTGGCCGCCGGAGAACTGGAACGGATATTTATGCATGGCCGCTTCCGGCTGCGGGATGCCGACGCGCTGGAGGAGGTCGAGCGTGCGGCGCTGCGCCTCCGCCCTCGGGGTGCCGTGCGTCGTCATCATCTCGCGGATCTGCCAGCCGACGGCATAGACCGGATTGAGATGGGCGAGCGGGTCCTGGAAGATCATCGCGATCTTCGCCCCGTTGATCGCCCGGCGCTCCTCCGCGCCCATGGCCAGCATGTCCCGCCCGTTGAAGAGGATCGTACCGGCGGTGATCTTTCCGGGCGGCATGTCGATGAGGTTCATGATCGCCGAGGCGGAAACGGACTTGCCCGAGCCGCTTTCGCCGAGGATGGCCAGCGTCTCGCCGCGGTCGAGATGCCAGCTCACGTCCTCGACGGCCTTGACCGTGCCGGCGGCGGTGTGGAACTCGACCGAGAGGCCGCGGACGTCCAAAAGGTGCTCAGCCATGCTTGCGGCCTCCCATTTCAAGGCGCCAGCGCTGCGTCGGGTCGAGCGCGATGCGCATCCAGTTCGAAAGAAGATTGAGCGACAACGTCGTCAGGATGATCGCCAGGCCCGGCCAGAAGGACAGCCACCAGGCATTGGTGAGATAGGGCCGCCCCTGGCTGACCATGAGGCCCCAGGTGATCTCCGGCGCCTGGATGCCGATGCCGAGGAAGGAGAGCGAGGATTCGGCCAGCATGACGAAGGCGAAGTCCAGCGTGGCGATCGTCACCAGCGTCGGCAGGATCACCGGCAGGATGTGGCGGAAGACGATGCGCCGGTGCGAGGCTCCCATCACGGTCGCCGCCTGCACGAACATGCGCTCGCGCACCTCCAGAACCTCGGCGCGGGTGGTGCGCAGGTAGATCGGGATGCGCGTGACGGCCAGCACCAGCACGATATTGGCGACGGACGGCTCCAGCATGTAGAGCACGATCACGGCGAGCAGCAGCGAGGGGAAGGACATGATGACGTCGCCGAGCCGCATGATCCACTGGGCGGCAGACCGCCGGCTGTAGCCGGCCACCAGCCCCAGCGTGGCGCCGACGAGCGAGGAGGCGAGCACCGCCGCCCCGGCGACCAGCATCGTGTTCTGCGCCGCCACGACGATGCGCGCCAGCAACGGCCTGCCGAGCGCGTCGGCGCCGAGCACGTAGAGCCAGCCGCGCGCCAGGTCGAAGGGCGGCGCATTACGGCCGCGCAGGTTCTGCTTCGTGGCGACCGCCTCGAGCAGCAAGGGGCCGAAGATCGCACAGAGCACCGCCAGCAGCAGGAACAGCGCGGCGAAGAAGGCGAACTTGTCCGCCCACAGCATGGAGAACCAGCGGGCCAGCGGACCGTTCGGCTTTCGCTCGGAGAGAGTTTGCGTTTCTGTCATCGTCATCGCTCAATACCGGATACGGGGATCGAGCAGCGCATAGGCGAGGTCGATCAGGAGGTTCATGAGGAAGATCGCCAGCGCCGAGACCATGATCACGGCAAGGACGACGGCGAAATCGCGCAGGAGGATCGAATCGATCATCAGCTTGCCGATGCCCGGAAAGCCGAAGACCGTCTCGACCACGACCGCGCCGTTGAGGATCGCCGCCGCCTGGTCGCCGATGACGGTGATGACGGGCAGCATGGCGTTGCGCAGGCCGTGCACGAAGATGATGCGCGGCGTGCGCACGCCCTTCGCCCGCGCGGTCTTCACATAGGCCGAGGAGAGCACGTTGATCATCGAGCCGCGCACCACCTGCAGGATCAGGCCGAAGGGACGGATGAAGAGCACGCTGACGGGCAGGATCCAGTGCAGCGGGCTGCCCGTTCCCGAGGTCGGCAGCCAGTGCAGGTTGACCGCGAAGATGACGATGGCGACGATCGCAAGCCAGAAATCCGGCGCTGAGGCGCCGATCAGCGAGAAGAAGGTGGCGATCCGGTCGAAGACGCCGCCGACCCGGAAGGCGGCCAGCGCCCCGATGACGATCGCCGCCGCCGTCACGCAACTCATGGTGATGAGCGCGAGCCAGAGCGTCCAGGAAAAGGCTTCCAGCACCACCTCCATCGCCGGCCGCGCCTGGCGCAGCGACTGGCCGAAATCGAGCTGCACGAGATCGGCGACATAGCGGCCGAACTGCACGACCAGCGGATCGTTGAAACCGTGCATCTGGCGGAACTGCTCGCGCATCTCCACGGACGCGTCGAGCGGCAGGTAGAGGTCGGTCGGATCCCCCGTCAGCCTCGACAGGAAGAATACCAGGACGACGAGCCCGACCAGCGAAACACCGCTGGCTATGGCCCGCTTGCCGATGAATGATTTCATGCCACTCCTCCCGAGCGAGAATTTCATGGGTCCGTGCCGCCTGTCGCCGCGCTGGCGACCGGCCGCCCCACCGGCGCCGACACTCCTGCGGACCAGGCGGCGGCGTTTCTCCGAACCCACCTCAAGTAATATATTAGTACATCTGAGATTTTTGTGAACCCGTTTTTTCGCCTTCGGCAAAATCAGTCGCCGCCAAGGCTCCGGCGACGCCGCCACCGGGCCCCGCCGGCCGCC
>DATJLC010000321.1:0-3186 GCA_035490755.1 Sphingobium sp.
ACCTCCCAGTCGGCCATGCCGTTGAGCGGTTCCATCACCTTGCGCACGCGCTGAATGCGGCGCTCGGCATTGGTGAAGGTGCCGTCCTTTTCCAGGAAGGTGGAGCCGGGCAGGAAGACATGTGCGTAATTGGCCGTCTCGTTGAGGAAGAGGTCGTGGACGACCACGCACTCCATCGCGGCCAGGCCAGCGGCGACATGATGGCTGTTGGGATCGGACTGGAGGATGTCCTCGCCCTGTATGTAGATGCCCCGGAACACGCCATCGACGGCGCCGTCGAGCATGTTGGGGATGCGAAGGCCAGGCTCCGCGTCGATGGGCACGCCCCAGGCCCGCTCGAACAGCGCGCGTGTCGCGGCGTCGGAGACGTGGCGATAGCCGGAAAGTTCGTGCGGGAAGCTGCCCATGTCGCAGGCGCCCTGCACATTGTTCTGGCCGCGCAGCGGGTTCACGCCGACGCCGGGCCGGCCGATATTGCCGGTCGCCATGGCAAGATTGGCGATGGCCATGACGGTCGAGCTGCCCTGGCTGTGCTCGGTCACGCCGAGGCCATAATAGATCGCCCCGTTGCCGCCGGTGGCATAGAGGCGGGCGGCGGCGCGCACGTCCGCCGCAGGAACGCCGGTCAGGCTTTCGGTCGCTTCGGGCGAGCGGGTGGGATCGGCGACGAAGGCGGCCCAGTCCTCATATTCGTCCCAGTCGCAGCGCTCGCGGATGAAGCGCTCGTTCGCCAGCCCTTCGGTGACGACGACATGGGCGATCGCGGTCAGCAGGGCGACATTGGTGCCCGGCCGCAGCGGCAGGTGATGCGCCGCCTCGATATGCGGGCTGCGGACCAGGTCGATGCGGCGCGGGTCGGCGACGATCAGCTTCGCCCCCTGCCGCAGGCGCTGCTTCATGCGGCTGGCAAAGACCGGGTGCGCGTCGGTCGGATTGGCGCCGATCAGCAGCATGACGTCGGCCTGCATCACGCTGTCGAAATCCTGCGTGCCGGCCGAGGTGCCAAAAGTGGTCTTCAGCCCATAGCCGGTTGGCGAGTGGCAGACGCGCGCGCAGGTATCGACATTGTTGTTGCCGAAGCCCTGGCGGATCAGCTTCTGGACAAGGAAGGTTTCCTCATTGGTGCAGCGCGAGGAGGTGATGCCGCCGACCGAAAGCCGGCCATGCTTGGCCTGGATGCGCCGGAATTCGGAGGCGGTATGGCTCAGCGCCTCCTCCCAGCTCACCTCGCGCCAGGGCTCGTCAATGGAGGCGCGGATCATCGGCGACAGCACGCGGTCGCGATGCTGGGCATAGCCCCAGGCAAAGCGGCCCTTGACGCAGCTATGGCCGCGATTGGCCTTGCCTTCCTTCCATGGCACCATGCGGACAAGCTCCTCGCCGCGCATTTCCGCGCGGAAGGTGCAGCCGACGCCGCAATAGGCGCAGGTGGTGACGACCGCCCGGTCCGGCGTGCCGATCGCGACGACGCTCTTCTCGGTCAGCGTCGCGGTCGGGCAGGCCTGTACGCAGGCGCCGCAGGAGACGCATTCGGAGGACAGGAAGTCGGTGCCGCCAGGGCTGACCTTGGAGGCAAAGCCACGGCTGTCGATGGTCAGCGCCAGCGTGCCCTGAACCTCGTCGCAGGCCCGCACGCAGCGCGAGCAGACGATGCATTTGGACGGATCGAAATCGAAATAGGGGTTGGAGACGTCCTTGGCCTGGCCGAGATGGTTGTCGCCCGCATAGCCATAGCGCACATCGCGCAGGCCCACCGCACCGGCGGCATCCTGCAGTTCGCAGTCGCCATTGGCCGCGCAGGTCAGGCAGTCGAGCGGATGGTCGGAGATATAGAGTTCCATCACCCCGCGCCGCAGCTTCTTCAGGCGCTCGCTCTGGGTATGGACGGTCATGCCCTCCACGACGGGCGTGGTGCAGGAGGCAGGCGTGCCCGCGCGCCCGTCGATCTCGACCAGGCAGAGCCGGCACGAGCCGAACGCCTCCAGGCTGTCGGTCGCGCACAGCTTGGGGATGGACGTGCCGATCAGCGAGGCGGCGCGCATCACCGACGTGCCCTCCGGCACGGAGACGGGCTGGCCGTCGACGGTGATGGTCACAAGCGGGCCAGTCACCGCGATGGGGGGCGTGCCATGATCGGTTTCGCGCGTATAGGTCATACCGTTACTCCGCCGCCTGATGCAGCACCGGCGGGAGGCCGAAATCCTCCCGATATTGGTCGAGCGCGCTCAGCACCGGATAGGGCGTGAAACCGCCGAGCGCGCATAGCGATCCGAAGCGCATTGTTTCGCATAGGTCCCGCAAGATTTCCTCCTGGCCGGCATCGCCCGCGATCAGCCGGTCGATCACCTCGATCCCGCGCGTCGACCCGATCCGGCACGGCGTGCACTTGCCGCAGCTCTCGACGGCACAGAATTCCATGGCAAAGCGGGCCATGGCGCCCATGTCGGCGGTGTCGTCGAACACGGTGACGCCCGCATGGCCGATCAGCGCGCCTGCCTCGGCAAAGGCTTCATAGTCGAACGGCAAGTGGAACTGGTCGGGGTGGATATAGGCGCCCAGCGGCCCGCCCACCTGCACGGCCTTGACTGGCCGGCCGCTGGCGGTGCCGCCGCCAATGTCATGGACCAGCTCGCCCAGCGTGATGCCAAAGCCGATCTCGAACAGGCCGCCATGCTTCACATTGCCGGCGAGCTGGATCGGCATCGTGCCCTTCGATCGGCCATGGCCGATGGCGGCATAAGCCTCCGGTCCCGCGGCGATGATGGTCGGGACGGCGGCGAGGGTCAGCACATTGTTGATGACGGTGGGGCAGCCGAACAGGCCCTTGATCGCCGGCAGCGGCGGCTTGGTGCGGACCTGGCCGCGCTTGCCCTCGATGCTTTCGAGAAGGGCGGTTTCCTCGCCGCAGACATAGGCCCCGGCGCCGACCCGCACTTCCAGCGTGAAGGGCGCGATTTGGGGCGCGGCCTGCGCAATCGCCGCCGTCATGGTCCGGATCGCCAGCGGATATTCGGAGCGGATATAGACATAGCCGTGGGATGCCCCCACCGCATGACCGGCAATCGCCATGCCCTCGATGAGAAGGGCCGGATCGCCCTCCATCAGCATGCGGTCGGCAAAGGTGCCGCTGTCGCCCTCGTCCGCATTGCAGACGATGAACTTTTCGGCCCCCGGTGCGTCCAGCAC
>DATJLC010000322.1:0-3254 GCA_035490755.1 Sphingobium sp.
ACCCCTAGCCCCGCGCCGACGCAGATTCGCGACCACGAAACCGTCATCCGCGCGGTCAGCGCCGGAGGGGTTGCGACTGAGGTGAAGTCGGCGGAGGCGAAGGAGGCCACGCCGCCGCGCGCTGCAGCTCCAATCCGTCTGGCCCGAATGGACAAGCCCGCTTTGTCCATGCCCAGTCCGGTGGCGCGCCGGGCCGCGCGCATGGCGCTCCTCGATGAGAAGCTGCTCGATGACCGAACGCTCCGCGATCTGGGCGTCCGCGCAGCAAAAGAGGGAAGCGGCGGCCGCTGATGGCAACGGTCATCGCCCGCCCTGTCGGTACAGCGGGCGCTCCGCAGAGGATCGATCTGACCCCGGTCGCGCATGCGCGGCTGGTCGCGTTGCTGTTGCTGTTCATCGCGGCGACCGTCATTCTGACCGGGCGGATGCTGTGGCTTGGTGTATCGGCCGGCAATGCCGGCACGGAAGGACAGGGCGCGGGTTTCGTCCCGGCGCGCGCGGACATTCTCGACCGCAATGGCGAGCCGCTGGCCCGCACGATCGACGCCTATTCGATCGCGGTCAGGCCGGATCGCATCCTGGGCGACCGGCAGGACCTGGCGGACAGGCTGCATGGCATTTTTCCGGACACCAGCGCCGGCACATTCTATCGCGCCCTCCAGCCGGGGCGGCGCTGGTCCTATCTGCGCCGGCGCGCCTTGCCCGAGCAGGTGGCGGCGGTGAACGCGCTGGGCGAGGTGGGCATCGAGTTCCCGCGCGAGAAGGAGCGGCTCTATCCGCAGCGGACCCTTGCCGCGCATGCGCTGGGCTTCACCAGCATTGACGGCACCGGCGGCATGGGCGTCGAGCGTACTTTCAACGAGCGGCTGACCGACGCGGCAGATCGCCACAATCCGCTGGTGCTGGCCCTCGATTCGCGTGTCCAGGCCGTGATGGAGAGCGAGCTCTATCAGGGTCTGACCGCGCACCGGGCGCGCGCGGCCGCCGGGATTGTGCTCGACGCCAATACCGGCGAGGTCGTGGCCATGGCGTCCCTGCCGGTCTTCGACCCCAACAAGCTGAGCGGCAGGACGATGGACGCCCGGCGCAACGATGTCGTCCAGTCCGTCTATGAACTGGGATCGACGTTCAAGCCGCTGGCGATCGCCGGCGCCATGGACGCAGGCGTGGTGGCCAGTATGAGCCGCCGCTATGATGCCACCGAGCCGCTCAGCCTCGGCGGCTTTCGCATTCGCGACGATCATCCCCAGGGGCGCTGGCTCAACGTGCCCGAGACACTGGTGCATAGTTCCAATATCGTCACCGCCCGCATCGCCGACGAGCTGGGCGCCGAGCGCCTTCAGGCCATGTATCGCCGGCTCGGCTTCGACCAGCGGCCCGCGATCGAGCTGCGTGAGCGCGCCGGGGCGATCTGGCCATCGAGCTGGGGCCGGCTGACCACCATGACGACCTCTTACGGCCATGGCATCGCCGTTACACCGCTGCACCTGGCCAGCGCCTACGCCGCCCTCGTCAACGGCGGAATCTGGCGCCCCGCGACGATGCTCAAGCTGCGCGAGGGCGAGGTGCCGCAGGGCCGCCGCGTGTTCACCGCCGCCACCAGCGCGCGCATGCGCCAGCTCCTGCGCCTCATCGTCCTGGACGGCACCGGCCGCAGCGCGGACGCCAAGGGATATCGGGTTGGCGGCAAGACGGGCAGTGCCGAAAAGGCGCATGAGGGTGGTTATGCCCATCATTCTTTGGTGACGACCTTCGCGGCGGCTTTCCCGATGGACAATCCGCGCTATGTGGTTCTGGTGATGATGGACGAACCCAAGGGCAATGCCGAAACATTCGGCCTGCGCACTGCCGCCTGGACCGCTGCGCCGGTCGTGCGCCGATTCGTCGAGCGGGCGGGGCCGATGTTGGGTGTCTATCCGGAAGCCAATCGCGACGTTGACGTCTCGGAACTCACGCCTCTGCTGTGGAAGGCAGAGGAGGACAAGGATTGATGCGGCTCGGCGATCTCGTGCAGGGACTGGCGGCCGACGCCCATGACAAGCTCGTGTCCGGCTTTGCCATCGATCATCGCAAGGTCGCGCCGGGCACTATCTTTGGTGCCTTCGCCGGCGCGCGCGTCAATGGCGAGAACTTTATCGCCGATGCGGTCCGGGCCGGCGCTGTCGCCGTGGTCGCCCGGCCGGAGGCGCGGGTGGAGGGCGCGGTCCATATCGCCGACACCAATCCCCGCCGCCTGTTCGCGCGCATTGCCGCCCGCTATTTCGCACCGTTCCCCGAAACGGTGGTGGCCGTGACCGGCACCAACGGCAAGACGTCGACTGTCGAGCTGCTGCGCCAGCTCTGGCGGATGCTGGGGGAGAAATCGGCTTCCATCGGCACGCTCGGCGTCACCACGTCGGTCGATCAGGTCTCCACCGGGCTTACGACGCCCGATGTCGTCACCTTCCTGGCGAACATGTCCGGCCTGAAGCGGGAGGGGATCAGCCATGTCGCCTTCGAGGCGTCGAGCCATGGCCTCGCCCAGCACCGGACCGAGGGGCTGCCGGTGCGCGCCGGTGCGTTCACCAATCTCAGCCGAGACCATCTCGATTATCATGGCGACATGGACAGCTATTTCGAGGCCAAGATGCGCCTCTTCGACGAGGTGGTGGATGTCGACGGCGCAGCGGTGATCTGGACCGACGATCCGCGTTCCGACGCTGTGATCGCGCGCGCGGCGGCGCGGGGACTTCGCATCCTGACCGTGGGGGAGAAGGGGGAGGCGCTGCGCCTCGATTCCCGCACGCCGACGGCCTTGGGACAGGACCTGGTCATCACAATCGAGGGCAAGGCGCACAAGCTCGCGCTGCCGCTGATCGGCGCCTATCAGGCGTCAAACGCACTCGTCGCCGCCGGGCTTGCCATGGCGACCGGCACCAAGGCCGCCGATGCGCTCTCCAGCCTGGCGCGGGTGCACCCGGTGCGCGGGCGCATGGAGCGCGCGGTGATCACGCGGGCGGGCGCGCCGGTCTATGTCGATTATGCCCATACGCCTGATGGTCTGCGCGCCGCGATCGAGGCGCTGAGGCCTCATACCGCCGGGCGGCTGATCGTCATGTTCGGCGCGGGTGGGGACCGGGACGCGGGCAAGAGGCCACAAATGGGCAAGGTTGCCACGGACCTTGGTGACATCGTCATCGTCACCGACGACAATCCGCGCGGCGAGGACCCGGCAGCGATCCGCGCCGAGATCATGAGCGGCGCAGCCGGAGCCG
>DATJLC010000323.1:0-1983 GCA_035490755.1 Sphingobium sp.
GAAGCGGCGCTTGTGATGGCGCGTCTTTGGCCAGGGATCAGGATAGAGCAGGTAGACCTCGTCGACCGACGCCTCGGGCAGCTGCACCAGCAGCTTGAACGCATCGTCGGTGAAGAGCCTGATATTGCCCAGTTTCTCCGCAGCAATGGTCTGCACCATCTTGCCGATGCCGCCGGTAAACACCTCGCAGCCGATATACCCCGTATCCGGATGCCGCCCAGCCTCGAGCGCCAGGTGCTCGCCGCCGCCATAGCCGATCTCGATGATGATCCTTTGCGCCTGAGGGAACAGCGTCTTCGGATCAAGCGCGCCGGTCAGCTTGATTTCGAGCGCCGGCAGGGTGGCATCGAACACCGCCTGCTGGCCATCATGCAGCTTCTTGCCCGAGCGCCGCCCGAAAAACGCGCGCGGCTCGCCCGAACGGGTCAGGGGGAGCTGGTGGTCTGGCTTGGTCATGGGCGCCTGCATAACAAAGTGCCCGGACCCGTGACAGGGGCCGGGCACCGATAGTGGATGAGCTTGACCTTATTTCACCGCGGCCCTGAGCGCGCCGACGAGGTCGGTCTTCTCCCAGGAGAAGCTGCCGTCACGGCCCGCCTTGCGGCCGAAATGGCCATAGGCGGAGGTGCGGGCATAGATGGGTTTGTTGAGATCGAGATGGGTGCGGATGCCGCGCGGCGTCAGGTCCATCACCTTGGCGAGGGCCGCCTCGACCACCGATTCCTCGACTTTGCCGGTGCCGTGCAGGTCGACATAGATCGACAGTGGCTGCGCCACGCCGATGGCATAGCTGAGCTGGATAGTGGCGCGCTCGGCCAGCCCGGCGGCAACCACGTTCTTGGCGAGGTAGCGCGCCGCATAGGCGGCCGAGCGGTCGACCTTGGTCGGGTCCTTGCCCGAAAACGCCCCGCCACCATGCGGCGCCGCGCCGCCATAGGTGTCCACGATGATCTTGCGGCCAGTGAGGCCGGCATCGCCATCGGGGCCGCCGACCACGAACTTGCCGGTCGGATTGACGTGCCAGACCGTATCCTTGCTGATCCAGCCCTCGGGCAGGGCCTCATGAATATAGGGCTCGACGATGCGGCGGACATCGGCCGAGGTCAGGCTCTCATCCAGATGCTGGGTCGACAGCACGATCTGGGTCACGCCGACCGGCTTGCCGTCTTCGTAGCGCACGGTGACCTGGCTCTTGGCATCCGGCCCCAGCTTGCCGGCCGGACCATTATTGGCCTTGCGCGCGGTGGTCAGGGTCTCGAGAATCTTGTGCGCGTAATAGATCGGCGCCGGCAGCAGCTCGGGGGTCTCGCGGCTGGCATAGCCGAACATGATGCCCTGGTCGCCGGCGCCGACATCCTTGTTGCCCGTCGCATCGACGCCCTGGGCAATATCGGCCGACTGGCCATGCAGCAGCACGTCGATCTTGACGGTCTTCCAGTGAAAGCCGGCCTGCGCATAGCCGATGGTGCGGATGGCCTTGCGCGCGGTGGACTTGAACTTGGACGGGTTGACCACCGGGTGGCCGGCGGCATCGAGGAGCACCTTGCCGTCCTTGCCCTTCTTGAGCAGGGATTCGGGCACGCGCACCTCCCCGGCAATCACCACCCGGTTGGTGGTGGCCAGCGTTTCGCAGGCGATGCGCACCAGGGACGGATCCATGCCGGTCTTTTTGGCTTCGCGGAAAACCAGGTCGACGATTTCGTCCGAAATCCGGTCGCAAACCTTGTCCGGATGACCCTCAGAGACAGACTCGGAGGTGAAAAGATAGGAAGACCGTGCCAACCAAAATCCCCTTAACATGCCGAAAATCGCTCAAAATGAGCGATTATGGGAGGTTTGTGACACTCACCCGGGTTCCGGTCAAGCGGGATATAAAGAAAGCTTTATGCCTGCGGCGCGTTTTCGGAGCATGGATTGGTGCGGGCCCAGCGCCGGCCGGTTCTGCGAGCGCGAGGGTCAGGCGCTCGTAGCGACACCTTGGAC
>DATJLC010000324.1:0-25480 GCA_035490755.1 Sphingobium sp.
GCGGCCGCCAGCGCCTCGGCCTTCTCGATGTCGGCGCCGAGCAGCGCGGCCATCGCACCCTCGCCCACCGGCACCGCGGCCTGCATCGCCCGCCCGCGCGTCTTGAGGAGACGCGCCGTGGTGGCGAGGTCGACCGCCCCCGCCGCGCACAGTGCGCTGTATTCGCCCAGGCTGTGCCCGGCGACGAAATCCGCCTTGGCCGACAGGGCGACATTGCCCTCCCGCTCCAGCACGCGCAGCGTCGCTATGGCATTGGCCATGATCGCCGGCTGCGCGTTCTCGGTCAGGGTCAGGTCGCTTTCCGGTCCCTCGGCCATGAGCCGGAAGAGATGCTGGCCCAGCGCCTCGTCGACCTCCTGGAAAACCTCGCGCGCGATGGGCGATGCGTCGGCGAGCGCCCGGCCCATTCCCACCGCCTGACTGCCCTGACCCGGAAAGATGAATGCCCGCATGTCGTCCCCGTGCCCCGTTTATCGTGAACTGATGGTGCTGCGCCCTAGTCGCGCCGGTTCGCCGACGCAAGCGCGTGTTCCCGCCGCCTCGTCTTGCCGCATCCGTTATGATAGGCATCGCATAGGCATTGGCTTCGGCAAGGGGGGCATTTGGAAAATTCGGGAATCCCCGGACAGATCGGGGCCTGGCGCCTGATCCTTCACTACGCCACGGCGGACGGTGTCCCGCTCCGCTCTCTGAAGGTCGCCGTGATCGTCGGCACTGCGCTCAACCTCATCAACCAGGGCGATGCCCTGTTCGGATCCGCCCCTGTCAACTGGCTGAAGCTGACGCTGACCTTTCTCATGCCTTATGCTGTCAGCACCTATGGCGCCGTCGCCTTGTGCTGGGAACGCCGCCAACGCTCCTGATTTTCCGGCACCCTTGATTTTCAGGGAATGATCGGCCATAGGCGCCGCTTCGCGCGCTTCGGCGAGCGATAGAGTGACAGACGACAGCCGGAGGGGCGGTGCGCATGGGGCGTCCGTCAGCAATCGGCCAAGACAAGGACGCATGAACTCATGCCGCTTTATGAGCATGTCTTTCTCGCGCGTCAGGACCTTGCCCAGGCACAGGTCGACGCGCTGGCGGAAAACGCCGCACAGATCATCGAAGGCCAGCAGGGCAAGGTGACCAAGGTCGAGAATTGGGGCCTGCGCTCCCTCGCCTACAAGATCGCCAAGAACCGCAAGGCGCATTATGTGATGCTCAACATCGACGCCCCCGCCGGCGTTGTCGCCGAGCTGGAGCGCCAGACCCAGATCAACGAAGATATCATCCGCTACATGACCGTGCGCGTGGACGCCCTTGAAGGCGGCCCGTCGGTGATGATGCGCAAGAGCGACCGTGGCGACCGCCGCGGTGGTCGTGGCGACCGTGAGGATCGTGGCGATCGTGGCCCGCGCCGCGACCGCGACGGCACCGACGGCGAATAAGGAGAGCTGAACCATGGCACGCCCGTTTTTTCGCCGCCGCAAGAGCTGCCCCTTCGCCGCCAAGGATGCGCCGAAGATCGATTACAAGGACGTCCGTCTGCTGCAGGGCTTCGTGTCCGAACGCGGCAAGATCGTCCCTAGCCGGATCACGGCCGTTTCCGCCAAGAAGCAGCGCGAGCTGTCTCAGGCGATCAAGCGCGCCCGTCATCTGGGCCTTCTGCCCTATATCGTGAAGTGAGGAGCTGACCCCCATGGAAATCATCCTGCTCGAAAGGATCGAGAAGCTGGGCGCGATCGGCGACGTCGTGACCGTCAAGGACGGCTATGCCCGCAACTTCCTCCTGCCCAACAAGAAGGCGCTGCGCTCCAACGCTTCCAACAAGAAGCTGTTCGAGGCCAACCGCGCCAAGATCGAGGCTGACAACGCCGCCCGCCGTGGCGACGCTGAAACCGCCGCCAAGAGTGTCGACGGCACGCAGATCGTCCTGATCCGCCAGTCGTCGAACAGCGGCCAGCTTTATGGTTCGGTCTCGGTGCGCGACATCGTCGATGCGCTGCATGCCGATGGCGTCACCGCCGTCACCAAGGCGATGGTGATCCTGGAACGCCCGATCAAGACCATCGGCCTGTTCGACGTCCGCGTCGCGCTGCACCCGGAGGTTTCGGTGACCGTCAAGGTCAACGTTGCCCGTTCGCCCGAGGAAGCGGACCTTCAGAAGGACGGCGTCGACGTCATGTCGGCGATGTTCGAGAAGGAAGAATCCGGCTTCACCGAGGCCTATGATCCCAACGCCGAGCCCGGCGAAATCGCGCCCGAGCCCAGCGAGGACGAGGCCGCCTGAGGCGCCGCGTTCCGGACTGAACATGAAGGCCCGCGGGACGAAAGTCTCGCGGGCTTATTCTTTGGCTGTGAGTGGCCAGCGCCGGAAACAATCCTCCCCGGAACGGGGAGGTGGCGCGCGCGAAGCGCGTGACGGAGGGGCTATGCACCAGGCACGGCCCCTCCGCCCCTTCGGGGCACCTCCCCGTTCCGGGGAGGATTGTGATCCTGATTATTCTAATTCCGCAGCAGGTTCACAAAGTCCCGCTCATAGGCGACCATGTGCGCGCCGCCGTCGACGTGCAGGATCTGGCCCGTCGTCGCGCGGGCGCGGGCCAGGTAGAGCACCGCCTCCGACACCTCCTCCGGCAGCGGAAGGCGGCCGAGCGGCATCATCTCGCCGAGCCGCCGGGTCTGTTCCGCGCCATAGTCGGGCGTGACGATGGTCAGGCCAGGCGCCACGGCGTTGACGCGGATGCGCGGCGCCAGCGCCTGCGCGCTCGCCCGGGTCAGGCCGGCGAGCGCGAATTTGCTGAGCGTATAGGCAAGCTGGTCGCCATGCGGATGCGACAGGCGCTGGTCGAGGATATTGACGATCGACCGCTCCCGCCCCGTCGGATCATCGCGCGTCGCATTGGCAAAAGCCTTGGTCAGCAGGGCCGGGGCCGATGCGTTGACAGCGAAATGCGCGGCCAGATCCTCGGGCGCCACCGTGTCGATCCGGTCCTGCCCGAACATCGAGGCGCTGTTGACGATCAGGTCGGGCGCGCGCCCGAAATGGCCGACCACCGCCGTGAGAAGGCTTTCCGCGGCCGCCGGATCAGCGAAATCCGCGACAAAGCCATGCCAGGGGAGTCCCGCGCCATTCAGGCTTTGCAGCAAAGCCGCGTCGGGTGCCGCGTCATGGCTGCCATGGATCGCCAGCGCATAGCCGGCCTCGGCCAGGGCAGCGGCGATCCGTGCGCCCAGGCGCCGGTGCCCGCCGGTGACAAGCGCGAGCGGAGGGGTCGGGGATGCACCGTTTCCGGGCATTAGGGTGCGGACCCGTTATTTATGAGGTCGAGATGGAGACGAAGAAGGGCTCTGGGAGGGAGGGCGTGCAGCCGGCTACTGGGGGTAGCCGGCAATCGGCCGACCGCTCCAGGGCCCTTCTTCGTCCCACCCCGCCGGGGCATGATTGTCCGGGCGCTGTGGCGCGTCGAAACGCTCAAACGGGAGGTAAACCCCGTTTTTCGCGCTTCTCCTCCCACAGCATCCCGGGCAATCATGTCTCGATCCTCATAAATAACGGGTCCGCACCCTAAAAGCCCATCATGCTAAGCACTTCCTCGCGGCTCTTCTGATCAGTTCTGAAGACGCCCATCATCCGGCTCGTCTTCATGATGACGTCTGGCGTGCGCACGCCCCGGCCAGTCATGCAGCCATGGGTCGCCTCGATGATGACCGCGACGCCCTGGGGCTTGAGGTTCTCCCAGATGCAGTCCGCGACCTCGGCGGTCAGGCGCTCCTGGACCTGGAGCCTGCGGGAAAAGCCGTGCAGGACGCGCGCCAGCTTGGAGATGCCCACGACATAGTCGCCCGGCAGATAGGCGATATGGGCATGCCCGACGATCGGCGCCATATGATGTTCGCAGGCCGACTGGAACGGAATGTCCTTCAGCAGCACGATCTCGTCATAGCCGCCGACCTCGTGGAAAATCCGGGACAGATGATAAGCGGGGTCCTCCAGATAGCCCTCGCAATACTCCCGCCATGCCCGCGCCACCCTTTTGGGGGTATCGAGCAGGCCCTCGCGCGTCGGATCGTCGCCCGCCCAGCGCAGCAGGGTGCGGACCGCCTCCGCCACTTCCTCCGGCACGTCGACCTTGCCATTGACGGCGTCGCGGGTTTCTTCGTCATGGCTCATCACGCGGTTCCTCTATCCGTTGTTCGGCTGGGGGACAGCGCGCGAGCCCCCTTGCCGTTGAGGATTCTCTGCAACGAAAAGCCGGTCGATGCAATTGGTGCGATGCACATGTCCAGGCGAACGTGCCGGCCATGATTTGGTTCAGGGGGCGAACCGCCAATTGCATCTGCGGAAAGTTTCGATGTGACAGGCTGGCGATTTTCCCCTAGCTTCCCGCGGTCAACTGGCGGACCACCGCAAAATGAGGGGTCCGCGCAAGCAGGGGAGCAACATGGCAAAATTCTTCGGCAATCTTCATCTTGTGCTGCTGGTGGGGCTGCTGCTCGCGGCGGCCGTCATCATCGGCTACGGCAATCTTCCAGAAGGCAGCGCGGGTCTCAACCAGATCTTCCGCTGGCTCCACCTCTTTTTCGGCATCGTCTGGATCGGCCTTCTCTATTATTTCAACTTCGTCCAGATCCCGACCATGCCCAAGGTTCCAGCCGAGCTGAAGCCCGGCGTTTCCAAGTACATCGCGCCCAGCGCCCTGTTCTTCTTCCGCTGGGGCGCCGTGCTCACGGTTGTCACCGGCCTGATCGTCGCGCATCTTTCCGGCTATCTGGTCGAGGCCCTGACCTTCGTGCCGGGGTTTGAGCTGATCGGCATCGGCATGTGGCTGGCCCTCATCATGGCCTTCAACGTCTGGGTGTTCATCTGGCCGAACCAGAAGAAGGCGCTGGGCATCGTGCCTGCGGATGACGCGGCCAAGGCGAAGGCGGCGACCGCCGCCATGATGTTCAGCCGCACCAATGTGCTGCTCTCGATCGCGATGCTGTACGCCATGGTGGCGTTCAACGGCGGCTGATTGCGCTGCGGCCGGGCCTGGTCCGCTTGCCGAACGGCGGTGGATCAGGCCCGCTCACAATCCGCCCCAAGCCTCGCATTTTTGCTCTGGGCAAATCGCCCGCACCACCTATATGGCGGCCATGACCGCCACAGTTTCAGACGTTTTCGAGGAATATGAGCTGCTCGACGCGGACGAGCGCTATCGCCTGCTGATCGATCTTGGCCGGGCACTGGAGCCCATGCCGGATGCGCTCAAAACCGACGCGACTTTGGTGCGGGGCTGCTCGGCGGCGGTCTGGGTCTATCCGACGCGCCTGCCCGACGGACGCCTCCACTTCCTCGCCGACAGCAACGCCGCCATCACCAAGGGCATCATCGCCCTGGTCCTCCTCACCGTTCAGGACAGGAGCATCGCGGACGTAGCTGCCGCCGACATCGAAGGCGCCCTCGCCCCCTTCGATCTCAGGAACCAGCTGTCCTCCAACCGCACCCAGGGCATCCCCAACATGATCGCCCTCATCCGCGCGACGGCCGCCCGCTACAATTAAGCGCCTTCAAGCAAACCAGCTCACCACCAAAGCGCCTGTGCACAGAAAGGTGACGATGGTTGTCGTCCATCCCAGCAGGTTGGTCCACCAGCCATTGGTGCGCGCGCCGACCACGCCGCGACTGTTGGTCAGGATCATCATGATGAGAAGCAGCGGCGGCACGGAAAATCCCTGCACAATGCCCGACCAGACCAATGCGCGCATCGGGTTGAACCCAAGGAAATTCATCATCACGGCCAGCGCCGTCACAACCGCGATGATGCCATAGAAGAACCTGTTCTCGCTCGGCTGGTCGTGAAGGCTGCCCTGCCGGCCCAGCCCCTGCACCACGTCATAGGCAGCGCCCGTCGTCATGATGGGCACGGCGAGAAAGCCGACGCCGATCACCCCCGCCGCAAACACATATTTGGCGGCAGCACCGGCCAGCGGCTCGAGCGCGGCCGCGGCATGGGCGGCCGTCGCGATTTCGGTCTGGCCTGCGGGATGCAGCGTCAGGCCGGTCGAGAGGATGATGAAATAGAGGATGACGTTGGAGAAGATCATGCCGGTCAGCACGTCGCGGCTGGTGCGTTTCATCTCCCGCCGCGTTGCACCCCTTCGCTGCCAGATATGGCGGCGGCCGATGGCGATCTGCTCCTCCACCTCCTGGTTCGACTGCCAGGTGTACACATAGGCCGAGAGCGACGTGCCGATGCAGGCCACCACGAGCGCGAGGAATTCGGCATCCAGCTTCACTTGCGGAATGAAGGTGGCATGCAGCACCTGCATGGGATCAGGTCGGACCATGATCGCAGCCGCGACATAGGCGAACAGGATGAGCGCCAGCCAGCGGAAGATCCGGCGGATAAGCGTATAGGAGCCGAAATACTGGATCGTGAAGATGATCGCGGCGGTGCCCACGACAATCACGGGAACCGGAACCGGGATCAGCAGGTTGATCGCCGCCCCCATCCCGCCAAGGTCTGCCGCGGCCTCGATGATATTGCCGGTGAAGGCGAGGATCACCATTGGCATCAGCACCCATTTAGGAAAATGGTCGCGGATGCAGGCGAACAGGCCCTTGCCATAGACCTGCCCGATCTTCGCCGACAGATATACGACCACGTACATCATCGGCAGCAGGACAGGCGCGACCCACAGGAACCCTAGGCCGAACTTCGCTCCGGCACTCGCATAGGTGCCGATCGCCGACGGATCGTCATCAGCGGCGCCGGTGACGATTCCGGCCCCGACGAGCTTCACGATGCCCGGCGGCGGCGGTGGCGCCGCCGGGAGGGTGTCGGCTTCCAGGGGCTCGCGGATGGTATCTTTCACGCTCGCCTCTTGGAGCTGGTGGATGGACACAACCATCGACCAGCTCATCGGTTCATGGGCGGTTTAAAACAGCGCCCTCGGAGGAGCCGTCAATCCTTCGCCCAATCCCGCCGCGCAATGCCCATCGCATGGAGCACGACCGTCAGATCGCCATGGTCGATCGCCGCATCGGCGGCCGCGCGCGCCTTTTCCTTGGCGTGATAGGCGATGCCCAGCCCCGCCGCCGCGATCATCGGTATGTCATTGGCGCCGTCGCCGATCGCGACCGTGTCCGACAGGTCGATCCGCAGCTCGGCGGCATGGCCGATCAGTTCCGTCCGCTTGCGCTCGGCATCGACGATCGGCGTGCGCACGGTGCCTGTCAGCCTGCCCTCCGCTATCTCCAGCACATTGGCGACGGCATCATGGAAGCCGATCTCCTTCGCAACCGGCCCCGTAAAATGGGTGAAGCCGCCCGACACCAGCACCGTGTGGCATCCCCGCGCCCGGAGCGTGCGGATAAGCACGCGCGCACCCGGCGTCAGTCTGACCCGTTCGGTCCGGCACAGGTCAAGAACCGATTCCTCCATGCCCTTCAGCAGGGCCACGCGCCCATCGAGCGCGGCAGCAAAATCAAGCTCGCCCCGCATCGCGCGCTCGGTCACGGCGGCGACCTCCGCCTTGAGGCCCGCATAGTCGGCCAGCTCGTCGATGCACTCGACCGTGATCATGGTCGAATCCATGTCCGCTATGAGCAGGCGCTTCTCCCGATGGGCGATCGGCTGGACGACATGGTCGACAGGCAGGTCGAGCGCCGCAATGGCGTTTCGCGCAGCCACCGGATCGCCGTTGAACAGGATGTCGGCCGCGATATCCTCGTCGATCCATGTATGCGGCTCCGGGGCACCACCGGCGCCAGCGATGGCGTCGCGGGCAGCCGCGATATCCTCATGACGCAAAACGTCGCCCGCGATAAGGGTCGCTACGAACATGACAGATATCGCTCCTTCTTCGGATTTGGCTTCGGCGGGCTCGGGCAAGCCGCCCGTCGCGCTTATTGCCGGACCAACCGCCAGCGGCAAGAGCGCATTGGCGCTTCGCGTCGCACAGGCCTGCAATGGCATCATCATCAACGCCGATGCCAGTCAGGTCTATGCCGATCTTCGCATCCTCTCCGCCCGCCCCGGTGCAGAGGACATGGCGATCGCCCCGCACCGGCTTTTCGGCCATGTCGATGGGGCGGAAAGCTACTCCGCCGCGCGCTGGGCCAGTGAAGCGAAGGCCGCGATCGCCGAGGCGCACGGGCTCGGGCGACCGGCCATATTGGTGGGCGGCACCGGCCTCTATATCAGCACCCTGCTCGACGGCATCGCGCCGGTTCCGGACATCGATCCGGCCATCCGCGCCGCAGTTCGGGCGCTCCCCGTCACTGAGGCTCATGAAGCGTTGCGCGCGGAGGATCCTGCCGCGTCGGCCCGCCTCAATGCCGGCGACACCAGCCGGGTCGCGCGCGCGCTGGAGGTCATCCGTTCGACCGGGCGTCCGCTTTCGGCCTGGCAGGCGGAGCGCGCCGGCGGCATCAAGCACAGCATCACCCTGCACCCCGTCATCCTCCTGCCCGACCGCGCCTGGCTGATCCGGCGGTGCGACGCGCGCTTCGACGCGATGATCGCCGAGGGCGCCCTTGCGGAGGTAGAGGCCCTCCTCGCCCGGAATTTGCCGGACAGCCTGCCGGTCATGCGCGCCATCGGCGTCAGGCCCATCGCGGCCTTTCTGGCAGGCGATCTCGACGCGGAGCAAATGGCCGAGCGGGTAAAAATCGACACCCGCCGCTACGCCAAGCGGCAATATACCTGGTTCGCCAACCAGCCGCCCCCCGGCTGGACGCGCATAAATGAGACGCAATATGATGATTTCATCGATCAGATAGCAATTTAATTACAACGCTATCTGTTGACAGGTCATTTTCTGTCAATTAGAGGCCGCAACCTTGCCAATCGGGTCCGGCTCGCCAAAAGCTGGATAACTCGCCTTGTGGGAGAATGTGACGTGGCCGAACGCAGCGGCGCGGAAATACTGGTTCAGTGCCTGATCGACCTGGGTGTCGATACCGTGTTCGGCTATCCGGGTGGCGCGGTGCTGCCCATTTACGACACGATCTACAACCATCCGAAGATCAAGCATGTCCTCGTCCGCCATGAGCAGGGCGCGACCCACATGGCGGAGGGCTATGCCCGCTCGACCGGCAAGCCGGGCGTCGTCCTCGTCACTTCCGGCCCCGGCGCGACCAACGCGATCACCGGCATCACCGATGCGCTGATGGACTCGATCCCGCTCATCGTCATCACCGGCCAGGTCGCGACCCACCTCATTGGCACGGACGCCTTTCAGGAAGCCGATACGGTCGGCCTGACTCGGCACTGCACCAAGCATAATTATCTCGTGAAGGATCCGGCCAATCTCGCCGCGACAATCCACGAGGCGTTCCACATCGCGACCTCCGGCCGTCCGGGTCCGGTCGTCATCGACATTCCCAAGGACGTTCAGGTCGCAACCGCGCCGTTCGAGCCGCCCGTCTGCGCCATCCACCCGAGCTATCATCCCCAGGTGGAGCCCGATGCCGAGGCGATTGCCCAGGCCGTGGCCATGATCGCCGAGGCGGAACGCCCGATCCTCTATACCGGCGGCGGCGTCATCAACAGCGGGCCGGACGCGAGCCAATCGCTGCGCGCCTTGGCCGAACGGATCGGCGCGCCCGTCACCTCGACGCTGATGGGCCTCGGCGCCTTTCCCGCCTCCTCGCCGCAATGGCTCGGCATGCTCGGCATGCACGGCACCTATGAGGCGAATATGGCGATGAACAAGGCGGACCTCATCGTCTGCCTCGGCGCCCGCTTCGACGACCGCGTGACCGGCCGGCTGGATGCCTTTGCGCCCAACAGCCGCAAGATCCACGTCGATATCGACCGCAGCTCGATCAACAAGACGGTCCATGCCGACCTGGGCATCGTCGGCGATGTCGGGCACGCCATGGCCGCGCTCCTGGCGGGGCTGGAAAAGCTCAACCGGCCTCTGCCCGATTTGACCGAATGGTGGGCGCGGATCGAGGGATGGCGCGCGCGCCGCAGCCTCGATTATGTCGAGACCGGGACGGAGATCATGCCGCAGCGGGCGATCGCGGAGCTCTTCTCCGCCACGCGCGGCAAGGACGTCATCATCACGACCGAGGTCGGCCAGCATCAGATGTGGGCCGCCCAGCATTTCCACTTCGACGCGCCCAATAAATGGCTGACCTCGGGCGGACTCGGGACGATGGGCTACGGCTTTCCCGCCGCCATCGGCGCGCAGCTCGGCAATCCCGATTCGCTCGTCATCTGCGTCGCGGGCGATGCCTCGGTGCAGATGAACATCCAGGAGATGGGCACGGCCACGCAATATCGCCTGCCGGTCAAGCTCTTCATCATCAACAACGAATATATGGGCATGGTCCGCCAATGGCAGGAGCTGACCTATGAGAGCCGCTATTCCAACAGCTATTCGGACAGCCTACCCGATTTCGTGAAGCTGGCGCAGGCCTATGGCTGGACCGGCATCCGCATCGAGAACATCCAGGAACTGCAAAGCGGCATCGCCCGGATGATCGCGACGCCGGGGCCGGTGCTTGTCGACTGCCGGGTGGCCAAGCTTTCCAACTGCTTCCCTATGATCCCGAGCGGCGCCGCCCATACCGACATGTTGCTCGATCCCAGCCAGGTCTCGGGCACCATGGACGACGAAGCCAAGGCGCTGGTGTGACTTCCATTGCGCATACGCGAGAGATTCGGGAAATTCAGAATAGGAACTTGAACTGATGCACATTCGCGAACAACAAAGCGAACGGCACGTCCTTTCCGTCACTGTCACCAATGAAGCGGGGATATTGGCCCGGATTGCCGGCCTCTTCACCGCGCGGGGCTATAATATCGAAAGCCTGACCGTTGCCGATATCGGCACGGATCACCGCATCAGCCGCATCACCATCGTCACCAACGGCCCGCTCAAGGTGATCGATCAGATCATCGCACAGCTCGATCGACTGGTGCCGGTGCATCGCGTGATCGATTTGACCGAGACCGGCCCCTTCGTCGAGCGCGAGCTGGCACTCGTCAAGGTCGCCGGAACCGGCGAGGATCGCATTGAGGCGCTGCGTCTCGCCGATGTGTTCCGCGCCAAGGTTGTCGACACCACGATCGAAAGCTTCATTTTCGAGATCACAGGTCCCACCGACAAGATCGACAGCTTTGTCGACCTGATGCGCCAGATCGGCCTTGTTGAAGTCGGCCGGACCGGCGTGGTCGGCCTTGTGCGAGGGGCCCAAGCCGCCTGACCCGTAAACCTGCTTTTCCCCGTCACCCTGAACTTGTTTCAGGGTCCATATTGAGGCATGCGCGCGTCGCATAAGGTTTCAAATGGACGCTGAAGCATATTCAGCATGACCCTTTCTAGATAGGATCAGACCAATGCGTGTTTATTATGATCGTGATGCCGATATCGGCCTCGTCACCAGCAAGAAGATCGCCATCGTCGGCTATGGCAGCCAGGGCCACGCCCACGCCCAGAACCTGCGCGACTCGGGCGTTGCCGAGGTTGCCATCGCCCTGCGCCCCGGCTCCGCCAGCGCCAAGAAGGCCGAAGGCGCAGGCTTCAAGGTGCTGAGCAATGCCGACGCGGCCAAATGGGCCGACATCGTCATGATCCTGGCGCCCGACGAGCATCAGGCGGCGATCTGGGAAGCTGACATCCGCGACAATATCCGTCCGGGCGCCGCGCTCGCCTTCGCCCACGGCCTCAACATCCATTTCGGCCTGATCGAGCCGTCGAAGGAAATCGACGTCATCATGGTCGCGCCCAAGGGTCCGGGTCACACCGTGCGCAGCGAATATGTGCGCGGCGGCGGCGTTCCCTGCCTCATGGCCGTCCATCAGGATGCGACGGGCAATGCCCATGACCTCGCGCTGGCCTATGCGAGCGGTGTCGGCGGCGGCCGTTCGGGCATCATCGAGACCAACTTCCGGGAAGAGTGCGAAACCGACCTGTTCGGTGAGCAGGCCGTGCTCTGCGGCGGCCTCACCCACCTCATCCAGGCCGGGTTCGAGACGCTGGTCGAGGCGGGCTATGCGCCGGAAATGGCCTATTTCGAGTGCCTCCACGAGGTGAAGCTGATCGTCGACCTCATGTATGAGGGCGGCATCGCCAACATGCGCTACTCCATCTCCAACACCGCCGAATATGGCGACATCACCACTGGCCCCCGCATCATCACGCCGGAAACCAAGGCCGAGATGAAGCGCGTGCTTGCCGACATCCAGGGCGGCCGGTTCGTGAAGAACTTCGTCCTCGACAACCGCGCCGGCCAGCCCGAGCTGAAGGCAGCGCGCAAGACCGCCGCTGCCCATCCGATCGAGCAGGTCGGCGCCCAGCTGCGCGCGATGATGCCGTGGATCGGCGCCAACAAGCTGGTCGACAAGGACAAGAACTGATCAAGCCGCCTGGCCCGGTGCACAATCATCGGGCCAGGCGTATACAGCAGGGGGCGCTGAACATCACGACGAAGCTTGAGGAGGAAAATCCATGCGAAAGCCGACTGCGCTGTTCCTGCTATCCCTTGCCGCCATTGCCGCAGCGCCGATCGTCATCGCGCAGCAAATGCCGACCGAGGCGCCCGGCAAGCCTGATCCGGGCCGCGTCGTGGCCGGCACCTACAGCGTCGATCCCCATCACACTCTGGTCGGCTGGCGGGTCAACCATATGGGGTTCAATGATTATTTCGGACAGTTCGGCAATGTGACCGGCACGCTCGTCCTCGATCCTGCCAAGCCTGCCAACGCAAAGCTGGACGTGACCATTCCCGTCGCGTCGCTTTCGACGGTCAGCGCCGACCTCACCAAGCATATGCTGGGACCGGACTTTTTCGACAGCGCCAAATATCCCGACGCCCGCTTCGTCTCGACACGCGTTCAGGTCGCAGGCACTGAGGCTGTCGTGACAGGCAATCTGACCCTGCGCGGCATTACCAGGCCGGTCACGCTCAAGGCGCGCTTCGTGGGCGCCGGAAAGGGCGTGCCGCAAGCGGGATCGAAGGAGACGGTCGGCTTCCATGCCACCGGCAGCATCAATCGCGGCGACTTCGGCATGGGCTATGGCCTCGCCCTCGTGCCCGATCCGATACAGCTCGAACTGACTGCGGCGTTCGAAAAGCAGCCCTGATCGCCCAACATGCCAGCCGCCGCGCCGACCTGGTCGGTCATCATCCCCTATTTCAATGAACTGAACTTCATCAGGGGCACGATCGAATCAGCGATTGCCCAGCGCGGCACCACTTTTCGCCTGATCCTGGTCGACAACAATTCCACGGACGGGTCGGAGGCACTCTGCAAGAGCATCCTGGCCCAGGCGCCGGACGTGGATGTCGTCTATCTGAGGGAGGAAAGGCCCGGCCACCTCTTCGCGCTTTCGGCCGGATTCGACGCCGTCGACACGCCGCTCGTGTGTTTCTGGGACGCCGACACGGTCTATCCGGCCCATTATCTCGCCGAGGCGGAGCGGCTGATCGGCGGCGGCGCGCATGTGGTCGCCCAGGCGATAGACGTCTATTGCCAGCCGCTTTCCCTGCGGGGTTGGCTGCGACGGCTGCGCATGGTGGCTACCAGGATGCTGCTGTCGCGCCAGGGGCATGTCGGCTCCTATGGCCAGTGCTTTCGAACCGAAGCCTTACGTGCGGCCGGCGGTCCGATGAGCCCCGGCTGGTCCTACGTGCTTTATGACCATGAACTGATGCAGCGAATCTACAAGCAGGGTAGAGGCACCGGCTCCATGAAGCTGTGGTGCCTGCCGTCTCCCCGTCGCGGCGCGAACACGCATGTCCGCTGGACGCTCTGGGAACGCATTCTCTACCACGCGACGCCCTTCGGCCTGAAGGACTGGTTCTTCTACAGCTTCCTCGCTCCCCGGTTCGAGACGCGCCGGATGATGCAGGAGAATCTGCGCGTCCGGGACTGGTAACGGCCGACTCTACCGACCGTGGGGGCAGAATAACGTCCATTTCAGTGCTGATTTCCGCCATTCTGTCTTGATTCCGGACACCCTCCGACCATTTTGGGGAGCGTCTTAAAGACTCCGTTTACGGTGAACGGGCTATAAGGCGTGTGGGGGCGAACTGTACCGCTTTATAGCGGTCAGCTTGGCGAGCATCGCGAATGAAGACTATGCCCTTCTTTATCCATTCAACCTCGACGGCGGAATTGCTGGGAGGGCTATTGGCGACCAAGGGCACCGCCGCTCACGGCTATTGCGCCGGCGCGATTGCCCGCACGCCGGACGGCTTCGTCCGCAACTCGACCGACTTCGCGGACGCGGTCCATCACCTTAGCCTGCTGCACGGCCAGGCCCCCGGATTGATCAGTCATGCCGCTACCCGGATCGCCGAGAACGCCGCGCGGAGATGGCTGGTCAAGGCGGTCGACGGATTCGCGCGCGAACGTGCCTATCTCAACCGCATCGTTGTGGCGGCCGGCCCCGCGCCTAGCACCGCCGGCCAGGACCGGACTTCTACGCTTGTCTCGCAGCAACGTCATGCGATCGAAATGCTTGCCCAATCCGACCGGCGCGGCTGCGCGCTGGGCGCTGCCATCGCCCTGATTCTGGACTGGAGCGCCATTCGCGCCTTGCTGGACGGCGGCAGCGCGCGTCTTGGCATTGACCCGCCGCTCCTCGTCATACCCAACCGGCATGACACGCTCAACATTCTTGCCGGCCTTGATGACGACCCGAGAATCTGCCGCGCGGTGCATTTCGGCGCCAATCAGCTGCTGACGCAGCATGGCGGCATATGGGACCTGCTGCAGGCTCGGTCCCAGGCACGCAAGGCAACCCGTTTCTGAGACCGACACGTCCCACCGCACACTTGCACCAATTCCTGACGCTGCCTAAGCGAAGGTGAGAAGCAACTCACCGGAGACAAACAGGCATGCGTTTTCAGGGCACGGAAGATTATGTGGCGACCGACGATCTGAAGGTCGCGGTCAATGCAGCCGTCCTGCTGCGCCGCCCGCTGCTGGTGAAGGGCGAGCCGGGGACTGGCAAGACCGTCCTCGCCCAGGAGATCGCCAAGGCGCTGGACGCGCCGCTGATCGAATGGAACGTGAAGTCGACGACCAAGGCGCATCAGGGCCTCTACGAATATGACGCGGTGGCCCGCCTGCGGGACGGCCAGCTGGGCGACGAGCGGGTGCACGACATCCGCAACTACATCAAGAAAGGGAAGCTATGGGACGCCTTCACGTCCCAGCGGCTGCCGGTCCTTCTCATCGACGAGATCGACAAGGCCGACATCGAGTTTCCGAACGATCTCCTCCAGGAACTCGATCGGATGGAATTCCATGTGTACGAGACCGGCGAGACGATCAAGGCGGCGGAGCGGCCGATCGTCGTCATCACCTCCAACAATGAAAAGGAGCTGCCCGACGCCTTCCTGCGCCGCTGCTTCTTCCACTACATCAAGTTTCCGGACCATGACACGATGCGCGCGATCATCGACGTGCATTTCCCCGGCATCCAGAAGGTGCTGGTCAGCCGCGCGCTCGAAATATTCTACGAAGTGCGCGAGGTGCCGGGCCTCAAGAAAAAGCCGTCGACATCGGAACTGCTCGACTGGCTGAAGCTCCTCCTGGCCGAGGACATGCCGCTCGACGTGCTCCAGTCGCGTGACCCCACCAAGGCCATCCCGCCACTGCATGGCGCCCTCCTCAAGAACGAGCAGGACATCATGCTGTTCGAGCGGCTCGCCTTCATGGCGCGGCGCAGCAGCTGAACATGCCTCAGATCAGATAGCCGAGCTCATAGACACCCCAGCGGCGGTCTCCGATCGCCATGGGCACGAGGACGCTGCGCAGGGCCCGGTAATGGCCGTCGCCAAGATCCTGCCGATAGGTGCAGACGAAATAGTCACCCTCGCGGTTCATCACCCGGCGCGTCTGGTTGTCGAGGAAGAACCGGCGGTTGCGGGCATGCTCGGTGTTCCAGTCCAGCTCGCCGGGCCGCTGGGGCTGGCTACGCAGGCTGATATGGGTCGGCAGGAAGCCGTTGCGGTCGACCAAGCAGCAGCCGAAGATCGTCGCGTCCCGCGCCGTCTGCTCGTCCAGCATGGGCCGGAGATGGCGGTCCGCGAAATCAACGAAGCGCGTCCGGTACTGAACCGGGTCCGTGCCCGCGATAGGCACATAATCTGTGTCGAAGACATCGGCCTCGGTCAGTTCGCCCCTTCGGATCGCGGTGCGGATGCACGCCATGATCTCGGCGCATCCCGCCGCCGCCCGCTCGATATATTGGCTGGCCGTGATCTCGACACCGCTGTGCGCCGTCGCATCGAGAATGTCGTTGGCCCAGTCCTCAAGCTCACCGACGCGGCTGCTCGCATCGCCCGCCAATGCCGCATTATCGTTGGAAATCCGAGCGAATTCATGCAGCGCCTCATGCAGGGCTTGCGTCGCCTGAGTGGAGTGGACCGTCCTGTTGCCGATATCGGCCGAACGCCCCCGGAACTGGGAAACGAGCGCAGCCGTTTCCGTCATGGTCAGTCGCAGCTGGTCGATCTCGCCGCCGACCCTGTCCGCCACCGTGACGTTCGCCTTGACCCGGTCGATCAGCGACCTGGCGCCGGTGTCCAGCCGCTGAATTTGGTTGGAGACGCGCGCCGCCGATTCATTGGCGTCGAGGGCCAATCGGCGGACCTCCTCGGCAACCACCGCGAAGCCCTTCGTGGCCTCCCCGCCTCGGGCCGCCTCGATTGACGCGTTAAGGCCGAGCAGGCGCGTCTGCACCGCAATCCGGCTCATCTGTTCGGAAATGCTGCTGACTGACTCCAGCACGCCCAGAAAGCCCTGCAACTGTTCGTCGAGGCGCATGACATCGTCGACCAGGGTGGCAATGTCCGCCAGCGACGCTTCCGCCGTCTTGTGCCCCTTGTGCAGCAAGCTGTCGGCATAGTCGGCCGTTTGCTGCAGTTCCGCGCTCGCCTCCTCGCAGGCATTCTGATAGCCGGCGAGATGGTCCATCTGGACGGTCAGTTGGCTGAGAACGGCCGCTTCCTTGTCGATGCTGCGATCAAGGCGTGCGAGAAAACCTGCTGCGTCGCTGCAGCGCAGAGCCATGTCCCCCGCCCTGTTGCCAAGCTCCGCCAATATCCGATCGTGATGCACCCGCTGTCCCCCGCTGTGCATCCTCTCCGAAACAAGGTTTATTCGGCGGTCACTATCGGGAAAGGGTGAAAAAAGTGTTTGCCATTGCTGGCGTCTGGCGGATTCTGTCAGCCCGGCTATAGGACCGAGCATGCTCCTCAACCTTCTCGATGAATTGCGCTCCGCCGGCATCCCGGCTTCGGTGAAGGAGCATCTGGTGCTTCTGGAGGCTTTGAACGCCGAGGTCATCCAGCAGAACCCGGAGGAGTTCTATTTTCTCTCCCGCGCCGTCTACGTGAAGGACGAGACGCTCTATGACCGTTTCGACCAGGTTTTCGCCAAGGTCTTCAAGGGGCTCGAGACGAGCTATGGCGAGGACAACGCGGCCATCCCCGAAGACTGGCTGAAGGCGATCGCAGAGAAATTCCTTTCTCCCGAGGAGATGGAGAAGATCAAGGCGCTCGGCTCCTGGGACGAGATCATGGAAACCCTCAAGAAGCGCCTTGAGGAACAGAAAGGCCGGCACCAGGGCGGCAACAAATGGGTCGGCACCGGCGGCACGTCGCCATTCGGCAACAGCGGCTACAATCCCGAGGGCGTGCGCATCGGCGGCGAGTCCCGCCACAAGCGCGCGGTCAAGGTCTGGGAGCAGCGCGACTTCGCCAATCTCGATTCCAACCGGGAGCTTGGCACGCGCAACATCAAGGTGGCACTACGGCGCCTGCGTCGCTTCGCACGGGAGGGCGCCGCAGAGGAGCTGGACCTGGACGCGACGATCTCCGGCACAGCCCGGCGCGGCTGGCTCGACATCCATATGCGCGCCGAACGGCACAATGCCGTCAAGCTGCTGCTGCTGTTCGATGTCGGCGGGTCGATGGATCCCTATGTCAGGGTCTGCGAGGAGCTGTTCTCGGCGGCCCGCGCCGAATTCAAGAACATGGAGTTCTTCTACTTCCACAATTGTCCCTATGAGGGGCTCTGGAAAGACAATCGCCGCCGCTTTGCCGAGCGGACGCCGACATGGGACATCCTTCATAAATATGGCCATGACTACAAGCTGATCCTGGTCGGCGACGCCGCCATGAGCCCCTATGAGATCACCCAGCCGGGCGGCTCGGTCGAGCATTTCAACCAGGAAGCGGGCAGCGTCTGGCTCGATCGGCTGACCAGCACCTATCCCGCCGCGGCATGGCTCAACCCCGTGCCCGAGAACAGGTGGCATTACGACCTGTCCAACGGCCTCGTCCGCAGGATCATGAACGGCCGCATGTATCCGCTCACTTTGGCCGGCCTCGACGACGCGATGCGCGAACTCAGCCGCAAGCTTTAGCCTGCGCTGTTTTCAATAAATCAGGCAGGCTTGGCGTTCCTCTGACCAGGCAAGCTCATCTTTCCGCGCGGCTTGATCGAGATCACCGGGCGCGGCCGCCGGATCATCTACCCATTCGCGCAAGCCCGGACCGCCGTTGATCACATCGATCGGCAGCTTACCGAACGCATATTCATAGGGAAAATCGCGCCAGAGCGGATAATCGGGATAAAGGGCGCGGATCGCCTTGAAGGCGAGCGCCTGCAGGCGCCAGGGCCGGAAAGCTGCGTGGTCGTAGAAGCCACCCTCCGCATGGACATGAACGCCCGCGCACAATTGCCCGACATGCTTGTGGAAAGTCGGCTCGAACCAGCAGTCGCGCAAGGCGCAACCGGCCAGCCATTCAGGCGCCATCCGCTGCATCTGCGCGATCACTTGCCGTGCGTCGATATCGGGCGCGCCAAACAGCTCGAGCGGCCGGGTTGTCCCGCGCCCCTCCGACAGGCTGGCGCCTTCCAGCATCACCGTGCCGGGATAGGCGCGCGCCATGTTGAGATTAGGGGCATTGGGGCTGGGATTGACCCATAGTCGATCCTGCGGCCAGCCAAAGCCCGGCCCCGCATCCGGGGACCAGCCCTCCATCTCGATGACCCGGTAATCTACGTCGAGGTTGAAATGGCGGATGAACCAGCGCCCCAGTTCACCGAGCGTCATGCCATGGCGCATCGGCATCGGGCCGGCGCCGACGAAGCTTTCCCATCCCGGCTGCAGAGTCAGCCCCTCCACCGGGCGCCCGACCGGGTTGGGCCGGTCCAGCACCCACACCGACTTGCCGGTCCGTGCCGCCCCCTCGAGGACATAGAGGAGGGTGGTGACGAAGGTGTAGATGCGACAGCCCAGATCCTGGAGATCGACCAGCAGGACATCAAAGCTGTCCAGCATCCCGTCGGTTGGCCGGCGGACCTCGCCATAGAGGCTGAAGACGGGGATACCGTACAGCGGATCGGCGAAATCGGGCGACTCCACCATATTGTCCTGCTTGTCCCCGCGCAGCCCATGTTGGGGCCCGAAGGCCGCGCTGAGGCGCAGATCGCCGCAAGCCGAGAGTGCGTCGAGCGAATGGACCAGCCCTTCAGTGACCGAGGCAGGGTGAGCAAGCAGGGCCACCCGCCGGCCTTTGAGCGGGGCACGCAGCCCTGGCTCGGCAATGAGCCTGTCGATACCGAACTTCATTCGGAGGCTGGTGCCTCCAGAAGCGCCACAAAGCAATCCCGGCGATGGAAATCGGGCTTGTCGGCGCCATGCGCCAGTGCCCAATAGCTCTTCTCTCCGTCCTTTGTCTCGACGATCGCCGAAAGGCCCGCCTGCCAGGTCACGCTGTGCTTTTCGGGTGCAATACAGCTGATGTCGACCATAACGCCAAGTTCCAGCGTGTTGGGGCTGACGCGTATATCCAGCCGGGACACCTCGAGCCGGTCCATGATCTTGCGACCCGACCGATAGCGTTCAAAGCCATAGGCCGCCCAACGGCTCGATGGCGAAAAGTTCAGCTCAAGATAGCCCTCGATCCCGGGCCGGCTCAGGAACAGCTCGAAGCAGGTCGTGCGCCACAGCTCGTCGGCGCGCTCCTGCGCCATGATGAGCGGCATCACCACTGTCGAGATATCGCCGACCACCTGGTATTGCAGGGCAAGGCGCCACCCATGCTGGCGCTCCACCTGCACCCGCACGGCCTCGATCGCGGGCATGCGCGACGCGGCATGGCACACAAGATCGAACTCCATCCCCCCAACACCCTTGCTGATCGCCAAAATGCTGTCCAATGCCGCTATCACGTGCTAGGCGCGCGCGCCATGACAAGCTATCGCTCCGAACTGCTAAATGTATTGCATACGCGCGGCTATATCCACCAGCTTACCGATGGACCGGCGCTGGACTGCCTCGCTTTGGCACAAATGGTTCCTGGCTATATCGGTTTCGACGCGACGGCGCCGTCGCTCCATGTCGGCAGCCTGGTTCAGATCATGATGCTCCGGCGGCTGCAGCAGACGGGACATAAGCCGATCGTGGTCATGGGCGGGGGCACGACCAAGATCGGTGATCCGTCCGGCAAGGATGAAAGCCGCAAGCTGCTGTCCGATGCCGATATCGACGCCAACATCGCATCGATCCGCCGGGTCTTCGAGCGTTTCCTGACCTTCGGCGACGGCCCTACCGACGCCGTCATGGTCAACAATGCCGACTGGCTGGACAGCCTCGAATATGTGCCGTTCCTGCGCGACATCGGGCGGCATTTCACCATCAACCGCATGCTCACCTTCGACAGCGTGCGCCTGCGGCTGGAGCGTGAGCAGCCGCTGACGTTCCTCGAATTCAACTACATGATCCTCCAGGCTTATGATTTCCTCGAACTGTCGCGTCGCCAGGGCTGCCGTCTGCAGATGGGCGGATCGGACCAGTGGGGCAACATCGTCAACGGTGTGGAACTGACCCGCCGGGTCGATGGCACCCAACTGTTCGGGCTGACGACGCCGCTCATCACCACGGCGGACGGCGGCAAGATGGGCAAGACCGCGCAGGGCGCCGTGTGGCTCAATCCCGATGCGCTGAGCGCCTATGACTACTGGCAGTTCTGGCGCAACACGCAGGACGCGGATACCGGGCGTTTCCTGCGCCTGTTCACCGACCTGCCGCTCGACGAGATTGAACGGCTGGAAAAGCTGGGCGGCGCGGAAATCAACGCGGCCAAGAAGATCCTCGCCGACGCCTGCACCGCGCTCGCCCATGGCGATGCGGCGGCGCGCGACGCGTCCGAGACGGCCCGCAAGACTTTCGAGGAAGGCGCGCGGGGCGATGCCCTCCCGCATATTTCCGTGACCGGCGGCCAGATCGGCCTGATCGCGGCGCTCACGGCCTCGGGCCTGGCGGCCTCCAATGGCGAGGCGCGCCGCAAGGTCGGCGAAGGCGCGGTCAGGATCAACGACATGCCTGTGACCGATCCGCAGCATGAAATCCTGCTTGAGGGCGCGGAAGCAAAGCTGAGCCTCGGCAAGAAGCGGCACGTAATCCTCGTACCGAGCTGATCGTTACATTCGCGTTAGGGATGCCCCTTGATCCATCATTGAGAGGTTCTGCCGTATAGAATTCTCGGACGATCAGAGGGTTATAGCGATGAACCGGGCCGTAGTTCTCTCGAATCAGCGCAGGATCGAACGAGACGAGGTCTTTCACCGAACCACGGTTTCGATCGTGGGGCGCCCGCCCCAGCGTGCTCTTGTCGTCGACCTGTCACCGCTTGGCTGCATGGTCCGCTGCGAGGCTGCGGCCGAACGGGGCCAACCCATTTCCATTGCCCTGCCCGTGACGGGCCAGCTGGACGGAAACGTCATCTGGGCGATAATGGGGCGCATAGGCGTGGAGTTCGCAAAACCCATCGGCAAGGAGCTTTATGATTCGCTCCTGCGCCTGGTCAAAACACCTTGAGCCGACCACCATTCCCCAGTTTCATCCGGTCCGGATCGCAGGGACGGCCCATCCGGCCACTTCATCCGGTTTGAAGACAGTAACCGGGTCTCTTCAAGACTTTGTGAAGGGTGGCGGACCTATCCAGATAACAGAAAGTCGTCTCCCCCTTCGACTTTCGCTCTGTCGTCCAGAACATAAGACAGGGCGCAATTTGGCGGGTCGCAAAGAACGCCGAAAACGGCGACTGTACTAGATCAGGTGGCGTAGGCACCGTTCACCTGTCCCTGCCTGCGAGCGGCTCCCCTTCGGGTCGCTTCGAGAGGTGCGCTTCGCCGGCAGGGTGCAACTTCGGCGCGTGTTCGACCGCAAAAGCGGCGGCACGCGCCATTTCGTTCATCCGCTCCGCAGCAGCCCCACCGCCGCATCCCGCTCAAACAGATAGAGGCACAGCCGCGCCGCCGCGCCGCGCGGGGAATCAAGGCCGCCGTCCCGATCCATCAGCAGGCGGGCATCGTCATGCGCCATCTCCACCAGCCGCGATATCTGTTCCGGCGAGGCAAGACGAAAACGCTCATCACCCGACTGGCGGGTGCCGAGCAGCTCGCCGGCACCCCGCAGCCTCAGATCCTCCTCCGCGATGCGAAAGCCGTCATTAGTCTCCCGCATCAGCGCGAGGCGGGCGCGGGCCGTCTCGCTGAGGGTGCCGCCGCGGATGAGAAGGCACCTCGATTTCTGGTCGCCGCGACCGACCCGCCCTCGCAATTGGTGCAACTGTGCCAAACCGAAACGCTCCGCCCCCTCGATGATCATGAGGGTGGCGTTGGGCACGTCCACACCAACCTCGATCACTGTGGTCGCGACCAGAAGCCCGAGCCGCCCGCTGGCGAACGCCTCCATGACCGCGTCCTTGTCCGGCCCGCTCATACGGCCATGGACGATGCCGACCCGGTCGCCGAGCTGCGCCTTGAGCAAGGCACCGCGCGCCTCGGCGGCGGCCTGGTCCCCGCCCTCGCCTTCCTCCACCAGCGGGCAGACCCAATAGGCCTGGCGCCCGGCGTCCAGGTGGCGGGCGAGCGCGGCCACGATCTCGTCCATCTTCTCCTCGGCCAGCACGCGGGTCTCGATCGGCTGGCGCCCCGGCGGCATCTCGTCGAGGCGCGAGACGTCCATCTCGCCATAATGGGTGAGCGTCAGCGTGCGCGGGATCGGGGTCGCGGTCATGACGAGCAGATGCGGGGCGCGCGCGGCCTTGGCCGTCAGCATCATCCGCTGCGCCACGCCAAAGCGATGCTGCTCGTCGATCACCGCCAGGCCCAGATTGCGATAGGCGACCTGCTCCTGGAAAATGGCGTGGGTGCCGACCAGGATATCGATGCTCCCGTCCGCCAGGCCCATCAGCGTCGACTCGCGCGCGCGGCCCTTGTCCCGCCCGGTCAGGATCGCGACGTTCACGGGCAGGCCCGCGAGCGTCTGCTGGAGCGTCGCAAAATGCTGCCGCGCCAATATCTCGGTGGGCGCGAGCAGCGCTCCCTGCGCACCCGCCTCGACTGCCACTAGCAGCGCCATCGCCGCGACCAGCGTCTTGCCGCTGCCGACATCGCCTTGCAGCAGGCGCAGCATGGGATGCGCCTGCGCCATGTCGCCGGTGATCTCCGCCATGGCCCGCCGCTGCGCCCCGGTGGGCGCGAAGGGCAGCTTGAGCGCGCCGCGCAACCGCTCGTCACCCACCAGAGGCACGCCGCGCCGCTTGCGGGTCGAGGCACGCAGCAGCAACAGCGCCAACTGCCCCGCGAAAACCTCGTCATAAGCGAGCCGCTCGCGCGCGCCCGCCGCCGCCGGGTTCTGATGGGCGGCGCCAAGCGCGTCCCGCCAGCCGGGCCAGCCTTCCCGCCTCAGCAAGCCCGGCTCGATCCATTCAGGCAGGTCCGGCGCGCGCAGTAGCGCCTGCGCTGCCAGATCGCGCAACCGCCCGTTGGTCAGCCCCTCCGAAAGCCCATAGACGGGCTCTCGCTCCGGCACCGTGCCCGCTTCGCCTAAGGGCAGGACATGGTCGGGATGCACGATCTGGCGTTCGTCGCCATAGCGGTCGAGCCGGCCCGAAACGAAGCGCGGCTCGCCCAGCGGAAACAGCTTGCGCGGCCAGCCGCTGTTCTTGCCGAAATAGACGATCCGTACGACATCGCCCGCCTTGTCGACGCACGTCACCCGAAAGGGCGCCCGCGCGCTGCCCGAGGCGGAATAGCCTGTCGCGGTCAGGGTAATGCCGATCATGCGGCCGGTCTGCGCGTCGTCGAGCCGATCCACCAGCATCCGCTCGATCCAGCTGACCGGCAGGTGGAAGGCGAGATCGACCGCCCGATCCAGGCCAAGGCGGGCCAGCGGCTTGACAATGGCCGGCCCGACCCCCTTCAGGGCCTGCACCTCGGCAAAGAGCGGATTGAGTATGTCGGGGCGCATGGCTATCTGCGACGATTATCGCCATGCCGCCGGGATTGCAAAACGCCCGGACGGCAATTTGCTATGCACGCCATTTTTTTGGGAACCGACCATGAGCCTTGACCATCTTCTCCGCCGCCTGCGTTTTCGGGCGTGGCATCGCGGCACTAAGGAGGCGGACCTGATCATCGGCGGCTTCTTTAACCGCTTTGGTCAGGACTGGACCCTGGAAGAGGCGCAATGGTTCGAGCGCTTCCTGGACGAGGAGGATGTCGACATCATGGCCTGGGCGCTGGGCACGCAGGAAGTGCCGGAAATGTGGCGCGGGCCGATGATGGACGCCTTCCGTCGCCTCGATTTCATCTCGATTGTCCCCTGAGGCGTCAGCGCGACCCATGTCCACAATAGAAAGGATCTTGCAGGCCCGCGCCCCGCTTACCCTGGCGGGCGTACCGGCGGGCTTCCAGCCCGTGCTGCTCGCCGACCTCGCGCGAGCGGCGGGCTGTGCGGTGTTCGTGGCGGCTGACGAGCAGATGATGCAGGCGATCGCGGACACCGCCGCCTATTTCGCGCCGGAGCTTGAGATCATCCGCGTGCCGGCCTGGGACTGCCTGCCCTATGACCGCGCCTCGCCGTCCCTCCGCGCGGCGTCGGAGCGGCTTGCCGGGCTGCATGCGCTCCAGACCAGGCCCAAAGGGCCGCGCCTGGTCCTCACCACCGCCAATGCCGCCACCCAGCGCGTCCTTACCCCCTTCCGCATCCGCCAGCTCGTCGCCCGCCTCGCGCCCGGCGAGCGGATCGAGACGTCCCGCCTCCTCGCCATGCTCGCCGCCAATGGCTATGTCCGCACCGATACCGTGCGCGATCCGGGAGAATTCGCGGTGCGCGGCGGCATCATCGACCTGTTCCCGTCCGGCGAGCCCGGGCCGCTGAGGCTGGATTTCTTCGGCGACGAGATCGAGACGCTGCGCCGCTTCGATCCGGCAAGCCAGCGCACGACCGAGAATGTCGCCGGCATCACCCTGTTGCCGGCATCCGAAGCGCTGCTCGACGAGGCCAGCATCAAGCGTTTCCGGAGCCGCTACCGCGAGCTTTTCGGCGCGACTGCCACTGGCGATCCGCTCTACCAGGCGGTGAGCGAGGGGCGGCGGCTGGCGGGCATGGAACATTGGCTGCCGTTGTTCGAGGAGAAGCTGGGCACGCTGTTCGAGCATCTCGAAAGCGCGCGGCTCTGGAT
>DATJLC010000325.1:0-1594 GCA_035490755.1 Sphingobium sp.
GCGTACCCGTTGGCTGCTTTTGCTCGCTGGCGCTAATACGGGAAATCTGAACGGGCGTCCGTTCGCCCCGGCACACCATCTCCGCGCCTCCGCGTGAACCCAATCCAACCCCAGCCTGTCCTACACCCCCCGGCCCATGCCACCATGGCACCGAAAAGCGCGCGGCGCGGCGCCGCGTAAAAAAAGGGCCATGTTTACGTAAATAATGGGAATTGGGGCCCTACAGGCAGGCCTCCAGCAGCGCCTGGTCGAAGCCGAAACCGCGCGCCTTGTCGAGCGTGTAGGGGCGCAGGCCCATGGAGCGGTATTCGCCGATGATCTTGCCGTCGCTGTCCTCGTCCTGATATTCGAACTTGAACAGCTCCTGCGTCACGATCACCTCGCCTTCCATGCCGATCACCTCGGTGATGTTGGTGACGCGGCGCGATCCGTCGCGCAGGCGCTTGACCTGGACGATGAGGTCGACGGAGTCGGCGATCTGCTTGGAGATCGCCTCCTTGGGGATCTTGATGTCGCCCATCAGGATCATGTTCTCCATACGGCCCAGGCATTCGCGCGGGGAGTTGGAGTGGAGCGTGCACATGGAGCCGTCATGGCCCGTGTTCATCGCGGCCAAGAGGTCGAAGCATTCCGCGCCACGAATTTCGCCCAGGATGATGCGGTCCGGGCGCATGCGCAGCGCGTTCTTGACGAGGTCGCCGATGGTGATCGCGCCTTGCCCTTCGAGGTTCGGCGGCCGGGTCTCGAGCGGCAGCCAGTGCGGCTGCTGCAGCCTCAGTTCCGCCGCGTCCTCGATCGTCAGAACGCGCTCGCCCGGGTCGATCATCTTGGACAGGGCGTTGAGCATGGTCGTCTTGCCGGAGCCGGTGCCGCCGGAGATGACGATGTTGAACCGGCACGCGCCCGCGATCTTGAGCGCGGTGCACATCTTCTGGTTCATCGCGCCCCATTGGGCGAGATTGTCGAGCGTGATCGGCTTGGCCGAGAATTTACGGATCGAGATGGCCGTGCCGCGGAGGGACAGCGGCGGCACGATCACGTTGACGCGGCTGCCGTCGGGCAGGCGGGCGTCGGCCAGCGGCGTGGTCTGGTCGACGCGGCGGCCGACCTGGTTCACGATCCGCTGCGCGATCTGGAACAGATGCTCCTCGTCGCGGAAATGGATGGGCGCGATCTGGAGCTTGCCCTTTTTTTCGACATAGGTCTGGTTGGGGCCGTTGACCATGATGTCGCTGATGTCCGGGTCGGCGAGCAGGTCCTCCAGCGGGCCAAAGCCCAAAAGCTCGTCAACCAGCACCTTTTCCAGGGCGAACTGCTCGCGCCGGTTGAGCGTCAGTTTGAGCTCGGCCAGCACCTCCATGATGATCGGCCGGAACTCCTCGGCCAGCTCGTCCTTGGAGAGGGTGGAGGCCGCCTCGGGATCGACGCGCTCCAGCAGGCGCGGCAGCACCTGCTCCTTGATCTTGTGAACGGACGCCTCGAAACCCTGGCTATGGTCGGCCTGGGCATGGTCGGAATTCATCCGGTCCGACAGGCGCTGCATCGCCTCGGCATTGCGGTCGGTGGGGGAGGCCGACGCGAAGTCGTCCAGCAC
>DATJLC010000326.1:0-2714 GCA_035490755.1 Sphingobium sp.
CGCATGGACAGCGTGCCGCCGAAGAAGCCGAGCTTGCTCAACTGGCTTCTGTTCGGCAAGGGGCCGGGGCCGGGCGAGCCGTCGAAGAAATGGCGCTACAAAAATGCCGAGCCCGGCGTCGAGAAGGCCAAGAAGGCGATCAAGTGCGACATGTGCTCGGGGATCGAGGGCGGCCCCGCCTGCGTACGGGCCTGTCCCACCGGCGCCGCGATCCGCGTCGCGCCCGAGAATTTCCTGTCGGTCGCCCGGCTTGAGAGGGAGGAGGGGTGATGGCGAGCCGCACCCAATCCGCCCGTCAGGCGCGCCAGGCGGCCCTGCATGACGGTTTCCTGCGTCATGGAGGCTTTCGCTGGCTGAAGGTCGCACTGGGGATCAGCGTCTTCACGATCCTGAGCTATGCGCTCATCGACATCCAGCCGCGCCACAATGGCGGCAGCTGGTATGGCTATATATTGGGCACGATCGGGGCGCTGCTCATCCTCTGGCTGACCGCGCTCGGCATCCGCAAGCGTGCGATGACGCCGGGCAGCTGGTCACTGAAGGCCTGGACGAGCGCGCATGTCTATCTCGGCCTCAGCCTGATCGTCATCGGCACGCTGCACACCGGCTTCCAGTTCGGCTGGAACGTCCATACGCTCGCATATGCGCTCATGATGCTCGTCATCCTGAGCGGCATATTCGGGATCGCGGCCTATGCCACGCTGCCTGCTGCGCTCAGCACCAACCGCGATGAGATGACGGAGGCGCAGATGCTGGAGGCGCTGCGCGCGCTCGACCGGCAGTTGCACGACGCCGCCCAGCCGCTGGCGCAGGACATGGCCGAGGTGGTCCGGCGTGCGCTCGAGCAGGATGCGTTTGGCGGGACGGCGTGGAACCGGCTCACCGGCAGTTATCCGCGCTGCGCGACCAGCCTCGCGCTGGCAGAGGTCCGGGAGGTGACGGGGCCGCAGGCCGATCTGGGCGGCGATCCTTTGGAGAAAGTCGACACGCTGCTCGAGCGCAAGCAGGCCATGCTCGGCAAGCTGCGCCGGCACTTGCGGCTGCGCGCGCTGCTCGAGATCTGGCTCTATGTCCATGTGCCGGCGACGATCGCGCTGCTCGCGGCGCTGAGCGCCCATATCATTAGCGTCTTCTTCTACTGGTGACGGGGCATATGGCATTTCTTCTCCGCACCATCACCCTGACCGCCGACGGGCGCGAGATCGTCCGCGACACCCGCATCGAAAAGGCGCAGATCGGCATCGGGCGTGCCGCCGAACGCGAGATCCACCTGACTGATCTCGCCGTCGAGCCGGATCATGCCCGCATCGAGCAGATTGGCGACAGGCGCATCCTGGTCCGTTCGGTCGGCACATTGGGGTTCGCGGTCGATGGCCGCACTGTCCAGCGGATCGAGATTGATGCGGCGGCCGGGGCGGAGCTGGCTTTCGGCGGGCACCGCATCACCGTCGGGCGCGATGATGGCGCGATCACGCTGACCGTCCGGCGCGAGGCGCCCCTTTCCGACGCGGCGGAGGAGAAGGACGAGGCGGCGGTCTTTTCGCTCCGGGAGAAGCTGCCCGGCAAGCGCGCCATGGCCTGGGCCCTGTCGGTCGCCATCCTTGTGCTTTTCCTTGCGGTGCCGATCATCAGCTTTGCGACCCGCCCGGCGCAGGACGACCGCAAGATCGACCAGGTGATGGGCGACAAGGCCTGGTCGCCGGGGGCGCTGAGCGACGCGCATCACGGGCTGGAGAACAATTGCGAGGCATGCCACGTCAAGGCGTTCGTCTCCGTAAGGGACGAGAGTTGCAAAGCCTGCCACGCCGATGCGCATGACCACGCGCCGCCCACCCGCATCGCCGATGCGCGCGCATCCCCCGGGGTCGGCGGACGCTTCCTCAATGCCGTCGCCACGACTTTCGGCAAGGCTGGGCCAGGCGCCTGTGTCGATTGCCATGGCGAGCATCAAGGCGCCGGCCGCCTGCCGCCCACGCCGCAGGCTTTCTGCGCGGATTGCCATGGTTCGTTGAAGGAACGGCTGACCGACACGGCGCTCGGTGACGCGAGCGACTTCGGCACTGCGCATCCGGAGTTCCGTGCCCTCGTCGCGGTTCAGCCGGGTACGCCTTATGCCCGCCCGCAATTCGCCCGCCTGTCGCTGGCCAGCCGCCCGCGGGACAATACGGGCCTCAAATTCCCGCACGATCTGCATTTGTCGCGCACCAATGGCGTTGCCCGCATGGCCCGGACGATGCGCGCGGAACATGGCTTTGGGGACGCGCTCGCCTGCAAGGATTGCCACAAACCGACCGCCGACGGGGTGCGCTTCCTGCCGGTCGACATGGAGCGCAACTGTCAGATGTGTCACAGCCTCGCCTTCGACAGGATCGGCGGCACGGTTCGCACCCTGCGTCATGGCAAGCCGGATGAGGTCGTGGCGGAGCTGCGCGCGCTTTATCGATTCTCCGCGCCAGGGGCGGCCGCCGGGGTGGGCGGTCTGGATCGGCGGCGGCCCGGCTTTTATGCACCGGGACAGGGCGTGGCGCGCCCCGCCCGCGCCGATCAGGCGATCGCGCAGGTCTTTTCGGGGCAGGGCATTTGCGGCGAGTGCCACACGGTGGTCCCGCCCGGCGCCAGCGGTTCCGGTGGATGGCGGGTGATGCCGGTCCATCAGACCGCTCGCTTCTTCCAGAATGGCTGGTTCAGCCATGCGGCGCACAGCACCGAAACCT
>DATJLC010000327.1:0-3803 GCA_035490755.1 Sphingobium sp.
GCCGGGGCGCCTGTGCGGCGAAACCGTCGATGCCGAGGGCAAGCGCGGCTTCGTCCTTACCCTTTCCACGCGCGAGCAGCATATCCGCCGTGAGAAGGCGACCTCCAACATCTGCACCAATTCGGGTCTGTGCGCGCTTGCCTTCTCGATCCATATGACCCTGCTGGGCGAGAAGGGGCTGCGCGAGCTTGCCATACTCAACCATGCCCGCGCGGTGCAGGCGAACAGGCCGAGATAGGGCCCGCCGAACTGCAGGCCGACGCCGATCGACTGCCCCTCGCCCACAACAATATCGGCGCCCATTTCGCCCGGCGAACGGATCGCGCCCAGCGCCAGCGGCTCGGTCACCACGGCGATCAGCAGCGCGCCGGCGGCATGAGCGGCCTCGGCGAGCGGCGTCAGGTCGGCAATTCGGCCCAATATGTCGGGATATTGCACGACGACGCAGCTCGTATCGCGATCGATGGCGGCAGCAAGCACGTCAAGGTCGCCCTCAGCGTCCAGCCGGGGCGTGTCATGGACCAGCGTATCGCCGGTGAACTTCGCCATGGTGTCGGCCACAGCGACATAATGGGGGTGGAGGCCGGAGGAGAGCAGCGCCTTTGCCCGCTTGGTCACGCGGCGCGCCATGCCGATCGCCTCCCAGCAGGCGGTCGAACCGTCATACATGGAAGCGTTGGCGACATCGCAGCCGTAGAGGCGTGCGACCTGCGTCTGGAACTCGAACAGAACCTGCAGCGTGCCCTGCGCGATTTCCGGCTGATAGGGCGTGTAGGCGGTCAGGAACTCGCCGCGCTGGATCAGGTGATCGACGCTGGCGGGGATATGGTGGCGATAGGCGCCCGCGCCCAGGAAGAAGGGCACGCTGCCCGCCGCCATGTTCCGGGCCGCGAGAGCCGCCATGTGCCGCTCCACCGCCAGCTCGCTGGCATGGGCGGGCAGGCCCTCGACCGGGCCGTCGAGCAGCGCCTCGGCAGGCACGTCGGCAAAGAGCGCCTCGACGCTGGGTGCGCCGATGACGCCCAGCATCTCGGTGCGGTCGGCATCGCTGAGGGGCAGATAGCGCATGGCTCAGTCCGCCAGCCCGGCGACGAAGTCCTTGTAGGCGGCCTCGTCCATCAGGCCATCAAGCTCGCTGGTATCGGTCAGGCGCAGCTTGAAGAACCATCCTTCCTCCTCGGGTTCGGAATTGACCAGCGCCGGATCGTCGACCAGCGCCGCATTGGCCTCCACGACCTCACCGGACACAGGCGCATAGACATCGGACGCGGCCTTGACCGATTCCACGACAGCGGCATCGTCGCCCTTGGCGAACGCCCGGCCTTCTTCCGGCAGCTCGACGAACACGATGTCGCCCAGCTGTTCCTGCGCATAGTCGGTAATGCCGACCGTTGCGATGTCGCCAGAGACGTCGACCCATTCATGTTCATCGGTGAAATAGCGGCTCATTTGTTGCTGGCTCCCTTGCGGACATAGCGATGGGGTACGAAAGGCATGGGGGTGACGGTGGCGGCGAGGCGCTTGCCCCGCACCTCGATCTCCAGCCCGGTGCCGGGTTCGGCGAAGGCGGCGTCGACCCAACCCATGGCGATCGGCGCCGACAGGCTGGGCGAAAAGCCGCCGGAGGTGACGGTGCCGACCTCAGCACTGCCGGTATGGATGGTGGCGCCCTCGCGCGCGGGCAGGCGCCCTTCAATGGCAAGGCCGACGCGGCGCATGGGCGCGCCCTCGGCAAGCTCCTTTTGCACGCGCTCTGCGCCGATGAAGCCACCCTCGGCGCGCCGCCTTTTGGGCACTGCGAAGCCAAGGCCAGCCGCGATCACGCTGACGCCGGGATGCAGGTCATGGCCATAAAGCGGCAAGCCCGCCTCCAGCCGCAGCGAATCGCGCGCGCCAAGGCCGATCGGCTTGACCTCCGGCTGAGCGCAGAGCGCGTCGGCGAGCGCCTCCACATCCTCGGCCCGCACGGATATCTCGAACCCGTCCTCGCCGGTATAGCCGGAACGGCTGATCCCGAGCGGCCGCTCGCCCCAGAGATAGGGCGCGGCCTCCATGAAGCTCAAGCCCTCCACGGCGGGCACGCCGGGCATGGCGGGGGTGAGGCCCAGCCGGGCAAGCGCGTCCACCGCCTTTGGACCCTGCAACGCCAGCAGGGCATGTTCATCGAGATAGTTGAGCGCGATCTCATCCGGCAGATGCTCGCGCAGATGGGCGATATCGTCCCATTTGGTCGCGCCGTTGACGATGAGGAACAGATGATCGCCCCGGTTAGTGATCATCAGGTCATCGAGAACGCCGCCCTCCTCATCCAAAAGGAGCGAATAGCGGATCTTGCCGGGGGCGAGACCCAGAATGTCGCCGGGCAGGAGCCTTTCCAGCTCCGCCGCGACATTCTCGCCGCTGAGCTTGAGCTGGCCCATATGACTGACATCGAATAGCCCGGCATGCTCCCGCGTCCATAGATGCTCGGCGATGATGCCTTCATACTGGATGGGCAGCCAATATCCGGCGAAGGCGACCATCCGCCCGCCCCGCGCACGGTGCCAGCTGTCAAGCGGCAGCGCCTCGGTCGCGGGCTCCTCGATGTCGACGATGGTTTCGCTGCTCACGCTCTAGTCCTCACACAAGGGTTGACGGATGGGAGGCGCAAAGGCGCATCCTGTCCGACCCCCTCTGTCACGGGACCTGAGAGCTTTGACCGATCCGCTCAGATGGCGGCCCGGCTTACCCCTTCGGTGGGGCACGACTCGCATCGCGCCCGCTTTCCAGAGTGTCTTTGCCGCTGCGGTCCTTGAGACCTGAGAGATTCCGGGGCGGTTGCTCCTTCGGCGGCCGCCATTCCAGCAAAGGAACGCGACGCTCTCCCGCAACGACACCGGCACATTGTGCAATGCACCAGCGACGAATGGGAGCATTGCCGGGCCGGTGCGGCGGAGTCAATCGGGCATGGTCACAAATCCGTTCCCCCTGAGCTTGTCTAAAGGCTCCAGCGAGTTTGGAACCTACTGTGCTTTAAGCCTAACGCTTCTGAAGCACTTGCCTCTCAAAAATCCCCAGAATGCGTTCAACGAGATCGACGAACTGCGTCAACAACTCGACGGCAGGGGCGCCTTCCGGAATCTCCTCGCCGCCGATGGCAATGTCTATAGTACCGGAAACTTCCTCCACGAAGCCTGCCGGCGATCGGTAGACCTCGTCGTTATCCTTCAGTGGAAAGACTCTCTTGAACTTCGCAGGTGTACCAGCATCCACCATCAGCCGGATTCCGTCTATGCCAGGCCCCGCTATACGCAACGTTTGATCGGGTCCTACGAACAGGCCGGGAACTCCAACTTTGGCGCTGACCTGAACAGTCGATGCCGCCGTCAACAAAATGGAATTGTGCTTATCGATCAGATCAAGCCAGTTCAGTTTCCACAACATGGCGTTTACCCGCTCGTTTGCCTTGAGCCAAAGAATGAGGCGCTCAGCCCGAGGACTGATGCCCTTTAGCTTTTGAGCGCGACGAGACTGAACGTGCCGATGGGCACGCCTGCTGATCGGAAATCCAAAATTCTCACTTGGAGCCTCTCCGTTATCAAGCGCAAGCTCGCCTATGAGGTAATCGAGCGCACTCCGAAGATTGTGAACGGTGTCTCCGACAATCGCGCTGACCTGGGGCGGAACACTCTCTTTCACGAGTACCCGGAAGACATTTTCTCCCGTTCGAGGATCTATTTCTGAAATTATTTCAAATGGATTTTGTTCATGAAACAAAAATGAAAAATGCCTTAGCTCTGAGATAAACCATTTAGCCCTTTCAA
>DATJLC010000328.1:0-2198 GCA_035490755.1 Sphingobium sp.
ACCTCGTAGACGGCATCGCCGAACAGGAAGCCGCGATCGAACAGCCCGATCCGGGCGTCCTCCTCCGGCACGAATTGACCGTGGACGTAGACGATCCTGCCCATCTGTTCCTCTTGCTCACCTGTTGCCTTCGGCGCGGAACATTGGTGCGACTTGCCGCCGCTGACCAATTCAATTTGGGCAGGATCCCATGCAAAAATCGCCTGAGATATTATTTTACAATAGCTTAGCCACGGTCAATCGCACCGCTCATAACGGATGGCGCGCGCCAGCCAGCAGCCGAGCGTCAGTCCGGTGATCTTTCCGGCCGCATCGCGCTCGGCCGCCAGCGTCCAGTCCCCCGGCGCCGGCGCATCCATCGAGCGGCGCGTGACGACGAGCCAGAGATCGGGCCCGGCCGGCTGGACGATCTCCGGCCGGCCCGTGCCGAGGAAACCCTCCGCCCAGAGATAGGTCCCGCCGTCGCGGCATTCGATGACGATATCCGCCGCCAGTTCGGCGGAGCGGTAGCGGCCCGCAAGGCGGGCATCGCCAGCCGCCGGCGCCGCTGCGACCGGCGCCAGCCGCTCGGAATGGTTTTCCGCCGCGCGCTGCATCACGAGGTCGGCGCCCGCGCGGGCGAGCTTGACGGTTGCGGAGGCAAGGCCGCCCTCAGGCGTTTCCGAAAGGCTTTCCGGCGACGTGCCGAACCGCAGCGTGGCCGTGTCGAGGCCGGGCTCCAGCCGGGCCAGAAGGCCGGTCTCGCGGCTGATCCATTGTCCGCCCCAGCGCTCGCCGAGCGGCTGGGAAACGGGGTGCGACAGGCCGAGCGCGCTGCGCAGCAGCCGGTGCGCCGCGCCATGCGCATCGCCATGGTGGTTGAACATCACCACGACCGAGAGCCGCGCCTCGGCCGAACAGGCCCGGTAGGCCCGGAACCCGCGCAACGCGCCGCTATGGCCGGTGAAGGCGAGGTCGCCGACGCGCGAGTGCTGCAGGCCGAAGCCATAGGCGGCTGCCGCACCGTCGCGGAAAGTCTGCGGCACCGCGATCCTGCGGTAGAGGCTGTCCGGATCCTCGCGCGTCGCATCGATCCAGCGCTCGTAGGCGATCATGTCGTCGAGCGAGGCGGAGATGCCGGCATCGCCCCGCCAGTAGATGCCGTTGTCCGCCGGCAGGTAACCGGTGGCATCGGTGCCCTCGTAGCCGACCACGCCGTCTTCCGGCCGGCGGGTATCGGCGGTCAGCACCGCCCCGGCCATGCCGGCTGGCTCCCAGATGTGCCGCGCATAGAGCGTCTCGAGCGTTTCGCCGGAGAACTCCTCGAGAAGATCGGAAACGAGGCGGAAATTGCCGTTGCTGTAGGAATAGCGCGTGCCGGGCGCGAAATGCCCGCTGCGCATGCGCTGGAATACAGATGCCGCGTCGGCGCGCGAAAAGGCCTGCTCGGCCCTGGCGCCATGCAGCACGGTCAGTGCCCAGTAGTCGCGCAGGCCCGACTGGTTGTTGCACAGGTCCCGCACGCGCGGCAGCGGGCCTTCGAAATTCGGCAGATGCGCGGCAAGCCGCCCGTCCAGCGCCTCCGGCGCGCCGCAAGCGGCGAGCATGGCCGCGCAGGTGAACTGCTTGGAGACCGAGCAGATCGGCAGCCGCGTTGCGGCCGTCATCGCCTGCCGCGCCTCCAGGCTCGCAAAGCCCCAGGCGCGAAGGGCGACGATGCGTCCCTCGCTGACCACGCCGGCGACCCCGCCCGGCCCCGGAAACCGCACGGGAAGCGCATCCATCTCCGCTTCAAGCCGCTTGTCGTCGATCATGCCCTGCCTGCCTTCCATCCGCGCACCGCCCGGCGCCTTCACCGCGGGGTTCGCCGCCGAATCCCGTCGCCGGCCATTGTTTCCATCCGCGCCCGCTTCGCAACCCGGCAAATCCGGCCCGGGGCACCATGGATTTACCGGCAAAAGGCCGCTACTCCTCGCAGGTGGCCCGGCGAAGACGGGGCCGACGCTCAGGCAGGGAGGGTGCGGATGCTCGTCGGAATCACGGTTTTGCTTGTCTTCCAGTTGATCGGCGAAATGACCGCCTATCTTCTCGGGGGCCTCGTGCCGGGGCCTGTCATCGGCATGGCGATGATCGCCGTCGTCCTCACGCTGACCGGCGGCAGGCCGATCCTTCAATCCGCCCACCGGCAGACCGTCGACACCTCGAAGGCGATCCTCGCC
>DATJLC010000329.1:0-1710 GCA_035490755.1 Sphingobium sp.
TCACGGCCCGGCCCTCAGCGGCTGCCAAAGCGGCGGCTTCCGCTGCGGATACGCCATCGATCGGCTCAATCAGGTCTGTTCCCTGGGCGATCACCTGATCGGCGGATTCGGCATTCACCGCGCGGACGTAATTGGTATTGACCAGTTGCAGGCGCCCATCATGGCTGCGGAACCAGATCGGCATGGGCGCAGCCTCGATCACGCCGGAGAGCGCCTCCAGCGCCTGACGATAGTCGCCCACCTCGCCGCGCAGGCTGTCGATCTGCGACTGGCTTTCGGTCGCGTCGAATATCCACAGCACGAGGGAGCCCGGCGCGGCATTGCCCGGTGCAGCGGGCACCCCGCGCACCAGCAGCGAGCGATGCGACCCGCGCGCCCTGACCGCAAGCGCGAAATAGCGGCCGCCGCGCTGGGCCGCCGCGATTTCGCGCGCGAGCTGTTCGCCATGCTTCGGCTCCAGGCCGCCCTCGGGCGCGGTCAGTTCGGAGACAAATGCGGGAATGTCATCGCGGCCGAGCCATGCGGCGAGACGCTCTGGCGCTTCGATGTGCCCATCGGGCCTGACAATGACAGGAATGGCGGGCGCCGACTGGAGGAGGTCGGCCATGTCCTCGACCTGCCTGCGCGCCGCCTTTGCGCCGAGGCGCATGGCAAGGCCGGCACGCACGGCCCAGACCGATGCGCCCAGCCACAGAGCGAGCAGCATGGCTACAACGGACAGCGCGAGAGGCGACACTTGAATCATCGCGTCGTCCTAAAGGCTGAACGCTGCCGGTGGAAGCGCCTTGCTTCTCCACCGGCAGTACAGGCCGGGCCTTTCGGCTGCCTGATCAGTAGCGATAATGGTCCGGTTTGAACGGACCTTCCGGCGACACGCCGATATAGGCGGCCTGCTTCGGGCTCAGTTTCGACAGCTTCACGCCGAGCTTTTCGAGATGGAGCGCCGCGACCTTTTCGTCGAGATGCTTCGGCAGGACATAGACCTCGTTGCCATAGGCCTCGCTCTTGGTGAACAGCTCGATCTGCGCCAGCACCTGGTTGGTGAAGGACGAGGACATGACGAAGCTGGGATGGCCCGTCGCGCAGCCCAGATTGACGAGGCGACCCTTTGCGAGGACGATGATCTGCTTGCCGTCGGGGAACTCGACCAGATCGGTGCCGGGCTTCACCTCCGTCCACTTGTAGTTGGACAGGGCGGCGATCTGGATCTCGCTGTCGAAATGGCCGATGTTGCAGACTATCGCCATCGGCTTCATCGCCTTCATATGGTCAGCGGTGATGACGTCCTCATTGCCGGTCGCGGTCACGAAGATATCGGCGCGGCTGACCGCTTCCTCCATGGTGACGACCTCATAGCCTTCCATTGCGGCCTGAAGCGCGCAGATCGGGTCGATCTCCGTCACCAGCACGCGCGCGCCGCCCTGGCGGAGCGATGCGGCCGAACCCTTGCCGACATCGCCGAAGCCGGCGACGCATGCGACCTTGCCGGCCAACATCACGTCGGTCGCGCGGCGGATCGCGTCCACCAGGCTTTCCTTGCAGCCATAGAGATTGTCGAACTTGCTCTTGGTCACGCTGTCGTTGACGTTGATGGCCGGGAACGGCAGCTTGCCGTCCTTGGCGATCTGGTAGAGGCGGTGAACGCCGGTGGTCGTCTCTTCGGACACGCCTTTGATCGCCTCGACCGAGCGCGTCAGATAGCCGGGCCGG
>DATJLC010000330.1:0-5284 GCA_035490755.1 Sphingobium sp.
AGGAAGGCCCGCTCGACCCCGACACACGCGCGACCGAGGCGCTGATGATGGGCCTGCGGCTAGCCGAAGGCGTCGACCTTGCGGACATCGCCCTGCGCACGGGCCTTGACCCAGCGAGCATGATCGACCGCAAGGCCATAACGCACCTGGCAGAGCAGGGACTCGTCGCCCTGTCCGGCAACCGCCTTGCCGTGACGCTCCGGGGCATGCTGCTCCTCGACGCGATCCTGGCGACGTTGCTGTAACCCTCAGCCTGCCTCACATATGCTTGGGCTGGTGCACCACGCGCATATAGGACTTGATGGTCTTCCAGCCGTCCGGGAAGAGCTTCTGCGCCTCCTCGTCCGACAGTGCCGGCACGATGATCACATCCTCCCCCTGCCGCCAGTTGACCGGCGTCGCCACCTTGTACTCGGCGGTAAGCTCGCAGGAGTCGATCAGGCGGAGCACCTCGTCGAAATTCCGGCCGGTGCTCATCGGATAGGCGATCATCGCCTTGATGAGCTTGTCCGGGCCGATCAGATATACGGTACGCACGGCCTGGTTGTTGGCGGCGGTGCGGCCTTCCGATGTCGTTCCCGCATCGGCGGGCAGCATGTCGTATAGCTTGGCGACGGCCAAATCCCTGTCGCCGATGATCGGATAGTTCACCTCGGCCCCGGTCACATCCTTGATATCGCCAAGCCAGCGCAGATGGTCCTCAACGGGATCCTCTGACAGGCCGATCACCTTGCAGTTGCGCTCAGCGAACTTGTCCTCGCATTGGGCGAGATAGCCGAGTTCGGTCGTGCAGACCGGGGTGAAATCCTTGGGATGGGAAAACAGCATGCCCCAGGAATCGCCGAGCCATTCGTGGAAGTTGATGCGTCCATGGGTGGTCTCAGCGGTGAAATCCGGGGCGCGATCTCCGATGCGTAGCGCCATGATTTCCTCCTCTTCGCAGGAGTCGACACCATAGCAAAATGCGCTCTCCCTCGCCATCGGCCGCGAAGCATTTTCGCACCGTTTTAACTTAGGTTTTACCAACCCCGGCGTAGCGGTGGAACCATGAGCCCGTTTCCGATCCAGAGATTGCTGCAATGGCTTGCCGGCAGCCTGATGCTGCGTCGGTTGCGGGCGGCATGGACCGATCAGCGCGGCAACGTCCTCATCCTCACCGCCCTGTCGATGCCGATCCTGCTGGGGATGTCCGGCCTGGCCTTTGAAGGGGCCAATTGGTACCAGACCAAGCGCGACATGCAGAATGCCGCCGACACGGCCGTTATCGCGGCAGCGACGAACGGCACGACGAGCTATGCCAGTGAAGCGCTAGCCGTGGCGGCCCAATATGGCTTCCAGCATGGCGCCGACAACACGACCGTCACGGTCAGCAATAGCGCGACCTGTCCGGCCGGCGGCGCGACCTGCTACAGCGTCACCATCACCAAGGCGGTCCCGCTCGTCTTCGCAAAGGTAATCGGCTATAGCGGCAATGTGACGATCGGCGGCAACAGTGCCGCCCAGCGCCTTTCCGCGATGGCCGTCGCCAGCGGCGGCACGACCCCGCGCGAATACTGCATTTTGGCGCTGGCGAGCAGCGGCGCCAGTCAGGGCATCCGCACCAACGGCGCGCCCAAGGCCGATCTGACCGGCTGCAGCGTCATGTCCAACACCGATACGGTCTGCAACGGCCACGACCTCAAGGCCACCTATGGCGACGCGCACGGCACCAGCAGCGGCTGCGGCGCCAAGCAGACGTCGGGCGTGCCGACCGTATCCGATTCCTATAGCGGGCTGGCGTCCAACATTCCGTCCAATAGCTGCAGTTCCTATCCGCAAGCACCGAGCAAGAAAAAGGATCCTGACCTCCCCTCCAGCAATCAGCTGTCGGGCTCCTACGCCTGGACCGGTAATGTGACCTTCTGCGGCGACGTTCAGCTGATCGGGAACGTAACGCTAACGGGCGCGAACGCGGTTATCGTAATCAGAAACGGCAAGCTCGACACCAACGGCTACACCATCAAGACCGCGAGCGGCGCCAGCGCCACGATCATATTCTCCGGCCCCGAAAACGGAACAGTTTACACCCGTGCGCCGACCGGCAGCGGCACGATCGACATCGCAGCGCCCACCACCGGCAACTGGAAGGGTGTGGCCATCTACCAGGATCCCGCCCTGACCAGCGGCGTCGACATTTCGGCGGCCGGCAACAGCCCGACCTGGAACATCACCGGGCTCGTCTATCTGCCGCATGCCAGCGTCACCTTCAGCGGCGCCGTCAACAAGTCGAGCAATGGCCTGTCCTGCTTTGCGATGGTCGTCGACAACATCACCATCAACGGCACCGGCAGCATCCTTTCGCAGGGCCAGTGCGCCTCGGCCGGTCTGACCCTGCCCACCAGCGCCATATCCTCGCGCGGCCGTCTGGTGTCCTGATGGCGCGCGGCCTAGGCCTTGCAGGACACGGGCTTGCCCGGGACGGACGCGGCGCGGTCGCGGTCGAGTTCGCCATGGTGGTCGGCACGCTCGTCGTCATCCTTTTGAACGGGATCGACATCGCCAAATTCTACTTTCAGCGCATGGAGCTGGAGAACGCGACCCAGATGGCGGCGCAGGCAGTCTGGAAGACATGCGACACCAATGCATTGCCGGCCTCGACCAATTGCTCCGGCATGACGTCCGCCATCACCACCGCGCTGGCGTCGACTTCGCTCGGCAACAGTGTAAGCCAGCAAAGCGGATCGCCAGCCGAAGGCTATTACTGCGTTAATCTAAGCGGCGTTCTCACCTATGTCAGCAGCGCCACAAGCAAACCCGCCAATTGCTCGTCGGTGGGGAACGCCAGCAATCAGCCAGGTCTCTACGTCAGGATCAACACCCAGTACACATTCACGCCGATCTTCGGCAGCATGAGCGTCGGCGCCCTGCTGCCTACGACCGTGACATCCAGCGCGATGATGAGGCTGCAATGAAGACGCTGGCACAGGCGCTCAGGGCGCTCCGCCAACAGCAGCAGGGCAATGCCATGGTCGAAACGGCTGTAGTGCTTCCCGCCTTCATCATGGTCATCATTGGCGGCCTGTATGTCGCGATACTCGGCTTCACGGCGGCCAGCATGCAGTTCGCCGTCCAGGCGGGCGCCCGCTGCGCCTCCCTCGCCACCAGCGCATGCACAAGCGACAGCCTGATAGTCACCTACACGCAAAGCCAGTATTGGGGCACATCGGCCGTCACGCCGACCTTCACCTCCGCCACGGCCACATGCGGGCACAGGGTCAGCGGATCGATCACGGTTCCGCTCAATATCGGGATCAGAACGATCAACGTTCCCCTGACGTCAACCGCCTGTTTTCCTTGAACTGTTGAATCCGGCTCCGGCACGTCAGCGCGAAAACGCGCATTGGCGTGGAACCGACACCGTTCATCGACGGTATAACGATCAGGCATTTCCTCCACCCTGGTGCGAAGATAGCCGCGAAGACGGGGAGCATCCTATTGCCCCTGCCGGGGGTGCAGGCGGCACGAGGTTAGAGAGGAATAAAATGAATATCCGACCTATGATTCTGGCCGCTTTCGGCGCACTGGCACTCTCCGCGTGCGCGAGGAACGAGCCTGAAGTCGCCGCAGCGCCACCGCCGCCCCCGCCGCCGGGCGCTGTTGCCGGAACCACCGCCGCAGACCGCGACGGCGACGGCATCGTCGACGGCTATTATACCGCCGACGGCATGTACCATCCCAACGCCCTGCCACCGGCACCGCCGCCGCCGGCACCGACACGCTTGGGTGAACGAGGCTGATCCGGACGTCTCAGGGAATGCGGCTAGGCCGCATTCCCCTTTACCTGATGCTGACTCTCGCAGCCGGGTGGAGTCCCGCCACGCCGGCGGCGCCGCCGCGCCCACAGGTCGCCACTTCCCCGGCCATGGCCCGGCAGGTGGCAGCCCAGATTCAGGAGCAGGCGAACGGTCAGATCAGGAGCTTCTACGCCAGCCGCGGCTTCTGGCCGCTCTGGGCCTCGACGGGCAGGATCGGCCCGGAGGCCGACGCGCTGCTGGAATTTCTAAGAGGCGCTGACCTCGACGGGCTGGAGCCGAAGTCTTACAAGCTCGACGATCTGAACCAGGCGATCGACGCGGCGCGCACCGGTGATCCGGGCGCGGTTGCTCGGGCCGAGCTGGAACTGTCCCGCGCCTTTACCCGCTATGTCATCGACGTGCGCCGTCCCGGCCGCGCGAAAATGGAATATGCGGACAAGCGGCTGAAGCCGCAAAAACTGCGCCCGGCAGACGTGCTGCGCGCGGCGGCCATGCCGAAATCCTTCAATGACTATGTACGCTCGATGGGCTGGATGAGCCCGCATTATGTTCGGCTGCGCAAGTTGCTCGCTCGCATCGGGGACCAGGGTGCCGGGGACGAAGTGGTGCGGCGTGTCCGCCTCAACCTCGATCGCGCGCGCCTGCTGCCGGGGCCATGGACCAGCCATATCGTCGTGGACGCGGCCTCCGCCCGGCTCTGGTACTATCAGACGGGAAAGCAGGAGGGCACGATGCGCGTGGTGGTCGGCGCTCCCGAAACCCAGACGCCGATGCTGGCGGGATATTTGCGCTATGCAATCCTCAATCCTTATTGGAACGTGCCCGATTATCTGGCGCGCAAGAGCATAGCGCCCAAGATACTGGCCGGCCGGACGCTTGCCTCGATGAAGATGGAGGTGCTGTCGGACTGGAGCGCCACGCCGCGCACGCTTGCCGCATCAGCGATCGACTGGACGGCCGTGGCATCCGGCGCGCAGGACGTGCGTCTGCGCCAATTGCCAGGCAAGACGAACGCGATGGGCCGGGTGAAATTCCTGTTTCCCAACGATCATGGCATCTACCTGCACGACACGCCCGACAAGGCGCTGTTCGCCAAGCCCACGCGTCATTTCAGCAACGGCTGCATTCGTCTGGAAAAGGCCGCCGTGCTCGGCAAATGGCTGCTGGGCAAGCCGATTGCGGCTGCATCGACGACACCCGAGCAGGACGTAGCCCTGGCTGTTCCCGTGCCCGTCTATCTGACCTATCTTACCGCGACCGAGGCCAAGCGCGGGCTCAAGATGCTGGATGACGTTTACGGACTCGACCGATAGCGAATTGCGCAACGTTCTTGCCGATCCGCATGTTATACTCGGGCGGGAGGCGAACATGGCTGAACCGGACGAGAACGAAGCCCAACTGACAAGCGTGACGCCGCGCCGTCGCCCCCGCAAGGAGAGTCTGGAGGTTGGCGGGCGCCGCCTCCGGCCATCGACCCTGATGATGGGGCA
>DATJLC010000331.1:0-3499 GCA_035490755.1 Sphingobium sp.
CATGAAGGCAGTGACCAGCATGCCCCAGGCAAAGAGCGGCATTTTGTGCAACGTCATGCCGGGCGCGCGCATGTTGAAGATGGTGGTGATGAAGTTGATGGCACCCAGGATCGAGCTCGCACCCGCCAGATGGAGCGAAAGAATGACGAAATCGACGGCAGGGCCCGGCTGGCCGGTGGTCGAAAACGGCGGATAGAGCGTCCAGCCGCCGCTATGGCCCGTCGAGCCCGGCGGGCCTTCGACGAACAGCGAAATGATGAACAGCACGAACGCAGCGACAAGCAGCCAGAACGACACATTGTTCATGCGCGGAAACGCCATATCCGGCGAGCCGATCAGGATCGGCACGAACCAGTTGCCGAAGCCACCGATCAACGCCGGCATCAGCACGAAGAAGATCATCACCAGCCCGTGCGCGGAGACGACGGCGTTGTAGAGATCGGTGTTGTGGAACAGCTGCAGGCCGGGCTGCTGCAGCTCGAACCGGATCAGGAACGAGAGGCCGGTGCCGACGACGCCGGCCGCGATCGAGAAGATCAGATAGAGGGTGCCGATGTCCTTGTGGTTTGTCGACCACAGCCAGCGCCTCGCAAAGCTGGTGCGAGACGACGGGGCAGGGGCGAGGGCATCCATTTTGTTCTCCGATAGCGCCACGCGGGAGGCGCTGGATCGGGCGATGCTGTCTCGCGGATCAGGAGCGTCTCTACCGCTCGCCCCGAACGATAGGAAACTCGCGATGTGCAGACAAACGAATTTAATTCGTGGTTGATATCACTATTCTTGCTTCAAAAGGTGAGCAGCTATGCCAGGCTGGTGGTGTCCCGCAGGGCAAGAACGACGCGATCCGCCATGTGGACGCAGCGTTCGCCGTCGAACGGAAACAGAGACGCGAACGCCCCGTTGAGCTGCTCCGCGATCGCGGCGCGCATCAGCTTGCGGGCGCGATGCAGCCGCGAGCGGACGGTCTCCTGCGTGATCGACAGGAAGGAGGCCGTCTCTTCGACGCTGAGGCCCTCGACGTCGCGCAGCACGAACACGGCGCGGAACGCCGGAGGCAAACGATCGACGGCGAGTTCGAGGAACTCCCGGATCTCCTGTCGGGACATCTCGGACTCCGGATTTGTCTGAGGTTGCAGCGTGGGAAACTGGATGATCTGTGCGCTCGTGGCGCTTTCGAGGTCGATCTGGTCGAGATCGGTGACGGGGTGCCGTCGCCGCAGCCGCCCGATGGCCTCGTTGACCGCGATGCGCGTGAGCCAGGTCGAGAACTCGGCCTCGGCGCGGAACTGGTCCAGATGCGTGAAGGCACTGACATAACAGGCTTGCACCACGTCTTCGGCTTCCGCATCGTTGCGCACGATCGCGCGGGCCGTGCGGAAGAGGCGCCGGTTGTGACGCCGGATCAGCTCGCGGATCGCCGGCTCGTCGCGCTCCTTGGCCAATGCGACGAGAACGCCGACGTTCGCATCCGTCAATCGCTCGCCTGCGGCGACCCTCGCCGACGGTTGTGCTGAAGCCTGTGGCATCGGTCTCTCCGAGGGCCCTTGGCCCGGGATGGATAGTGCGGCGCGGGACGGAGCCCCGCGTCCACATGTCTGTCAGGGGGCGATGACGAGAATCCCCTTCATGCCCGGATGGAACTTACAGAAGAACTCGACGCTGCCGGCGTCGCCGACCACCATCTTAGCCGAGCTCTTGGCGGGCAAATCCACATCGAAGCTTTCGTCCCGCGCGGTGGCGGAGTGCCGAAAGATATCATCGTTCTGCCAGGTAATGGTATCGCCCGGATGGAGCTCGGCCGGCACCGGCCCGAACGTCATCTTGTCGATCACCACCACATAGTCTGCTGCAAGGGCCGCGGGAACGGCGAGTCCCAGCGCGGCCACGACAACACAGGCCTTGAGCATGTGGTGCGGCGCGCGCATCACTTGAACTCGGCCGCGACCATTTCGGCATGGTGCTGGTGCTCGGTGAAGAGCTGCAGCCCCGTCTCGAGCAGCGACTTGAGCTCGGCATTCTGCGCCGAGGGAATGAGCACCGTACTCAGCGCTGAGTTGACCGCGGCGTGATAGGCGACTTCATTGTCGAGATAGGCTTTGTCGAATGCCGCGCCGTCGAGCTTGTCCAGCTCGGCCAGCTTGTCGGCTGCCTGCTGCGACAGCGCCTGGCTGGTCGCGTTGTCCTCGGGCGTGACGCCCAGCTTGGTCACTAGCGCCAGCGCCTGGTCGTTGACCGCCTTGTGGTCGGCGATCATGAGGTTGGCGAAGTCGACGACGGTCTGGTTCGTGCTCTTTTGGATCGCCTGTTCGGCGGCCGCAATGTCGATCTGACCCGCCGTGTAGGCGATGTGGGCGATCTGCGGGTCGGTGGGTGCGTCCGCTGCGCCGGCCACTCCGGAAACGCCCAGAATGAATAGCCCCGCAACGATCAAACTCCTGATCATATCCGATCTCCAATTGGTGATGTGGCGCCGGGCTGGAGCCCTGCCTGATCCATTGGAGGCGGTAGTGCCGGAAATGTTCCCGGCGTCGCAAAGAAGATGTCGCTGGCGGCCCCACCGCTGGTGCATCAGGACGACCTATCCGGATGCAGGACACTAGCGATTTCAATGAGGTAGGCTGGTGCTGCAAGAGAGGATTGAACTCTCGACCTCTCCCTTACCAAGGGAGTGCTCTACCACTGAGCTACTGCAGCTTTTGGCCCGGTTCCGGGGACTTGGCCCCCTTGAGGCGAGGCGGTTGATGCCATAGGGCTTCCGCTGACGCAAGGCGAAAAAACCCCGGGCGAAAACATGTCCAAGGCCGACGAAAAAGCGGCGCGCGAGCAGAGATTGGCCACAAAGCTCCGTGAGAATCTTAAGCGGCGCAAGGGGCAGGCGCGGGCGAGGGCGGGGGCCGCATCGGATGCGGCAACCAGATCCACCGCTGCCGGGAGGGATGGCAAGGGTTCTTAACGCCCCCTTGTTACCGCTGTGAGCCTGCCTTGAATCGCCCCGCTGACTCGGGTTAGCGGGTGATCCGTCGGCCGCACGGCCGCAACCTATCGGGGACTGCTCATGGACCGCATTCGTATCGTCGGTGGCAATCAATTGCGCGGCGAAATCCCCATCTCGGGGGCCAAGAACGCCGCCCTGCCGCTGATGATCGCCTCGCTCCTGACCAAGGACCCCCTTGTGCTCGAGAACGTGCCGCGCCTCGCTGACGTTCAGCAGCTCGAGAAAATCCTCGAGAACCACGGCGTCGATATCGCTGTGCATGGTCGCAAGCCCGGCGCCGACGATCTCGCCGGCCAGCGCATGACCTTCCATGCTGCCGAGATCGTCGACACCACCGCGCCATATGAGCTGGTCTCGACCATGCGCGCGAGCTTCTGGGTCATCGGTCCGCTGCTCGCCCGGGCGCACGAGGCGCGCGTCTCGCTGCCCGGCGGCTGCGCCATCGGCACGCGTCCGGTCGACCTCTTCCTGTTCGGTTTGAAGGCGCTCGGCGCCGAGATCGAC
>DATJLC010000332.1:0-6271 GCA_035490755.1 Sphingobium sp.
CGATCCTCATCGGCGGCGGGCGGCCGGCGCTGGGCGATATCGGCCTTGGCGCGCTGGCCGACGCCCATGGCCGCTGGCGCCTGGTCGACCGGCGCATGCTGGGCGCCGACAGTCTGGAGGTTTACTGGGCGACGAGCGGCGCATAAGGGTGGCTCGACAAACAAGGGACGCGCGCCATGTTCACCGGCATCATCACCGACATCGGCATCATCCGCAACGCCACGCAGCGCGGCGATCTGAGGCTTGTCATCGACTGCGACTATGACATGGAAACGGTCGCGATCGGCGCGTCCATCGCCTGTTCGGGCGCCTGCCTGACCGTGGTCGCCAAGGACGCGCACAGCTTTGCCGTGGACCTGTCCGCCGAGACGGTGGCGCGCACCGCGCCGGGCCTCTGGGTCGAGGGCGGGCGCCTCAACCTTGAACGTGCGCTCAAAGTGGGCGACGAGCTGGGCGGGCATATCGTCACCGGCCATGTCGATGGCATCGGCACGGTGCTCGGCATCTGTCCCGAGGGCGATTCGCACCGGGTCGGGATCGAGGTGCCGCGCGAGATCGCGCCCTATATCGCGGCCAAGGGCAGCATCACGGTGGATGGCGTCTCGCTGACCGTCAACGATGTCCGCGACGAGGACGGCAAGACCCATTTCTCGGTGAACATCATCCCCCATAGCTGGGAGGTGACGACGCTGGGCAGCCTGGCGCCCGGCCGGCAGGTCAATCTGGAGATCGACATCCTCGCCCGCTATCTCGCCCGGATGCAGAGCATCAAGCCGGCCTGATGTGATTCCGCCTTGCCATCATCACATTTTAATGTGATGGGGGCGGCGTAAACATGAGGAACCGCGAAATGTCCACCGCCCTGATCGAATCCCTGCGCGGCCTGGTGACGGAGGGCGGCCTGACCCGGTCGGGGCTGGCCCGCGCCGCCGGCCTGCACGCGAACAGCCTCAGGCGGCTCGGCGAGTCCGACTGGAACCCCACCGCCGACACGCTGGCCAAGCTGGAAACCTATCTGCTCAAGCGCAAGGGCGGCACCGCGCTCGCCGCGCCGGAGGAGATCATCAACGAGGCGCGCAACGGCCGCATGTTCATCCTGGTCGATGACGAGGACCGGGAAAATGAAGGCGACCTGGTGATCCCCGCCCAGATGGCGACGCCGGAAGCAATCAACTTCATGGCGATGCATGGGCGCGGCCTCATCTGCCTGGCGCTGACCCGGCAACGCGTCCAGACGCTTGGCCTCGACCTGATGAGCCGCCACAACGGCACCCGGCATGAAACCGCCTTCACCGTGTCGATCGAGGCGCGCGAGGGCGTGACCACCGGCATCAGCGCCGCCGACCGGGCGCGCACCATCTCGGTGGCGATCGACGCCGCCAAGGGCCCGGACGACATCGTCTCGCCGGGCCATGTCTTTCCGCTGGTCGCCAGGGACGGCGGCGTGCTGAGCCGCACCGGCCATACCGAGGCGGCCGTCGATGTCGCGCGGCTGGCGGGGCTCAACCCTTCCGGCGTCATCTGCGAGATCATGAACGATGACGGCACGATGGCGCGGCTCAACGACCTCATCCCCTTCGCGCAGAAGCATGGCCTGAAGATCGGCACGATCCGCGACCTGATCGCCTATCGCCGCAAGCACGATCATCTCGTCGAGAAGCGCGCCGAGACTCGTTTCGTCAGCCGCTGGGGCGGCGACTGGACGGCCTATACCTTCTTCAACACCGCGACCGGCGAGGAGAACATGGCCCTGATGAAGGGCAAGATCGATCCCGAAAAGCCGACCCTGGTGCGGATGCACACGCTCTCCATCTTCGCGGACATATTGGGCGAGGACGATGAGCGGTCGGGGCTGCTCAAGCGCTCCATGGAAATCATCGCCGCGGAAGGTTCGGGCGTGATCGTGGTCATCAACCGGCCCATGGCGCGCAACCTCACCAAGGCGATGCAGTTCCGCGAACGGATCCGGGCCGGCGAGCAGCCGCCGATCGAGGAACTGCGCGATTATGGCATGGGCGCGCAGATACTGGCGGAGCTGGGCGTGCACGACATGATCCTGTTGACCAACACGCACCACAGCCTGATCGCGCTGGATGGCTATGACCTCGCCGTGGTCGGCCAGCGGCCGATCGACATCGAGAATTGAAGGGGATCCCACCATGGCCAAGTTCCTGATCGTGGAAGCACGCTGGTACGACCATCTCAACGACATGCTGATCGCCGGTGCCAAGGCGGCGCTGGACGAGGCGGGGCACAAATATGAGCTGCTGACCGTCCCCGGCTCGCTGGAGATACCGGCGGCGGTCGCCATGGCGGCCGAGACTGGGCGCTTCGACGGCTTTGTCGCGATCGGCGTGGTGATCCGGGGCGAGACCTATCATTTCGAAGTGGTGTCGAACGAAAGCGCGCGCGGCCTGATGGCGCTCAGCCTGGATGGCATCGTGATCGGCAACGGCATCCTGACGGTCGAGAACGAAGCCCAGGCCCTCGACCGCGCCGACCCCGCCCGCAAGAACAAGGGCGGCGAGGCCGCCGCCGCCGCGATCCGCATGCTGGAAATCGCGCAAGGCTATCGCTGAGCATCACGCATTCCCCGCATTAAAAGAGGATCGTCATCCCCGCGAAAGCGGGGATCCAGGGCCACGGAAAACAGCGCTTTCGGCTCTGGATTCCCGCTTTCGCGGGAATGACTATAGCCTTTTGCAAAGGCCCCGCCTTCGCGGGAATGACGGTAACAATTGGCTTCTGCGGGATGAGAAACCCCTTCACCATGACCATTTCCATTTCCCGCATGGCGCTCTATTGCAACGTGCGCTAAACAGCACCGTTCGCCCTGAGCGAAGTCGAAGGGCCCGCCTGAGCGGAGGCGAAGGCGTCTGGCCTCGCTCCGCTCGGCTCAGGGCTTCGACCTTGCTCAGCCCGAACGGGTGTTTGGGGCCACTACGCGATGATATAAGTTGATCCCATGACCACACCCACCCCCTCCACCGGCGAGACCCTTGACGAACTACGCCTGCGCCTCGCGCCAAAGGTTGCCGAGAACGCCGCCTTCGACGGCTGGTCGCGGCGCGCGCTGGAGACCACGGCGGCGCAGATGCGGGTCGATGCCGATATCGTCGCGCTCGCCTTTGACGGCGGCGCCGTGGCGATGATCGATGCCTGGTTCGCCAGCATCGACGCCGGCATGGCGGCGACCTTCGCGCCGGATGTGCTGGCGGGCATGAAGATCCGCCAGCGGATCACCGCCTTGGTCGAGGCGCGGCTCGCGATCATGGCGCGGCAGCGCGAGGCGCTGCGCCGGGCGCAGACGGTGCTGGCCATGCCGCAGAATGTCGTGGCGGCGACGCGGCTCGGCTGGCGCGCCGCCGACGGCATCTGGCGGGCGGCGGGCGACAATGCGGCCGATTTCAGCCATTACACCAAGCGCGCGACGCTGGGCGCCATTTATGCCGCGACCCTCCTGGTCTTTGTCAATGACGAGAGCGAGGGCTGGGCCGACACCCGGGCGTTCCTGGCGCGGCGCATCGACGAGGTGATGCGCTTTGAAAAGGCCAAGGCGAAAATGGCGGAGCGGGCGGAGATGCGGTTCGATCCCGTGCGCTTTCTGGGAAGATTGCGCTATCGCGCCTGAGGGCTTTGCTTTACGAGAGTCGACGGCTGGGCTATTGATAATCAGTCGCAAGTCTTTTGGGAGGAATACGGTTGCGCCTCGATCAACTGCCGCACAGGAAGCCGGCCTATGTCGACCGGATCGACTGGGCGTGCATGTCCCCGGCGGAGGGGCAGAGATTGCGTGAATTCGGGATTTGCGAGGGGGCGAGCGTGGAACTTCTCCATCGGGGCGGATGGCTTGGCGGCGGGGCGGTAGCCTGCCGGGTGGGCCGCATGACCATCGCCATGCGCGCCGGCCACGCCGCCGCCATCACCGTCAGCATGGACGCCGCGCCGCGGCAATGAGCACTCAGCCGCTCGTTGCGCTGGTCGGCAATCCCAATGCCGGCAAGAGCGCGCTGTTCAACGCGCTGACCGGCGCGCGCCAGAAGCTCGGCAATTATCCGGGCGTGACGGTCGAGCGCAAGATCGGCCGGCTGCCGCTCAATGACGGGACGATCGTCGACCTTGTCGACCTGCCCGGCACCTACAGCCTCAATCCGACCAGCCCCGACGAGGAGGTGACGCGCAACGTCATCATGGGGCACCAGGCGGGCGAGCGCATGCCGGACGCCCTGGTCATCGTCGTCGATGCGGCCAATCTGGAAAATCACCTTCGCTTCGCGCTGGAACTCCTCGCCTTGGGCCTGCCCACCGTCGTGGCGCTCAACATGGTCGATCTCGCCACCCGCGACGGGCTGGAACTGGACGCGGCGCGGCTCGCCGATGACCTCGGGGTTCCCGTGATCCCCACGGTGGCGGTGCGGCGGCGCGGGCTCGACCATCTGCGCACCGAGCTGTCGCACGTGCTGCCGCTCGCCGCCATTCCGCTCCGGCCGGGCCACAAGGCGGACGACTTCGCCGCCCTCCGGCAGGAGGCGCATCGCATCGCCCGGCGCGCGATCATGTCGGAAAGCCCGTCGCGCCGCCTGACCGGTGCGATCGACCGCGTGGCGCTCCATCCCGTCGCGGGCATGATCCTGCTGCTTACTCTCCTGTTCGTGATGTTCCAGGGCGTGTTCAGCTGGTCGGAGCTGCCGGTGGCGATGATCGAGGACGGGCTGGCGGCGCTGGAAGCATCGGTGGTCTCGGCTCTGCCGGACAGTGTCGGCCGCGACTTTCTCGTCCAGGGCGTGATCGGCGGCGTGGGCGCGGTCATCGTCTTCCTGCCGCAGATCCTCATATTGTTCTTCTTCATCCTGATGCTGGAAGGCACCGGCTACATGACCCGCGCCGCCTTCCTGATGGACGGCGTCATGGCGCGTGTCGGCCTGTCGGGCCGCGCCTTCATCCCGCTCCTGTCCAGCTTCGCCTGCGCGGTGCCCGGCATCATGGCGACGCGCACCATTTCCGACCCGAAGGATCGCCTGACCACCATATTGATCGCGCCGCTCATGACCTGTTCGGCGCGGCTGCCGGTCTATACGCTCATCATCGCCGCCTTCATCCCGGCGCGCACGGTCGCGGGCGGCATCGGCCTCCAGGGGCTGGTGCTGTTCCTGCTGTACGTCGCCGGAATCGTCGGCGCCTTTGTCGCGGCGCTGCTGCTGCGGCGCAGCGTGACCAAGGGCGGCGGCGGCGGTTTCCTGATGGAGCTGCCCAAATATCAGATGCCGCATCTGCGCGACATGGTGCTCGGCCTGTGGCAGCGCGCGGCGATCTTCCTCAAGCGCGCGGGCACGATCATCTTCGTGACGACCATGGTCCTGTGGCTGCTCCTCAGCTTCCCGCACCCGCCCGCGAACAGCGATGCGCCGGCGATCGAATATAGCGCGGCCGGACGGATCGCGGGCCTGATCGAGCCGGTATTGCGCCCGATCGGGTTCAACCGCGAAATCTCGCTGGCGCTGATCCCGGCGATCGCCGCGCGCGAAGTGGCGGTGTCGGCGCTCGCCACCGCCTATTCGATCGATGATTCCAGGAGCGAGGATGCCGCCGCGCGCAGCCTGACCGAGCGGCTGGCGGGCCGCTGGTCGCTGCCGACCGCGCTCGCCTTCCTCGCCTGGTTCGTGTTCGCGCCGCAGTGCATCTCCACCATCGCCGTCACCCGGCGCGAGACGAACGGCTGGCGATGGCCGCTGTTCATGATCGGCTATCTGCTGGCGGCGGCCTATGTTGCGGCCGGCATTGTCTTCTGGACCGCGCGCGCGCTCGGGCTATAAGCATGGGCAATCCCTGCCGCGCACCGTCCCGCGCGGTCGGTCCCAGTCCTCGGAGAAGAGCATGTCAGGCAGCGTAAATAAGGTCATTCTGGTGGGAAATCTCGGCGCCGATCCCGAAGTGCGCAGCTTCCAGAGTGGCGGCAAGGTCGCCAATATCCGCATCGCGACCTCGGAGAACTGGAAGGACCGCAACACCGGCGAGCGCAAGGAGCGCACCGAATGGCACAATGTCGCGATCTTCAGCGAAGGGCTGGTCGGCGTCACCGAACGCTATCTGCGCAAGGGCTCCAAGGTCTATATCGAGGGCCAGCTCAGGACCCGCAAATGGCAGGACCAGTCCGGGCAGGACCGCTACACGACCGAGGTCGTCCTACAGGGCTTCGACGCGAAGCTGGTCATGCTCGACGGCCAGCAGGGCGGCGGCGGTGGTGGCGGCGCCCGGTCCGGCGGCGGCAGCG
>DATJLC010000333.1:0-2416 GCA_035490755.1 Sphingobium sp.
ATCAGCCCGAAGCGTTGGGAGTTGATCGAGCATCTGCAAAAGATCGGTCCCAGCAGCATTCGGGCACTGGCGCGTTCGCTTGGCCGGGACGTAAAGCGAGTGCACGAAGACGTGGTTGCTTTGGCAGATTGGGGCATCGTCGAGCGCACCGACGACGGCAAGGTCGAGGTGCCTTACGATGTCATTCACACCGATTTCGACTTGCGGGCAGTGGCATGACCGGACGCGGGCCTACCCCGCAGCCCGCTGGTTCTCCGCCCAGCCGGAAATCCACGTTTGCCTCAGCCTGTCGCCCTCGCCGCGGAAGTGCGTGCCCGTGGCCTCGCAGGCTTCCACCCGGTCGGCGCGGAAGTTGCGGATGGCCTGGCGCAACTCGCACCAGGCGACGATATTGGCCGTCTCGGAATAGTAGATGAGGGCGATCGGGCGGATCGTGCGCTCCGTGGCGCGGCCATATTCGTCGCGATAGCCGATGACGAGCTTTTCCTCGTCGCGGATAGCGCGGCGCACGGTGGCAAGGTCGATGCCCTCCGGCGGGCGCGGCACCGTGCCCCAGGCGTGCAGGGCGCGGGCGGTGAGCGTCTGGCGCAGCGGCGGCGGTACGGCGCCGGCGATCTTGTCGCCCACCCGCCGGGCGGCGGCCCTCAGTTCGGTGTCGCCGGTGCGCTCCAGGAGCGCCAGCGCCAGGACCACCGCCTCCGTCTCCTCGATCGAGAACATCAGCGGCGGCAGGTCGAAGCCGGGGCGCAGGATATAGCCGATGCCGCGCTCGCCTTCGACGGGAACGCGCATGGCCTGGAGGGCCGCGATGTCGCGATAGATCGAGCGCACCGTCACCTCCAGGCGGTCCGCGATCGCCGCCGCCGTTATCGGGTGGCGGGCAAGCCGCAGGATCTGGATGATCTCGAACAGCCGCGATGCCTTGCGCATGGTCTCCTCCGTCACAACTGACACATCCCTGTCAGTTGGCCTTCGCTATAGCGCGTCTCAAGCGATTGAAACAACGGGCAGCATGGGCTGCGGCGCGACAAACGGCAATGGACAACTGACATGACCTACGGCGAAAATCTCTGGCTCTTCTTCCTGCTCGTCTCCGGCATCATCATCGTGCCGGGCATGGACATGGTGTTCGTCATGGCGAGTTCCCTGTCGGGCGGCCGCAGGGCGGGGCTTTCCGCGACCTTCGGCATCATGGCGGGCGGCCTCGTTCACACGCTCTATGCGGCGCTCGGCGTCGGCGTGCTCCTGCATTTCGCGCCCGGGCTCTTCAACGTCCTCCTGGTGCTGGGCGCGCTCTATGTCGCGTGGATCGGCTGGCAGCTTTTCCGCAGCTCCATCGTGGTCGACGCCGTGGACAGCCTTGACCGGCGCGGACTCCTCACACGCTTCCGGCAGGGCGCGCTGACGAGCCTCATGAACCCGAAGGCCTATCTCTTCATGCTCGCCGTCTTCCCGCAGTTCCTGCGTCCGGAATTCGGCCCCGTCTGGCGTCAGGCGCTCGTCATGCTGCTGATGATCTGGACGACGCAGCTTGCGGTCTATGGCGGGCTGGCGCTCGCGGCCGCGCGAAGCCGCGACGCGCTGGTCGGCAGCCCGGCCGCCACCCGCTTCGTCGGGCGTGCCGCCGGCGTGCTGCTCGTGATGATCGCCGCGGTCACGATCTGGCGGGGCTGGGGCACGGTGTGACGTCTGCGGCCGCCGGCGCGGTCGCCCTGCCAGCAAAGGCCCGGTTCAGCGCGGCGTGAAGGATGAGGACCACGGCGACGGAGACATAGCCGTCGATCAGGTAGTGCCAGCCGAGCAGCGCGGACGTCACGATGATCACCGCGACATAGGCGAAGCCGGCAAGGCCGGCGATGCGGTTGAACTCGCGCAGGAAGAGCGCGTTCATCATGGCCATGCCGACATGAAGGCTGGGAAAGGCGGAAATGCCCGTCCCGAGCCCGGCGGCGCCCTCAAGATAGTTTTGCCACAGATAGTCCTGGAACGCCGACACCATGCGGCCGTCGAGCCCCTGCATCAGGGCGCCGAAGCGTGCGGCATCGCCGGTGACCTGCCCGTAGAAGGCCGGCCCCGCCGACAGGAAGAGGCAGGCGACGAGATTGCCCAGAACGGACCAGACGAGCACGAAGGTGAGGCAGTAGCGCAGGCGCAGCCGGTCCGTCTGAACCAGGACGAAGAAGATCGGCAGAAAAGCCAGCGCGGTCCAGGCGACGGAATAGTTCCATTCGAGCGCGCTCAGGAGCTGCGGGTGGCTGAACAGGTCCATCAGGACAGGACCCGGATCGACGCCGCCATGGAGGAGCGCATCGAGATCGGCCTGGGCGCGGTCATGGGCAAAGCCGCCCATCAGGGTCGGCATCAGCGTCTTGAACGTGGTAAAGGAGCCCATGAGCAGAAGAATGGCGGCCAGGGC
>DATJLC010000334.1:0-2094 GCA_035490755.1 Sphingobium sp.
CATTTTCAAAGGCTTGACGCGTACAGATGTCACGCGGCCTGATGTTGCGGGCGAGCAGTTCCATAACCTGCCGGCCCGCCGCGACGGCGATTTCCTGCCGGCTCTGATAAGGCGCCGGGGCCATGTTGCTGTTGGGCAGCGACAGGCCGATGGCCTCACCGACGCAGGCCATTGTGTTGGCGGTGTACTGGCCACCGCAAGCGCCATGGCCGGGACATGCGACCTTTTCCAGCGCGGTCACTTCCGACAGCGGACAGGCGCCGGCGGCATAGCGGCCGACAACCTCGAACACGTCGACAACGGTCACGTCCCGCCCCTGATACCGGCCGGGCAGGATCGATCCGCCATAAACGAAGATCGAGGGCACGTTGAGCCGAAGCATCGCCATCATCATGCCGGGCAGTGACTTGTCACAGCCAGCGAAGGCGACCAGCGCGTCATAGCAATGGCCGCGCACCGACAGCTCGACGGAATCCGCGATCACCTCACGGCTCACAAGCGAGCTTTTCATACCCTGATGGCCCATGGCGATGCCGTCGGTCACGGTGATGGTGTTGAACCGGAACGGGGTGCCGCCCGCCGCCAGCACGCCCTCGCGTGCCCAGTCGGCCTGCTGGTCGAGCGTGGTGTTGCATGGCGCACTGTCATTGCCAGCCGACGCGAGCGCGATGAAGGGCTTCGCGATATCCTCTTCGGTCCAGCCCATCGCATAATAATAGCTGCGGTGCGGCGCGCGCTCCGGCCCGACCGACACATGGCGGCTGGGCAGTCTGGACTTGTCGAAACGGTTGGTCATGACGGCTTCCTTCCTGATGCCGCTCCTTTTCACCAACCGCCCCGCTGATGCAAGCTCTTGCGGACCTCGGCGGCGACCAGGCGCAGATCATGGGCGAAGCGCCTTTGCCCCTGCCGTTCCATGATCAGGTCCTGCCTGATCTCTACACCCAGATAATGGCGGCCATGCGCCTCCGCATGGCGGTTCATCGTCGCGTTGAGGAGCTTGCCCGAATAAGGCTGCTGATCGCCGACCCGGTGGCCCAGACGCTCCAGCGCGGCGATGGCGATCGGCGCCGCGCGCTCGTCCTCGTTGTAGAGCACGCCGATGTGCCAGGGCCGCGCCTCCTCGGGCCGGCTGGCGAGCGAAGGCGTGAAGCTGTGGAGCGAAAGGATGAAGGGCTCGTGGGCGGCGTGGGCCAGCCGCTCCACCATTGCGTGATAAGGATCGTAGAAGCGGCGGAGGCGCGCCCCGACGTCGGCGCCGCGATTGCCGGGAATGGCGATCCCGTCGCTCTCGACCGGCACGAGGCCGGGCGATTCCGGCTCGCGGTTGAGATCGATCACGAGGCGCGAAACGCCCGCCAATATCGCGCAGAACTCGCCCGTTTCCACCAGCTCCCGGGCGATCTCCGCCACGCCTATGTCGAGCGCAATATGATCATCGAGGCAGGCGGGGTCGATGCCAAGGTCAATGTCCGGCGGGACATGGTTGGAGGCGTGGTCCGCGACGATCAGAATGTCCGCATCGGGATTGCCGAGGATCTGGAACGGCGTGGTCATCGAAGCTCGCTTGCCATGTTCCACCATTGGGGATGCGCCGACCGGATCGCCTCGGCCGCCGCATCACGCTGCACAACATCGTCGAACAGGGCAAAGCAGGTCGCCCCCGATCCCGACATGCGCGAAAGAGCGACGCCCTTCAATGGGCCGAGCGCGGCAAGAACAGCGTCGATCGCCGGCACGAGCGCGCGGGCGGGCGCCTCCAGGTCATTGCGCCCTTGCCGCCAGCCCGCCGGATCGAGCGGGCCGCGATCCTCGCCGTCCCAGGCACGAAAGACGGGGCCGGTGGGGCATGGCACATCGGGGTTGACGAGCAGCGCGGGCACGCCTGCGAGGTCGATGTCCACCGTTTGGAGGCGCTCGCCGACGCCGCTCCCGAACACCGTCTGGGAGCCGAGGCAGGCGGGCACGTCCGCGCCCAGTGCCCCGGCGATCTCGAACAGGCTGATCTCCCAGGGCCGGATCGCCCAGAGCCGGGTCAGCAGCCTGAGCGCGGCGGCCGCGTCCGCCGACCCGCCACCAATGCCGGACGCGATC
>DATJLC010000335.1:0-2907 GCA_035490755.1 Sphingobium sp.
GGATGGCGGTCTGCAGCCGCAGCGTCGTCGTCTTGGCCGCGAGCAGCGCCAGCATGACAAAGGGCGACTGGGCATGATGGCCGCCCACGTCCAGCCAGCGGCCGGTGGGGACGGGATGGTCCGTTACGAGACCGGCATAGAAGCCCGCCCGCTCGATCACCGCGCCGACCTCGGCGACCGCCTCCATGCTGTCGAACTCGCCGGGCGGCTCGATATGGTCGAACGGCAGCGGTATATTGATCTTCACTACGGCATTCCCTTTTTTGTCAGCTCTGCGGGGCAGGCGTCTCCACCAGAACCCATTTGCCCGACCGGTCGCGCACCCAGCCCGCCGAGGCCCAGCAGCCGCCATCCACCGGCAGCACGGTGCCCGTCACATAGCTGCTCATGGCCGAGGCGAGGAAGAGAGCCGCCTGGCCGCATTCCATGTCGATGCCCGGCCGCTGGAGCGGGATGCGCCGATTGGTCGCATCCTCCATCTCCGGCGAGAACGGCACCCATTTGGACGGATCGACAGGTCCGGTCACATTGCCGCGTGTGCCCGGCGTCACCGTGAAGTCGGGTGCAATCACGTTGACGCGGATGCCGTGGTCGGCCAGCTCCAGCGCCATCGTCCGGGTGAAGTTGTTCATGCCCGCCTTGCATGCCGCATAGACCGCATAGCCCGGCGCCGCGCGTGCGGCCTCGATGCTGCTGACATTGATGATCGCGCCGCCCCGGCCGCCCTCGATCATCACCGGCACCGCCGCCGATGTGGCCGCGAACATGCTGACGAGGTTGAGGTCGATGTGCCGCCGCCACGAGCGTTCCGACTGCTCCAGAAAGTCACGCTTCCCCACGCCGCCCGCATTGTTGACGAGGATGTCGATGCGGCCGAACTCGGCCTTGGCCTTGTCGACCATGGCGCGGATCTGGTCGGTGCTCATGACATCGGTCGGGACAGGCAGCGCCCGGCGCCCGAGCGCGCGCACCTCGGCCGCGACGGCGTCGCAGCGTTCCGGGATGATGTCGGCTATGACGACGTCCGCGCCCGCGCCGGCGAGAGACAAGGCGATGGCGCGGCCGATGCCGCCCCCGCCGCCGGTGATGATCGCGACTTGGTCGGTGAGCAGGCAATCCGCCGGCATGGTCATCCCGTCCTCCTCCTCACTCGAATGGCGTCCAATGAGCCTTGCGGGAAGCTACTGTCAATTGATGCGGGATTCTATCGGCGGAGCGATAGCAAGCCGCGCGCGACCGCCTCGTGCAGGCTCTCCGGCTCGTCCACGTCAAAGCCGAGCCCCTCACGGGCAACGATCGCCGCGCCGGGGAGCGCGGCCTTGTGCGCCTCCAGGCTAGCCGGCCCAAAGGCGGGCGTGAACGGCCGCCCATCGGCAATGGCAAGGGCGTTGGTGCCGGTGCCGGCGAGGTCGGGCGCGATCGCGGCGCCGCTCTGCCCGGCCGCGTCGAGGAGGGCTGTGATGTCCCCGGCGCCTAGCAGCGGCAGGTCGGCATGGATGAAGAGGGTCGCGGGCCCCGGCAACCGGTCGCGCGCGTCGGCGAGTTCGGCATTGAGGCCGCGCCCATGGTCCCTGACCCACGCATCCGGCGCAAAGGGTGGGCGCTCGGGCGAGAGCAGGGCCAGGGTGCCGATCGCGGGAACTCGCGACAAGGTGTCGAGCACATGGCGCGCCATGGTGGCGACAAGTTCGACCCGCTCCGCAGGCGAGAGGTGCCGCGACAACCGCGTCTTGCAATCGCGTCCGTAATTGACCGGGACGATGGCGGTCCAGCTCATGACATGCGCAGCAGCCCGGCGAGGGCCATGGCGGCTTGCGCGACCCGGATCCGGTCCTCCATGTCGTGCATCAGCGTCGCGGTTGCCAGCGCCGGCAGGTAGGCGGGTGGCTCGTCGCTCTCGTCATGGACCATGCCGTCCAGCAGCGGCGCATAATGGGCGGCAATGGTGTCATTGTCTGGCGCGACGCCAAGCTCGGCCATCAGCTTGGCGGTCGGGCCCTTCACCGCCGTGCCGCCGACAATAGGCGAGATGGCGATGACCGGCGCATTGGTTTCTGCAAGGGCGCGGGCGATTTCCGTGATGGCCAGCAGGGGGTCGATCGAGAGATAGGGGTTGGACGGCGCCAGGAATACGGCATCGGCGGTGCCGATCGCCTCCACCACACCCGGCGCGGGGCGCGCCGTCGCGGCGCCATCGAAGCGAATGGAGCGGACCGCCGGCGCGCATTGGCGTTCCACGAAATAGCGCTGAAATTCGAGCGTCCCCACGTCGGTGTCGAGATGGGTCGCAACCGGATCGTCGCTCATCGGCAATATGGTGGTGGAAATGCCCCATTGGCGGGCGAAGTCGGCTATGACCGACGAAAGGCTCTCGCCCCGCGCCAGCCGCTCGGAGCGCAGCACATGGAGCGCAAGGTCGCCGTCGCCCAGCCGGAACCAGTCGGGCCCGCCCAGCGACTTTAGGGCATCGAGAAAGGTCCAGCTCTCGTTGGCGCGTCCCCAACCCTGTGCGGCATTGGCCTTGCCGGACAAGGTGTAGAGCAGCGTGTCAATGTCGGGCGAGATGTGGAGGCCGAGATGGCGGAAATCGTCTCCCGTGTTGACGATCGCAACCAGATCGTCGACCAGACCGCAGCGCTCCAGTCCGAGCACGTACTTGGCGCCGCCGACGCCGCCGGTCAGGACAGCGACCTTCACCGGAACAGATCCTCGTCCGGATTGCGAATGAGGCGGGCGGCGGGGATGTCGATGTCGGGCAGGGCCAAGCCGCGCACCAGCACCGCAGGAATGCCCTCCGCCGCTTCTCCCATGGCAAGACCAGCCGCCGAGGCGATGAGATCGCCATAGGCGATCTGCGTGACTTGCAGCGCGCGCCCATCGCGATCGGGGCCACCCCGCTTGTCGAGC
>DATJLC010000336.1:0-2300 GCA_035490755.1 Sphingobium sp.
GGCTGATGTTCCTGTCCACGGGCTGCGACCCCCGCGCCATCGCCGCACTTTCCGCCACGGGACGCTGCCAGTTCCAGAAATAGCTCAGCCGCCCAATAATCCCGATGCCTTGACGCCGTCGAAGACGAATTGGACGGCAAGCGCGGCGAGCAGAATGCCGACAACGCGGGAAACAACGGACAGCCCCGTCAGCCCAAGAAGGCGCTGCACGGGAATGGCGACGAGCAGGGTCAGGAAGGCCAGCGCCAGAATGACGATGATGGCGGCGATGACCAGCCAGAATTCGGCTTGGGATTCGGCGCCTGTCGTCAGCAGGATCACCGCGCTGATGGCGCCGGGCCCGGCGAGCAACGGCATGGCGAGCGGGAAGACGGAAATATCCTGGGCCTGTCGCGCTTCGCTTTCTTCCTCGTCGGTCGTGCCGGTGCCGCCCGAATGGCGGGCAAAGACCATGTCGATGGCGATCAGCAGCAGGAGCACGCCGCCGGCGGTGCGCAGCGCCGGAATGGTGATGCCGAAGACATCGAGAATGGCATTGCCGAGGAAGGCGAAGAACAGAAGGATGAGGAGCGCCACGACCACGCCACGGATCGCAAAGACGCGGCGTTGAGCCGGCGTGTTGTCCTTGGTCAGCGCGGCGAAGATGAAGGCAATATCGGCGACGCCGACGGTCGCGAACAGCGTCGCAAAGGCGACGAGAAAAGCCGAAAAGTCCATGGATCGCCCCGGAAACCCCAAAGCCTAGCACTAGGAGATTTGCGAGGGGCCGCCAAGGGGGCTAGGTGTCGAAGCTATGAAGGTTGTTCACTCGGGGATGCGGTGAGAAGCTGGGGTTGCGAAGCCAACCAGCGATCAGCGAGGTCCCCGAATGAACGTCCATAAGAATGCGCGTTTGACGCCTTCAGGTCGAGTGCTTTTGGTGCAGCGGATCGAGCAGGGCTGGACTGCGATTGAGGCGGCGGCGGCAGCTGGCGTCTCGCCTCGCACGGCCTATCGCTGGCTGATGCGGTATCGTCTGGGTGATGGGCAGTTGCATGATCGCAGCTCGGCCCCCCATCATTGCCCGCATCGCCTCGCTCCCGCGCATATTGCCGCCATTGCGCAGTTGCGCCGGCAGCGACAGACTGGTCCGAAGATCGCGCAGGCCCTGGGCCTGGCGCGCTCGACGGTGGGACTGGCCTTGCGCCGTCTCAAGCTGAACCGGCTGGACCGGCTCGAGCCCCGGCCTGTCGCCATCCGCTATGAGCGCGAGCGCCCCGGCGAGTTGCTGCATCTGGACATCAAGACCCTGGGACGCTTCGATCGCATCGGCCATCGCATCACTGGCACCAAGATCAACCATAACAAGGGTCGGGGCGTGGGCTGGGAATATCTGCATGTGGCCATCGATGATGCCAGTCGCCTGGCCTATAGCGAGGTTCTGCCCAGCCTGGGCCGGGAGGATGCCACGGCCTTCCTCAACCGTGCCCTGGGCTGGTTCGATCGGCTCGGTGTGCGGGTCGAGCGGGTGATGACGGACAATGGCTCGGCCTATAGCTCCAAGCTCTTCGCCGCCGCCCTGCACGACGCCGGGGTCCGGCATGTGCGCACCCGGCCCTATACGCCGCGCACCAATGGCAAGGCAGAGCGCTTCATCCAGACCTCGATCAGGGAATGGGCCTATGCCAGGCCATACCCATCATCGGAAGCCCGAAAACAGGCCATCGGTCCATGGATCGACACCTATAATCTCAAGCGACCGCACTCCGCCATCGGCGGAAAAACACCCTTCCAAAGACTGACTAACCTACTTGGAAACGACAGCTAGGTGGGGGTGAACACCCAAAGACAAAAAGGGCCGCCATGGGGCGGCCCTCGTCGTTCGGACAGGCGAGATCAGGCGATCCAGATTCCGTTGTCGATGGCTTCGCCGACGCGTTCGATGTTTTCCGCGCTTTCCGAGAAATTGGCGAGCACATCGGCGCGGGACATGGCCTTGGAGGCGAGCTTTTCGACCCAGAAGTCGAAGCCGGCCTGTTCATGGTCGCGACCCAGGGTGTGGGTATACATCAACTCGACAAAGCGGGCATTGCTGACCGTCTGCTCGGTGCCGAAGGTGTTGATGAACTCGGCCGAGTGGATGAAGTGGTTGGAGACGGTGTTGAGCGTGCCCTTGTTGCCGTCGAAATAGCTGATCCAGAATTCGAGCCCGCCGCCATCCGGCGTACGATCGAATGCTGCCTGGTAGAGGCGATAGGCCATGCCGGCATTTTCGCCCGCCCCGGTATCCAGGATCAGCGTGCCTTCGGTGAAGTTCACGC
>DATJLC010000337.1:0-3489 GCA_035490755.1 Sphingobium sp.
CGGTTGAACAGCACCACCGCGCGTGCGCCGCCGGACAGCGGCTTCACCCAAACCTCGCTGTTGCCCTCGCGGCTGACGCGGCGGCCCTGGGCACCAAGCGCGTCTTGATTCACGGCGATGACGTCACGGTTGAGAAGGATCTCCCTGGTGGCCGCATCCATGTTGGCGATATCGTTACCGGCGATGAGCGGCGCGGCCATGACAGCCCAGAGCGAGAAGTGCGAACGGTATTGCGTGTTCGTCATCCCGCCATTGCCGACTTCCAGCATGTCGGGATCATTCCAGTGACCGGGCCCCGCAAACGGCCAGAGCGGCTCGTTCATGTCGAGGATGTTGAGCATCCCCCAGCTATAGCCGTGCTTTCCTTCCCACTTGTCCGTGATGTCCCCAGTGGTTCGCCACAGGTTGCCGATCTTCTGCCCCCATAGCCACGGCTTGCTATTGCCCCATTCGCAAAGCGAGAACACGATATCCCGGCCGGTCGCCCGCAGCGCATCGGCCATGAGCGCATATGCCTCCTCCGCATTGCGTGTCCCGGTGTTGCACCAATCATATTTGAGATAATCGACGCCCCAACGGGCATAGGTGAGGGCGTCCTGATATTCGTGGCCCTGGCTGCCTGGCCGGTCGCCGCAGGTCTTGCGTCCGGCGTCGGAATAGATACCGAACTTCAATCCCCTTGAATGGACATAGTCCGCCAGCGCCTTGATCCCTGACGGAAACTTGACCGGGTCGGCGGTTATGAATCCGTTTTCATCCCGCTGCCCATGCCAGCAATCGTCGATCACGATATATTGATAGCCGGCTTCCTTCATTCCGTTCGAGGCCATCGCATCCGCCATGTCGCGGATGATCTTCTCGTTCACGTTGCACGCAAACTTGTTCCAGCTGTTCCATCCCATCGGCGGAGTCGGGGCGAGCCCGTTTGCCGTCCGCGCCGGGTTGCTCGTGGGCGTGGCCGCATTGGGATCTGCTTCCTGTGCGAGGGCGGGCCCGGCCCCGTTAAGGAGGAGCGCCGCGGCAAGGATGCTGAGGGCAATCTTTCTAGTCATGGATGGTCCCCTGAAAAATTCCGCCTCATCAGAACGTGACGAGGCCTCATTATTTCGGATCGATCGACCCCTATTCGAACAGCTTTTGTTCTCGAGCGAAGTTGAGGAAGAGCGGCAACCAAAGGCCGTCGGGATGCCCTGGCTGGGGACGCACGCCGAAGCCGTGACCGCCATGGCCGAACAGGTGCGTCTCGACCGTGATCCTGGCCGCGACCATGGCGTCACGCAGCCGCACCGTATTGGCCACGGGAACGGTGCCGTCGTCCTCGGCATGCACCAGGAAGGTCGGCACGGCATCCGGTGTGACATTGAGATCCGGCGACCACTCGCGGATCTGGGCTGCGGTCGGTCGTCCGCCGAACAGCGACGGTGCTACCCCACCATAGGCATAGGCCGGGTCGACGGACTGCACGGGATAGATCGGCGCGGTCAGCAGAGGCCGGGCGCTCAGCTTGTCCGTGGCGTCGATGGGCGTGGAGAAGGGCGCCGAATGCCGTGTCGCCAGGGTCGCGGTCAGGAAACCGCCGGCACTGAAGCCCATGACGCCGACCCGCGCCGGGTCGAGACGGAAGCGTGCGGCGTTGGCACGGATGACGCGCATGGCGCGCTGGGCGTCGGCGGGACCGACGCTCGCCGGATCGCTCCACCCGTCCTGGGCCAGGCGGTAGAATAGCACGAAACAGGTGATGCCGGCACGGTTCAGGACATCCGCTATGTAATAACCTTCGTGTTCGAAATAGCTCCAGGCGAAGCCGCCGCCTGGAATGATCAGCATGGCCGAGCCGTTGGGTTGGGCCGCGGGAAAGGCAATCATGCGCGGCCTCGAGATTCCCTTCGCGCGCCGGCTGCTATAGGCCGGGTCGGACGAGGACTGCTCGACGATCTCGGACATGCCTGGATGCAAGGTGCCCGCCGGTGGACGCGGCCACAGCTCGATGGTCCGCGCCGAGTCTGGTCGCGCCCGAACGTTGGCCGCCGTTCCCAAGCCTATCGCCGAGGCTCCCGCCAGGACCAAAGGGGACTTTACAAGATCGCGTCGTGAAAGGCTCATGGACAAGGCTTTCTGCTGCGCCATGTCTGAGGCGCGCTCCTCAAGGAAAACGTCGGTGTGCCGCTCACTTTTTGCCGGCACCTTCGAGCAATGCGTCCAGGCCCTGCTGGTCCTTGATCGCGTAGGTTTGACGATTGATGAGGTCGCCCGTGTCCCAGAGGAAGGGAAGAAGGCCATTCGCCCGGGCTTTCTGCGTCACATATTTCATCCAGTGCGCGCGCGACGCCAGATGCATGGTCAGATCGAGCGGAGTGGAGCGCCGCGGCGCGCCATATTCGCCGAGCAACACCGGAATGCCCTTGCTCACGAACAGCTGGTTAGCCAGCGCCATGTGCTGATCGACCGTCTCCTCCTCGCCCCAGGTGGCGTTGCGGTCCGGCTCGATCGTCGAATGATAGTCCTTGCCCCAATAATAGAACATGCGTCCCCAACTCGCGTCCTCGTTCAGGATGCAGAAATTGGGCGGGGTGTAGAAATGCGGCTCCACCATCAGGCGATTGGCGAGCTGATCGCCGGGCATGCGGGTCCATAATGTCTTGGACAGATCGACGTTTACATTCGGCAGTTGCAGCACCAGCACGCGGTACGCGTTCCTGCCGCCGGTCGAGCGAACCGCGTCGATAAACGTCTGGTGGTATGCGAAGAGAACTTCCATCTGCTCCGCGGTTTCGCAATTCGGTTCGTTGGCGCTGGCGAACATCAGGCGCTCGTCGAAATCGCGCAGATGCGTGGCGATCTGCTCCCAGAACGCCTTCTGCTTCGCGATAACAGCGTCCCTTTTAGCCGGCGTGACATTGTTCTCGAGCCAGCCACCGTCCCAATGAATATTGAGGAGAACATACATGTTCGCGTTCAGGCAGTACTGCACTACCTGCTTGACGCGATCGAGCCAGGACGCGCTGATCTTGGCTGTCGAGGCGTCCGAATATTGATCCCATGCGCATGGCAGCCGGATCGCATCGAAACCGGATGCCTTGGCAGTGTCGATCAGGGCTTGGGTAATCAGCGGGTTGCCCCAATTGGTTTCCCCGCCAATGGCTTCCATCGTATTGCCGATATTCAGGCCAAGCTGGATGCGGGCAGCAATGTCCGTGGCCGCGCTCGCCATGCCCGAAGGATCCGCCGGAAGCGGGGTCGTGTTGTAGCTTGGATACAGGCTGCTCGGAGTAGGTGACGGGGTTGGCGATGGCGTGGGCGTCGGGGACGGCGTAGGCGCTGGCGCCGGGGCCGGATTGGCCGCGCCTCCCGAACAACCCGCCGCGACCAATGCAATCGTCGACGCAAGAATCTGACGCCTCGCAACTTTCATGCGTGCTCCCCCATCCCTCATCTTATTCTGAGCGCCGCACGTCCGAAGACGGCGCCCCCTCAAAGGACAACGTTGTC
>DATJLC010000338.1:0-17863 GCA_035490755.1 Sphingobium sp.
GGCCTGATGCCGCCAGCATCGACCGCCATGTCCGGCACAAGCCCGCGCGGGTGGATGCCGAGCCGGCCTTTCAGCGCTTTCCGACCTGGATGTGGCGCAACACCGATGTCGATGCGTTCGTCGCCTGGCTGCGCGCTCACAACGCCGGCCTGCCGGAGGGGGAGCGCGCCAGCTTCCACGGGCTTGACCTCTACAATCTCAGCGGTTCCATGCGCGCGGTCATCGACTATCTCGACCGTGTCGATCCACAGGCGGCGGCGGTTGCGCGCGAACGCTATGGCTGCCTGTCGCCGTGGCGCAGCGATCCGGCCAGCTATGGGCGCATGGCGCTCACCGAGGGCTATGGCCATTGCGAGCAGGCGGTCGTCAGCCAGTTGCGTGAACTGTTCGCGAAAAGCCGTGCCTATGCGGCAAAAGATGGCGACGATTTCCTTGACGCGGCGCAAAATGCGCGCCTCGTCGCCAATGCCGAGGCCTATTACCGGGTGATGTATTATGGCGCGGCGGAAAGCTGGAACCTGCGCGACACCCATATGTTCGAGACGCTCGAGCTGCTGCTGCAAGCCAAGGGACCGGACTCCAAAGCCGTCGTCTGGGCGCATAACAGCCATGTCGGCGATGCGCGCCAGACCGAGATGGGCACGGCGCGGCAGGAGCTGAACATCGGCCAGCTCTGCCGCGAGCATCATGGCGGCGAGACCTGCCTCATCGGTTTCGGCACCCACAGCGGGACGGTCGCGGCGGCGACCGAGTGGGATGGGCCGATGGAGGTCAAGCGCATCAATCCCTCCCGTCCCGAAAGCTATGAGCGCCTGTGCCATGACAGCGGCGTGCCGGCCTTCCTGCTCGACCTGCGCGAAGGACGGAACGGCAAGGCAAGGGATGCGCTGATGGACTCCCGGTTCGAGCGCTTCATCGGTGTGATCTACCGGCCCGACACCGAGCGCTGGAGCCATTATTCCGGCGCCGTCCTGCCCCGGCAGTTCGATGCCTGGATCTGGTTCGACCAGACACAGGCGATCACGCCGATCCCCACGCCGCAGAAGTCCGGCGCGGAGGACACCTATCCATTCGGGCTCTGAGGCGGCGATGTTCGTGGCGGTCTATTGGTGGCGTGTCCATCCCGGCAAGGAGGAGCAGTTCCGCCGGGCGTGGCGGCGCGGCACGGAGCTGATTCGGCAACGCTATGGCAGCTATGGCTCGCGGCTCCATCGTGACGCGGACGGCCGCTTCGTCGGCTATGCGGAATGGCCGGACGAGGCGACCTGGCGCGCGGCCTTCGACCAGAAGATGGTCTATGACGATCCGGAAACGCGCGCCGCCTTCCTCGATGCGATCGCGGAAGTGCCGGCGGACGCGGACCCGATCTTTACCATGACCGTCACCGACGATCTTCTGCTGCGCCCTCGGGTTCGTTTTGATCAGGGGTCATCCCCGCCTCAGCGGGGATGACCTGGCCGCTCGGCCCTAATGCGCCATTTCCAGCGGAGCGCCCGTCTTCACCGTCGCGCCGATCATGGAGCGCGTGGTCGGCACCGGCAGGCCGTCGGATTCGATCTCGGCCATCAGTTCCTCCTTGCGCGCCTTGAGCTGCTCGGCGAGCGCCTTGAGGTCGATGCCGGCGGCGCGGGCCTGGGCGAACATGCCGTCCTTCGCCCGTTCCTCCTCGCGCACATGATGCTTGATCTCCTCCGCCAGCACCGTCACCTTGGCCTCGTAAAATGCCGCGCCCGGGGCGCCTGCGGTGATCTCCGCGATCAGCATCTTCGCGCCGTCATGCTCGACATAGGCCTCATCCAGCGTGTCGTCGTCCACCTTGGAGCGCAGGGCCGGATAGAACAGCTCTTCCTCGATCATCGTGTGAACGATGAGTTCGGTGCAGATTTTCTGCGCAATCGCCACCTTGCGCTCGTCATTCTTCGCCTTTTCGAACTGTTCGAAAAGTTTTTCGACCTCACGATGATCTTCCTTCAGAAGGGCAATCGCGTCGGGTTGCGTCGGCATTGTCTTCTCCTTTTGCGCCTCCCCACCCGCCTGTCATCAAAGCCTTGCGGTGCGGGATCGTTCCCGGCCCGGGATCAGCCGCCGGCTTTTTCGGCTAGCTGCCGACAATCTTGCCGCCATTGGGATGCAGCACCTGCCCGGACATGTAGCTGGCGTCCTCGCAGGCGAGGAACAGGAAGCAGGGCGCGACCTCGTTCGGCTGGCCAGGACGGCCCATCGGCGTGCTCTCGCCGAAATGCGCGATCTTCTCCGGCGGCGCGCCGCCGCAGGGGTTGAGCGGTGTCCATATCGGGCCGGGCGCGACCGCGTTGACGCGGATGCCCTCCTTCACCAGGTTCTGCGACAGGCTGCGGGTGAAGGCGGTGATCGCGCCCTTGGTGCTGGAATAATCGAGCAGCTCCTTGGACCCCTCGTACATGGTCACGCTGGTGCAGTTGATGATCGCGGCACCGCGGCGGAGATGGGGGCGGGCGGCCTGAGTCATGAAGAACATGCCGAAGATATTGGTCTGGAACGTCCGGCGCAGCTGCTCCTCGGTGATATCGGTAATGTCCGCGTCGGGATGCTGCTCACCGGCATTGTTGACCAATATGTCCAGGTCGCCGAGGTCGCGGATGGTCTGCTGTACCGCCGCCTCGCAAAAGGCCGGATCGCCGATGTCACCGGCGATGGTGATCGCCCGCCGGCCCTCTGCCTCCACGATCTGCCTGGTCAGGGCCGCGTCGTCATGCTCGGACAGATAGAGGATCGCGACGTCCGCGCCCTCGCGCGCGTACAGGGCCGCGACCGCCCGGCCGATGCCGCTGTCGCCGCCGGTGATCAGCGCGACCTTGTCCTGCAGGCGGCCCGATCCCGGATAGCGCGGCTGCCATTCGGGCTTCGGCTCAAGCGCGCTTTCGTGGCCGGGGAGGGCGTCCTCATGGATCATCGGGTCTCGTTCTGAGGTCATGCTGGTTCCTTCGTCCCCGCCCAAGGCCAACGAACCGCCATTGCCGATGGGTCCGCGTTTCAGCGCCGGCAACGCCCGCTTCGTCGTCTTGGCGCCGCCCGTTGCAACGCGAGGAACGGGCATGGCGCTGGCGCGTTGGCCGGTCTCGACAGAGGAGTTCAGCCATGACCGAGCACCGCAAGATCGAGCCGCCGCCCGAGCGTCCGCCGTCGGGACGCATGAGCGCCGCCACGACCGCCACGATCCTCATCTTCGTCGCGGTGATCGCCACCCTCTTCTTTCTCTTCCTCCAGGCGGGGGACAACAGGCAGGCGGAGCAGGGTTCGCCAACCGGCCAGGGCGTCAATGAAGGCGGCTCGGACGCGCCGCGGAACTGAGCCCGATCGCGACGGGCGACCGTGTGCCATGCGCGACGAAACGTGACCCGTGCGTCGCGGAAAGCGGACCCATTCAGTATGGGCGACGTTGAGTCCACATCGATGGCCGATTTGGCCAGCGGGAGACCGGAAATGACCGAACATATCGAAACGGACGAATCCACATCCTTGATCGCATCGAACAAGGTCGAGGGCACTGCGGTCTACAACCGCGCGGGCGAGCGCCTCGGCACCATCTACAATTTCATGGTGGACAAGATTTCGGGCGACGTGCGCTATGCCGTCCTCTCCTTTGGCGGGTTTCTCGGCATAGGCCAGGACTATTATCCGTTGCCGTGGGACATGCTCGAATATGACACAGGCAAGGGCGGCTATGTCGTCGACCTCGACAAGTCCCAGCTCGAAAACGCGCCGCGCTATGCCGCCGACGACGAGCCATCCTATGACCGGGATTATGGCCGGCAGGTCCATAATTATTACGGCGTGGACTATCCCTGGTAACAGCTTCCGGTAACGGAATGCGGGCCCGCCCGGGAAAACCGGGCGGGTCCTTGAAGCGCAATTTGTGCTCCTGCGAAAGCAGGAGTCCAGGGCAGGAGGCGCGTCGGATTATCCTGGGTCCCTGCGTCCGCAGGAACACTGACGGGGCTAAACATCCGGCAATCGCTGGCCGCAAATCCCCCAGCCCGACAGGGAACGCCCCCGCGCCCTTTCCTGGAGCAGCGCGATATCGCGCATGGTAAAATTGTCGGCCTTCTTGAAGCCTTCCAGTTCCGACCAGGCGACCGGCGCCGCCACTGGCGCGCCCGGCCGCGCGCGCACGGCATAAGGCATGATCGCGGTCGCGCCGCGCTGGTTGCGCAGCCAGTCGATGAAGATGCGCCCCTTGCGCCTGGCCTTGGACATGGTGGCGGTGAAGCGGTCGGGCTCGGCCTGCACCATCGCCGTCGCAAAGCGCTGCGCGAAATCCTTGACGCCGGGCCACGCCACTTCGGGCAGGAGCGGCACCACGACATGGACGCCCTTGCCGCCGGAGAGCAGGGGAAAGCTCGCCAGTCCCATATCGGCGAGATGGCGCTTGATGTCGGTGGCCGCCTTTATGACGTCGCCAAAATCCAGGCCCTCGTCCGGGTCGAGGTCGAAGATCAGCCGGTCCGGGCATTCCAGATTGTCGATGCGGCTGCCCCAGCCATGGAATTCGATCGTGCCCATCTGCACGCAGGCGCGCACGCCGTCGGCGTCGAGGACATAGAGATAGGGCTCGCTCGATCCGTCCTTCTCCTTGATCTCGACATGATGGACCGCCTCCCCGAAGCTGCCGGCGTCATGCTTCTGGAAGAAGCATTTGCGCGCGCGCCCCTGCGGACAGCGCACGAGGCTGATCGGCCTCTGCGCGAGCCATGGCAGCATCAAGGGGGCGATCCTCGCATAATAGTCGGCCAGCTCGCCCTTGGTGATGCCGGCCTCGGGGAAGATGACGCGGTCCCGGTTGCTGATGGTGATCGCGGAGGGCGCCGGCTTGTCCTCGACCGGCTGCGGCGTCTCGGGCGCCACCTCCTCGACCGGCTTGTCCTCGCGCAGGCCGATGAAGCTTGCATGGCGGACGACGCCCTCGCCGGTGAATTCGGCAAAGGCGACCTCGGCGACCAGTTCCGGCCTGACCCAGTTGACCCGCCCCAGCCCCTTGGGCACCACCACCGGCGCAGTCTTGCGGGCGAGCGGGGCCAACCGCGCCTCCAGGTCGCGGATGGTATCGCCACCAAAGCCCGTGCCCACCCGGCCGGCATAGCGCAGCCCGTCCGCATCGTTCACCGCCAGCAGCAGCGAGCGCAGCGACCGCGTGCGGCTGGTGCTGGGCGTCCAGCCGATGATGACGAACTCGCTCCGGTTGGTGCATTTCACCTTGAGCCAGCGCTGCGTGCGTCGGCTTTCGTACCGGCCGTCCGCCTGCTTGGAGACGATCCCCTCATAGCCGGCCGCGCACATCGCCTCGAACAGCTTCTCGCCGGCGCCCACGATATGCTCGGCATATTGGATCGCGCCTTTCCTGTCCCCGATCAGTTCCGCGAGCCGTTCCTTGCGCACGATGTTGGGCAGGCCGGTCAGGTCGGCGCCGTCGCGCTCCAGAAGGTCGAAGGCGAACAGGATGAGGCCGCCCTTGCCATGTTTGAGGCTGTCCTGGAGCCCGGAGAAATCGGGCCGTCCCGCCTTGTCGAGCCAGACGATCTCGCCGTCGATCAGCGCCGATTTCACCGGAATCGCGCGCGCCTCGGCGACAATTTCGGCGAAGCGGTCCGACCAGTCGAGGCCGGTGCGCGTATAGGCCCGCGCTTCCCCGCCGCCGATGGCCAGGAGGCAGCGATAGCCGTCATATTTGACCTCGTGTATCCAGCCGCTCCCGGCGGGCACATGGTCGGTCAGCGTCGCGAGTTGGGGCCTGCGGAACCGGGGCGGTTTCCCGCTCTTGGGGCTTTTCGCCTTCTGGCGCCGCCCCGGGCGGCCCCGCGTGATCTCGTCCATCGACCGGCCGGTGGTGACGCTGGTCAGCGCCTGGTCGACCAGCATGTCGCCGCCGCCCGCCTGGCCGTCCGCGACCTTGCGCAGCAGCCAGTTCTCGTTCTTTTCCTTCGGCCTCGGCTTCATCCGGACAAGCAGCCATTCCCCCTTCATGCGGTCTCCGTCGAGGATGAAATGGAGATGGCCCTTGTCGAGGTCCTTGGCCGACTTTCCCGGCACCGGGCGCCAGCTGCCCTTGTCCCACAGCATGACCGTGCCGCCGCCATATTCGCCCTCGGGGATCGTGCCCTCGAAATCGCCATAGCTGAGCGGATGGTCCTCGGTGCGCACCGCCAGGCGCTTCTCCTCGGGGTCGAGGCTGGGGCCCCGCGTGACGGCCCAGCTCTTGAACACGCCGTCCACCTCCAGCCGCAAATCCCAGTGGAGGCGGGTCGCGGCATGTTTCTGCACGACGAAGCGATGGCCGGGTTCCGGCGCGATCTCGCCGCGTGGTTCGCTGGTCCGGGTGAAGTCGCGCTTGGCGTTATAGGTGGCGAGCGGGGCGTCGCGCGCGGCCATGGGGCGTCACGCCCTTTTCTTGGCGGGCGGGGTCTTGCGCGCTGGCTTCTTGGGCGACGGCGCGGCGTCGGTGTCGCCCTTTTCCAGCGACTTCTTGAGCGCCGCCATCAGGTCGACGACATTGGGGCCGCTCGGGCGCTCGGCCTCCGGTTCGGGCGTCACCTTGGCGCCCTTGAGCTTCATCTTCTTCTGCACCAGGTCCTTCAGCGCATCGACATATCGGTCGTGGAAGACGCTGGCATCGAACTTGCCCGACTTCTTCTCGATGAGGGTTTCGGCCAGGTCGAGCAGTTCCGGGTCGGGCGAGATGTCGGGAATGTCGCGGAAATAGCCGGCGGCGCGGTTGACCTCGTCCGCATAGCGCAGCGTCTCGAGGATAAGGCCGCGTCCGCACGGCTTCAGGCTCACCACATATTCCCGCCCGCGCATCGCGAGCTGGCCAAGGCCGACCTTGCCGGTCCGGCGCAGCGCATCGCGCAGCACCACAAAGGCCTCGTCCGCCAGATCGTCGGCCGGCACGACATAATAGGGCTTTTCATAATAGAGCACGTCGATGTCATCGGCATCGACGAACTGGGTCAGCTCCAGCGTCTTCTTGCTCTCCAGCTTGACTGCTTCGATCTCGTCCGGCTCGAGCAGCACATAGCTGCCCTTCTCGAACTCGAAGCCCTTCAATATCTCCTCGGCATCGACCGGGCCGACGCCGGGCACGACCTTTTCATATTTGATCGGCTTGCCCGACGGCTTGTGAATTTGCCGGAAGGCGATGCTGGAGCCGCTGCGCGTCGCCGAATAGATTTCCACCGGGATGGAGACGAGCGCCAGCCGTATCTGCCCTTGCCAATATGGACGTGCCGCCATCTGCCTGTCCTCTTCGCCCGGTCAACGCGACAGCCGGAAGGAGGGTTCCACGCCGCCCGCCGGGAACCGTCCCGCCCGCCCGCCGGTTCTGTGGGGGCGGGGTCATATCGGGAGAGAGATCATGTTGCGCTGGGCTCTGATATTCCTCGTGATCGGCGTGGTGCTTGCGCTGCTGGGCTTTGGCGGCCTGGGCGGTGCGTTCGTCGAGATCGCCAAGATCCTGTTCTTCGTCGCGATCGCCATCTTCCTCATCCTGCTTGTCCTGGGACTGGTGGCCGGGCGCAACATTACGCGATAGCTTGCAATCCTCCCCGGCACGGGGAGGTGCCCCGCAGGGGCGGAGAAACGCTGCCTGGTGCACAGCCCCCTCCGTTACGCGCTTCGCGCGCGCCACCTCCCCGTGCCGGGGAGGATTTGATGCGCTCATGTCGTGGCGGCCGTTTCGGCAGTGTCCCGGTTGCGCAGCCTCAGCCTGATCGCATGGCCCAGCAGCGCCGATCCGGACACGACCGCGCCAACCGCGACAAGCCAGACCAATGTGAACAGGCCGAGCGGCGGTATCAGCGCCAGGATGATGCCCAGAATGACGAGCGCAGCGCCGCCGGAGATCATCCACCAGCGACCGTGATCCGGTCTCAGGCGCAGTCCTGCGGCGATGGTGAAGGCGCCGGAGACGACCGCCCATACGGCCAGCATGATCGCGAACACGAACAGGGTGATGCCCGGATAGAGCAACGCCGCCGCCGCCGCCGCGAGCGATACCAGCGCGCCGAACGCCTGCCACCCCCAGCGCCCGCCCTGGCGCGCGCCGCGCACGGCAAGAACCACCGATAGCACGGCATCGACAATGCAGTATGCCGCGAAGATCAGCACCAGCGTCAGGAGGGTGATGGCCGGCCAGGCGACCGCCAATATGCCCAGCACGATCGCCGCCGCGCCTTTCAGCGCGATGGCCCACCAGTGCCGGGCGACGCGGGCATGGAGCCGCTCATTGTCCAGGAACTTGTCGAACAGCGGCGGCACGCCGGGCTCCGGCGCATCATGCCCGCGTGGTGCACCGGCCCTTGTGCCGGTCCAGCTCGGCGGATCGCTCGCCGGAAAGCTTTGATCCGAGCTGCGGTCAACCGGGTCGTCCGGCCTGTTCTTTTCCATGGATAGTTCCGCTCGTTCAGTCGCGCCCCACGGAAAAGTTGCGCGGCGGCTCGGGGCGCAGCCGCCGCGCAGCTCCCACCCGTGTCTCAGATTGCCTGCGAGTGCAGCGGGCTGGGCCGGGCGATTTCTGACAGCGTCTCGCCGCTCAGCGTTGCTTCGCCGCTCGCGGCCAGGTCGGTGATCGAGATGATGCCGACCAGGCGCTTGTTCCGATCGACCACGGGCAGACGACGGATCTGCTGCTCGGCCATGTTCTGGAGAACGTCGTCGGCATCCTCGTCCTCGAAGCAGTATCTGACCTCCTGGCTCATGACCTCCCGGATCTTGGCATCCGGTCCGCGCCCGGTCCCGACCGCCCGAATGGCGATGTCGCGATCGGTGATGATGCCGATCAGCCGGTCATTCTCGCGGACGGGCAGGAAGCCAGCGTCGATGTCCGCCATAGCGCGGGCGGCTTCCTGCAGCGTCTCGGTCGGATCGATGATCCGCACTTCCCGGGTCATGCATTCATTGATCTTCATCTTGTCTCTCCGCATGGATGGTGCCGGTACCGGCGTTCCGATCCGCTCAATGCCGCGATTCCGACGGGATCTCGCCCTTGCGCTCCTGGGGCGGGCCGCTTTCGACGGCGATCTGGCGCCGGCCGTTCTCCTGCTCGGCCCGGGGCAGCCTGATGGTCAGGATGCCATGGTCGAAATTGGCGCGGACCTGCTGGGGATCGATCGCCTGCGGCATTCTCAGCGACCGCTGGAACGTCCCATAGGAGCGCTCGGCGACATAGCGCTTGTCCCTGGCTTCGTCCCGTTCGACGCGCTTCTCGGCACGGATCGTCAGCACGTCGTTCTCGGCGGTGACTTCGACGTCCTCGTCCTTGACGCCAGGCAGTTCGGCGCTGATGCGGATCTCCTGGTCGGTCTGGGTGACATCGATGGTGGGCGAAAGAATGCCGCCGAACGCCTCGCGCGCTTCATCGAACTCGCGAAAGACATCCTCGAACATCCGGTTCGCCTGACGGTAGAAGGACAGGAAAGGGCTGGCCGGCTTGAAGGCCTCGACGGCTCGGGACGGCGGATAAGGTGTCAGGAATGGCGTTGCCATGATGTCCTCTCAAAGGCTGCAGGGTTCTGGTAGGAAATAGCTCCCGATCACGCCGCCAGGCGTTCGTGGACTGCCGGCCAGGAGGCAGTCATGTCCGTCCCTTCCCTCGCGAGGAAGGCGCCGGAGATGCCGTCGTAAAAATAAGGTCCTACCCCGCATGCCCACTCGGCCTGGCTCGCGCGATCATCTGGGCAACGCCTTGTATAGGCTGGGGTTCCGCCGATGTGACGAAAGGAGGCAGGGCTTCGTCAGGGCGAGAGCGGGAGGATCAGTCCAGCGCGTCGATCATCATGGCAAGGCCGGTGCGGACCGCTTCGACCCGCACCGCGCCCCGGCCCAGATCGCCGAAATGCGCTTCGTGATGCTTGGCCGGCCGCCCGCGCCGGACGCAGGCGAAATGCACCAGGCCGGGCTCGTTGCCGGGGCCGGCCGGTCCCGCAAATCCTGTCACCGCCAGCGCGATGTCCGCCGACGAATGGTTGAGCGCGCCATGCGCCATGGCGATGGCAATCGTTTCGCTGACCGCGCCTTCGGCCTTGATCCGGTCCCGGGCAATGCCCAGCATCCCGGCCTTCGCTGCGTCGCTATAGACGACAAAGCACCGGTCGAAGGCATGGCTTATGCCCTGCAGGTCGGTCAGGATCGCGCTGATCAGGCCGCCGGTGCAGCTCTCGGCCGTGGCAAGCGACAGGCCGCGGTCACAGGCGCCCTTCAGCAGCGCATAGGCCAGATCCTCGACATCCTCGGGCAGGCGATCGACGAGACGTTCCATCGCGGCTTTCTCCCGATTCAACGCGACAGCAGCCGGCTGACCGTCTTGTGCGATGGCGGCTTGCCGGTTTCCCCGCCTTCCTCCCGCTCCAGCTGAGAGCGGATCTGTTCGATTTCAAGGTCGGTCAGATGCTCGATGCCGATGAACTCGGGCCGGGCCTCCCCCACCGCGCGGATGAGTTCATCCAGCTTGGCCTGCATCGAGGAGGCATCGCGATTCTGCGAATTCTGCACGAGGAAGACCATCAGGAAGGTGACGATGGTGGTCCCTGTGTTGATGACCAGCTGCCACGTCTCGGAAAATTGAAACAGCGGCCCCGTCGCGGCCCAGACCAGCACCGTCAGCAGCGCGAGGATGAAGGCGATCGGCTGGCCGGCGCGAAGGGCGATCCCGCCCGCGATCCTGGTGAAGAGCTTATTCATGGCCAAGATCCCCATGCCCGTGCGGCTTGGCGTGGCCTTGGCTTCGCAGGTAGCGCAAGTCGATCTCCGCGATCAGCGCCTCGGCCCTCTCGCCCCCTGCGAACTTCATGAGCTCATCGATCTTCGCCTCGAGCCTGTCGTCATTCTCCTTGGATGCGGGCGAGCCGATATAGAGGAAATAGGCAAGGCCGACGACCTGCCAAAGGAGCTGCAGGAATTCCGACTGCCAGTTCTCGAAGGTATCCCGCGACATTTCCACGACATAGGAGGCCATCTGCGGCTGCTGGCCACGCTGGCGCGCCTCATCGGCATAGGCAAGCCAGCCAAAGCCCCAGTGCCCCGCCGCCGAAACGATGAAAAACAGCACCGTGATCCACCCATAGGCGTAGCGTTTCATGGCATTCTCCCCAGGCGGAGGCGCATCATGTGTCCGGACAGCCGGAGCTTGTGTCCGCCACTGCCTGGAACGATTTTACCGGCGCCTGGTTCAACGGTGGAACGAACCTGTTCCTTGCCGCATCGTGTGCACGTCATGCCGCAAACCGGGGGCATTTGGGCTGCGCCCCTTCGAAAGGGCAAGGACCTCACTTATGCTGTGCGCCGCGCTAACCATCCCATTGGGGTGAGTCGTCCGGGACATTTGGATCAAATGATCGGCTCATCGGTCCGGTCGGTCCAATTGCACCAGACATGTGCGCCAAGAGGACAGGGTGGTCGAGATGATGGAAGGCAAGCGTATCCTGGTGGTCGAGGATGAGTTCCTCGTGGCCGAGGATTTGAATTGCGCCTTGAAGAACAGCGGGGCACGGGTCCTGGGGCCGGTGGGCATGATCGCCGATGGCCTCAAGCTCCTCGACGATTCCCCCGACGTGGAGGGCGCCGTTGTCGACGTCAATCTGGGCGGCACCCTTGCCTATCCGATCGCCCAGAAACTGCTCGACCGGAACATCCCCTTCATCTTCACCACAGCCTACGACCTGAAGGATCTTCCGGAGCGTTTCTGGAACGTCAGCTTCTGTCAAAAACCGACCACGATGCGCAAGATCATTCGAACGCTTGAGGAGGCGCTCGGCGAAAGTGCCGGGCAAAGCTGATCGCAGCGGCTGGTCGCGCCGGCGCGTTCGCGGCGGAACAGCGGGGCGCGGCCGCCGTTTAGCGCAGATGACCCGGCACGCAGGAGGACGCCATGGCATCGCAAGCACAGCTTTCCGAGTTCAGGATGAGCAGGGAAATCAAGAGAGCACTGGTCACGGCCGGCGTCGGCGCCGGCTTCGCGCTCGCGGGTTCGATCGGCCGCAAGCTGGTCGCGCAGGCGCCGTCCGCGCTGGCGGGCGACTGGGACCAGGCGCTGGCGCGGGAGCACCGGAAGGCACGCGCCCTGTTCGACAAGCTGCAGGATTCGCGTGGCATGGGCAAGACGCGGCGCAGCATGCTCCTGACCCAGCTGAAGAACGCGCTGGGCAAGCACGCGCTCGAGGAGGAGGATGTCATCTATCCCGCGATGCGCGACGCCGGGATGGCGACCGAGGCCGATAACCTCACCAGCGAGCATGGCTATGTGAAGCAGTATCTCTACGACCTTGCCGACCTGGTCTCGGACGACGCCGCCTTTCTGGAGAAGCTGGCCTCATTCCGGTCCGACATCGAGAAGCATATGGAGGAGGAGGAGGAGACCCTGTTTCCGGAACTCAAGCGCAAGCTCGATGCCGCCGCCACCAAGACGCTCACCCGGCGGATGAACATGGAGGGGCTGAAGCTCGCCTGATCGCGCGACGGACCGGGGTGCGGACCCTGACAGGTCGGCAAGCGTCGGGCTGGGGGCTGGTTGGGGCTTGCCCCCTAAGGCGAGAAGCATGCTTGGGGACAGATACATGCTTCTCGCCTCCCGGGGGAGGGAGTCTCATCGGAGACAAGCCCAGAATGGCAGGGGCTCGCTAAGAAACTTTAACGCTTATGATCCGTAGTTATACGGCACCCTCCGACCTAGGCAGGATACTGGGGTAAGCTACTGGCATTGCAGTATTAATACGGTCATCCGCCGCAATGTTCCTTCAAGCTCGAGGCACGATTTTAAAGGGGCAGGAGGAACCGCTGAATGTTTGTCGACGATGCCGGGATTCATGCGCCGGATACCGCCGATATCGACGAGCGGCGGCGGCACCCGCGCCGCAGGGTTCTCATGGCCGCCGAGATCTACCCGATCGATGAGGAGGTCGGCTTTCCGGTCCGCAACATCTCCCACAAGGGCGTCATGGGCCTGTCCGCGCTGCGCCTGTGCGTCCGGCAAAGGGTTCATGTCAGTTTCAACGACGCACGCTATCTGGCGGCGCAGGTGTGCTGGGCCGAAGGCGAGCGCTACGGGCTGGAACTCAACGAACCGCTGCCCTTCCCCACGGGTGCGGAGCCGCTGATCGAATCCGATCCGGATCAGCTCAGGCGCTCGCCCCGCATCCCGGTCGAACTCGCCGCCACCCTTCTTACCTCCCTGCCGGTGCTGCCGGCGCGCATTCGCAACCTGTCACAGCGCGGCATGCTGCTGGAGATTGCCAGCGGCCTGTCCGAAGGCGAGCGAATCCTGGTCCAGCTGCGTGACCGGACCGTGATGGCCGGGCGTATCCAATGGGCGCGAAACGGGTTCGCCGGGGTCCATCTCGACTGTGAGTTCGATACGCCGAGCACGGGTGGAGCGGTTTAAAGTCCGTTTAGGATTAATGGCTTATCTTGATCTGACATTGTGATATAAGTAGGTCATATCACATCAGCCATTAAAAAAGGCGGGCGCATATGGGGGGAAAGGGACATGTATTCGTCGTCGACGACGAATCGCTCATCAGGCAATCTCTGACCCTCCTGCTGCGGTCGAGCGGATATGATTCCCGGCCCTTCTCCAGTGGCGATGATTTTCTGGATGCCGCGCCCTATCTGCCGCCCGGTTGCGCCATCATGGATGTCCACATGCCCGGTCTCGACGGCCTCCAGGTCCAGGATCAGTTGCGGACCGACCGGCCGGACATCCCCCTCATCTTCATAACCGGCGTTGGCGACATTCCGACGGCGGTGCGGGCGCTCAAGAAGGGCGCCGTCGACTTCATCGAAAAGCCGTTCGACGACGATGTCCTGCTCGGCTGCCTCGCCAGCGCCATGGAGCGGGTGGATGCCCAGGCGGGCCGGCACGCTCGGCGCGCGGAGGCCGTCGAGCGCATGGCGCGACTGACCCCGCGCGAGGCCCAGGTGTTGGACGAACTTGTCCATGGCAGCTCCAACAAGGCTGTCGCCCACAAGCTGGATCTCAGCGTCCGTACTGTCGAGATGCACCGGGCGCGGATCATGCGGAAAATCGGCGCGCGCAGCCTGGCCGAGGCCATTCTCGTCGCGCTCGAAGCCGGGCCTGCGGCCGATCAGCCCTTCGCAAGCGCTGGGGCGCTGGGTTAGAGCATCTCACAATCCTCCCCGGAACGGGGATCATTGCACAATCCGTTTTCAACCGTCATCCCCGCGAAAGCGGGGATCCAGGGCAACGGAAAACTGCGCTTGCGACCCTGGATTCCCGCTTCCGCCGGAATGACGGAAATGGTTTTGCAATGAACCCCTTTGCCGGGGAGGATTGGATGCCAACCCAAGCCCTTGCCCTAATAAAGCTGCAACCCGGGCGGCAGCGGCCCCGCCAAGCCGTTGCCCCGGACCATCCCCCGCGCGATGTCGAGCGCCGCCATCAGGCTATCGTCGTGAAACGGCTTGGGAAGGCAGCCGATCGCGAGGTCAGGGCGCGGCGCGGGAGGCGGATTGCCGGTCAGGAACAGGCAGGAAATGTCGCGCAGCCGCAGATATCCCGCCACGTCCAGTCCGCTCTGCCCATTGGCCAGGCGCAGGTCGAGCAGCGCAAGATCTGGCGGGTCGCGTTCGGAGAGCGCGACCGCTTGTTCCATCGTCGCGGCGCTGCCGGTCACGCGATAGCCGGGGGCCTGCGAGATCAGGAGGCATAGGCTGAGCGCGACCAGATGCTCGTCCTCTACGATAAGGATGCCGAACGTCTCCGCGTTCTCGTCTCTCTCCATGGGCCACTTGTCATCTCTGGGCGGGCAGGACGAGTCGAAAATGCGCGCCTCCCTTGCTCTCGTCAATTTCTATCCGGCCATGGGCCTGCTCCGCCAGCCCAAATATGATCTCCATGCCAAGGCCGCCCATTTTCTCGCGGCTGAAACCTGCGGGCAGGCCCGGGCCATTGTCGGCGATGGCGATGACCGTCTCCCCCTTGGACTGCCGGACCGACACCGTGATGCGCAGGCGGCCCCTGCCCGCGCCATGCTTGACGGCATTGGTGATGATCTCCCCGGCGACCAGCGCCACCGGCACGCCGCGGTCGAACGGCAACAGCAATATGTCGGGCATGTCGAACACCAGCTCCGCCTGGCCCGCTGTAGCCCGCCCGACCAGGCTCTCGGTCAGGCTTCTCAGGAAGCTGATGAACTCGACCTCATCATGGCGATGGGCTCGATAGATCGACTGGTGGATCTGGGCGATGGTCGATATCTGCGCCCGGGCGTCGAGCAGCCTTTGCCGGGCCCCTGCATCCTTTATGCGGTTCGCCTGTAGCGCAAGCAGTCCGGTCACGATCTGCAGGCTGTTCTTGACGCGGTGGTTGACCTCGTGAAGCAGCAGGTCGCGCATCCGCACCGCCTCCTGCAGGGCAAGTTCCATCGCCTTGCGCTCGTCGATGTCGGTCGCGGCGCCGATCCACTCCTGGACGGAGCCATCGCGCTGGCGGACCGGCAGGACATGGATGAGCATCCAGCGTTGATCGCCCTGGCGGGTCTGGACCGGGCTCTCGAACTTGCAGAAACTGTGCCCGCGCGAGCATGTGAGCCACTGGCGCAGCACCTGCAGGCGATGGCTTGGCGGGATGAAGTGCAGGGGCTCGTTGAGGAAAGTTCTGATGTCCTTCAGGCCGACAAAATCGAGGGCGCGGCGATTGCAGTAGGTGATCCGTCCCTTGGGCGTCATGGTCCAGATCAGCTGCGGCAGCGCCTCGGTGATGGCCTCGAAACGGGCGGCGCTGTCCTGGCGGCCGCGCAACACCGCCTCGACATTGACGATGGCCAGGCCCGACATCAGCAGATTGGCGATTAGCTGGGCGACCTCCAGATCGCGCTTGCTGAAGGCGGACGGCTTCAAGGCGTAGAATTCCAGCGCGCCGATCACATGGCCATTTTCGACCAGGGGGACCTTCATCAGCGCGCGCATCCCGGCATCGCGATAGGCCTGCAGTTCCGGCGCCCCATCCTGCGCGACGTCCTCCCAGAGCAGAGGGCCCGGCAAGCTGGCCTTGCGATCGCCACTGGCCGTCGCCTGCCCGACAAGGCCCTGCGCCACCCCGCTTGCGGCGCGGTAGATGAGGTCGTCGCCCTTGATCATCTGGATCATGGCGCCCTTGGCATGGGGAACCAGCGCCAGGCTCCAGTTCACGATCATGTCGAAGATCGCCTTGAGGTCCTGGTCGGCCGAGGCGACGGACTGCCTGGCGTTGAGCAGATCGTCGAGCGGGGGCATCGGCGTGGTCATGAAATGGACAGCCGGCCACAGGCTGAAAAGGGGAATGCCTGGACTGAAAGCGTGCGCACGGCTCTTCCCCTGTTTCGGCATGCACCGGGCATGCCACGGTATATCTACCGTCATTTCATGGCCCTGGCCAATCCCGCCACATACCGTAATATTACGGTAAACGCCATGTGAACCAAGAAACGAAGAAGCGCTTCCAACAGGCAGGTCGCGATCAAAATGCCCATGTTTACGGGAATAATGGGAACTGGGCAGCGCGGGCGACGATCCGCTTCACCGGCCGGATCACCTTTGGCGCGCGGCCTTCGCCATCGCTGCGGCCGTTTTCCCTCACTAGCGCCAGCCGGCCCGGGCAGGCGATCCCGTCCGGTTCGTGACTGGGCGCGAAGGGCGTTGGAACGGGCTTGCGTTCGCGCGCGGACAGGTTGATCCTCCCGGATCCGGCGACCCTCTCCGGTGAGAGAGACGGGCAAGCACAGGAGAGCGACATGGATGCAATCGGCAAGGGCACCAGGGCCATCGCACTCGTCGGACCGGCGGGCGCGGGCAAGACCAGTCTGGCGGAAGCATTGCTGTTCATAACCGGCGCCATTCCCCGCCAGGGTGCCGTCAGCGCGGGCACCAGCGTCGGCGATGCCAGCCCGGAGGCGCGGGCGCGCCAGGGTTCGACCGAGCTCAACCTGATGCGCTTTACCTGGAAGGGCGATCCCTATGTGCTGCTGGATGCGCCCGGCGCGGCGGGCTTCATGGCGGATGCGGAGATGGCGCTGAGCGTCGCCGACCTTGCCCTCGTCGTGATCGATCCCGATCCGGCCCGTGCCCCGCTGGTCGAGCCGATGCTGCGCCAGCTGGAGGCGGCCGGCCTGCCCCATGCCATCTTTGTCAACAAGATCGACCAGGCGCGCGGCAGCATCCAGGACCTGCTCGCCGCGCTCCAGCCCTTGAGCGCCGCCGCGCTGGTGGCACGGCAGATCCCGATCCGGGCGGGCGAGCGGGTGGCGGGCTTTGTCGACCTCGCCTTGGAGCGGGCCTATCACTACCAGCCCGGCCAGCGATCGGAACAGGTGCCGCTGGCGGCGCACCTCAAGGAGGATGAGGCCGCCGCCCGTTTCCATATGCTCGAACAGCTGGCCGATCATGACGACGATCTGCTCGAGCAGCTGCTGACCGACGAGACGCCGAGCCTCGCCACCATTTTCGGCGATCTCGCCCGCGAAACCGCGGAGGGGCTGGTGGTGCCGGTCATGTTCGGTTCGGCGCTGAACGGCTTTGGCATCAGGCGGCTTCTCAAGATGCTGCGCCACGACACGCCGGACATGCGGGCGACAGGGGCCCGGCTCGGCATCGACAGCGGAACGGCGCAGCTCTTCAAGATCTGGAACGGCAGCACGGTCGGGCGGCTGGCGCTGGCGCGGGTCTTTGGCGAGCCGATGGCCGAGGGCGCGGAGCTGATCGGGCGTGATGGTCAGGCGATGCGCGCCGGCGCGCTGTTCGCCTTGCAGGGCAGCGCCGCCGCGAAGGTGCAGCGGGCGGAGCCTGGCGACATCGCCGGCATCGCCAAGGTCGACAGCCTGCTGGCGGGCGACCGGGTCGGTAC
>DATJLC010000339.1:0-2624 GCA_035490755.1 Sphingobium sp.
CGCCGGCGCCGGCTGTTCCGCCGCTAGGGGCGCGAGCGGATCGGACCACCCCGCCCTCGCCCATGCTGGCAGCATCGGCGATAAGCTGGGTGAGCTGGCCTTTGTAGAAGCTATCGGCAGCAGGTGACGCCGCCGCGATCAATTTCGCGGCCCAGCAATTCGGAGCCGGTCAGTCCTTCCAGCTTCTGGCCGGCAGCTCCACCGACACCGGTGCGCCGAGGCGCTCCGCGTCCGATCCAAGCGCGAACTGATAGGTTCCGCCCTTTATCGTCCAGCCGCCATTTTCCCATTCGGCGAGCAGGCGCGGATCGATGCCAAGCGACACTTTCTGTTTCGCGCCGGGCGCAAGGTTCACCTTGTGGAAGCCGACGAGCCGCTGCTTCTTCTCTCCTGCGGCGCTGACCAGGTAGAGCTGCGCGACATCGGCGCCGGCCCGTTTGCCGGTGTTCGCCACCGTAAAGCTCGCCCTGGTGCCGTTCATCTTGAACCCGGCATGGGCAAAGCTGGTGTAGCTCAGGCCAAAGCCGAACGGGAACAGCGCCTTCTTGCCTTCGCGCGCATTCCAGCGATAGCCGACGTCCGAACCTTCTATGTCATAGTCGACGGAGAGCTTGTCGCCGGGCTGGCCGTTGCCAAACATATCGGGCTCTATGGTGTCGCTGCCGTCCAGTTTCGGACGGGGCAGGTCGTCCAGGCTCGCAGGGAAGGTGACCGGCAGACGCCCGCTCGGATTGGTCTCACCGAACAGCACGGAGGCGATCGCCTCGCCGCCCCGTCCACCCGGATACCAGGCCTGGATCACCGCCGCGGTCTTGTCGAGCCACGGCATCAGCACCGGCCCGCCCGTTTCAAGCACGACGATCGTGTTCGGATTGGCGCTCGCCACAGCAGCGATCAATGCGTCCTGGCCGCCTGGCAAGGACAGATCCGGCTGATCGAACCCCTCGGTCTGCCATTGGGTGGCAAAGACGATGGCCACTTCGGCCGTTTTGGCCGCGATCACCGCGTCGGTTATATAATTGCCGCGACGGAAGGTGATGGCGGCGTCGGGCGCCTTCGCCTTGATGGCCTTGAGCGGGTTGGAGCGGTGATACGCCTCGCCCATGAAGGCGGCGTAAGGTGCGTCGCCGCCCAGGGGCACCGTAGCCGCAGCGCCGCCATTCATCTGAACCTGGCTTGAGCCGCCGCCGGAAAGAACGCCCGTGTCGGCATAGCCGCCAATCACCGCGATGCGCCTGGCATCCGCCGCCAGCGGCAGCACGTTGCGCGCATTGCGCAGCAGCACGATGCCCTCCTTCGCCACCGCTTCCGCCACATCGAGCGCGGCCTTGGCGTCGATAGGCCTTTTGACCGGTGGGTGCCTGTCGAGCCCATTCGCATAAATGGCGTAGAGGATGCGCCGGTTCATGTCGCGCAGGCGCGCCGCATAGGCCGGATCCTTGGCCGCGGCGGCCTTCAGATCGTCGCCGAAGAACAGCTTGGGGTCGAGCTGATAGCCCGATTGCTGGTCCAGCCCGTTGAGCGCAGCGGACACGCCCGGCACCGCGCCCCAGTCGGACATGACGAAGCCCCTGTAACGCCAGTCCTGTTTCAACACCTTGTTGAGCAGGTAGTCGCTGTCGCACGCCTGCGCGCCGTTCACCTTGTTGTAAGCGCACATGACAGAACCGGGCCGCCCGCGCTCGATGGCGATCTGAAAGGCGAACAGATCGGATTCGCGGGCATTGGCGTCCGAAATCCGGCTATCGACGAATTTGCGGCCGGTCTCCTGCCCGTTGACGGCGAAATGCTTGATGGTCGAGATGATGTTGTTCGACTGCACGCCCGCGATCGCCTCACCAGCGAGTACGCCGGTCAGCAAGGGATCCTCGCTAAAATACTCGAATGCGCGGCCATTGCGCGGATCGCGCACCAGATTGGCGCCGCCCGCCAGCAATACGTTGAAGCCTTTGGCCTTTGCCTCGCCGCCGATCATCACCCCGCCCTGCCGCATGAGCGCCGGGTTCCAGGTCGAGCCCATTGCGAGCCCGGACGGCAAGGGCGTCGCGCCTCCGTCTCCGCGGATATTGCCAAGATAGGAAACACCGAGACTGGCATCCGTCTCCCTGAGCGCGGGAACGCCCAGCCGGGCAATCCCTTCGATATAGCCGGCGCCAGCGATCGCATCCTTGGGCAGGGGGGGCGCGTCGGCGCTAAAAGGCATCGCTATCATCCCGTGGGTCAGGATGACGCGCTCGGCCTCGGTCATCTGGGCCTCGACGGCGGCGGCCCGCGCTTCCGGATCGGCGGGAGTCTCGGCGAGAGCGGGGACGGCAACAAGCACCGCAACCGAAGTGATAAGGAACGTCCTGATGCCCAAGGCTCTCTCCTGATTTTCGATTTGTCCGGTCAACCAGACTGGCTGCGTGCGTCCGCGCTGTCAATCGAACACTGTCGTTCGATTTATGTCACTGCCTGTTTCCGGAAGGAAAGCCAACTCCTCGCGAGTGCGCCTATTGAGCCGGATGGTTGAGGCGCTAAGGTCGCGGCATGCATGCCCGTTTGGTCCGATATTTCCTCGCGCTTGTGCAGGAACGCCATTTCGCCCGCGCGGCGGAGGCCTGCGGCGTCTCGCAGCCGACGCT
>DATJLC010000340.1:0-4497 GCA_035490755.1 Sphingobium sp.
AAAGCTGCGCCTACCGCCTGCGTGCCAATGGCGAGCCGCTGCCGGCCTGGCATTATCTCGTCTGCGGCGACAGGGAGGCGGTGCACCGCGACGGCCATTCGGTGCGAGGCTGGACAGTGTCGGAGGTGGTCGCCGGCGATCTCGAGCAGCATATCATCGATCGTGCCTGCTGACCGGCCGATCATCCTGGCGGGTGGGCGGCTGGTGCCGGTCCTGCTGCAGCGCCATGCCCGCGCGCGCGGCTATAAGCTGCGTATCGACCGGGGCGGCGCGGCGCGCCTGTCCATGCCCGCGCGCGGATCGGAGAAGCGGGCCCTCGCCTGGGCGCAAGGGCAGGCGGCATGGCTCGCCGAGCAGCTCGACCGGGTCGACAGCGGCGCCTGCGTGCTGCGCGACGGCGCAGTCTTTCCGCTGGAGGGACGGAGCGTCACCATCTGCTGGCTTGCCGATGCGCCCCGCATTGTGCGGCATGAGGGTGACGTCCTGCGGCTGGGCGGACCGCCCAACCTCGCCGGAGAACGGGTGCTGCGCTGGCTGAAGGCGCGGGCGCGCGCGACCCTGACCACCGAGACCCTGGACCTGGCTACCCGACATGGCCTCGCGGTCCGCTCGGTCGGCATCGGCGATCCGCTGAGCCGCTGGGGCAGTTGCACCGCCTCGGGCGCGATCCGCTATAGCTGGCGCCTCATCCTCGCGCCGCCGGAGGTGCGGATTGCGACGGTCGCGCATGAACTGGCGCATCTGCGGCATCTCGACCACAGCCCCGCCTTCCACGCCTTCCACCGTGCCATCTGCCCTGCCGACACGGTGGCCGCCCGCGCCTGGCTGCGCGCGAATGGCGCCATGCTGCACGGGGTGCGGGCGTAGAGTTTGATGATTTCAGTTCAACCCAATTCCGTTCGTGCTGGGTAGGGGCTGAGCGAAGTCGAAGACCCGTATCGAAGCATCCGCGCGCCAGACTCAGTCCTTCGATACGCCACTTCGACAAGCTCAGTGGCTACTCAGGACGAACGGTATAGCTAAATCGAGCCCTATTGCGGCGTCCGCCCCAGAACACTGTCGAGCCATTTCTTGTCGATGCGCTGGGTGGTCTCCGGGTCCGCCGGTGCGGGCAGCGGCGCATAGCCCGGCTCCGCTTCGGGCTCCTCCGTGATTTCCGGCAGTGGATTGCCGTTTTCATCGACCTGGCTCGCCTCTTGCCCATCGGGCTGGCCATAGGCTTCGTCATCAGGTTCGAGCTGCCATTCCGGCAGGGTCACGTCGGTCTCGAACTTCTCGACCGGCCGATTGGCCACGGCGACCCGCATGAACTGCGCGAATGCGCGCGCCGGAGCGCGTCCGCCCTGGAGTCCGCCCACCGGCCGCGAATCGTCGCGTCCCATCCAAACGCCGGTGGTGATCCCGCTCGAAAAGCCCAGGAACCAGCCATCCTTGTTGTGGCTGGTCGTGCCGGTCTTGCCCGCGACAGGCCGGCCGATCTGCGCGGCCCGGCCGGTGCCGGTGCTGACCGCGGTCTGGAGGAGGTCGGTCATGCCCGCCGCCACCCAGGGCGCGACCAGGACGCGGCTGGTGTCGTCCTCGTGCCGGTACAGCTCCTGGCCATCGGCGGTGGTGACGCGGGTGATGCCATAGGGCGTCACCGCAACGCCCTTGCGCGCCACGCTCGCAAAGGCGCGGGTCATGTCGATGAGGCGGACCTCGGATGAGCCGAGCACCATGGACGGACGGGTGTTGATGGGGGTCGAGATGCCAAAGCGCCGCGCCATGTCCGCGATGGTCGCAAAGCCCACATCCATGCCGAGCTGCGCCGCGACCGTGTTGATCGAGTAAGTGAACGCGGTGCGGACATCGATGTCGCCTGAATATCGGCCCGAGCTGTTGCGCGGCTGCCAGCCGTCGATCGTCACCGGCCCGTCATGCACGGCCGTTCCGGGCGTATAGCCTGACTCCAGCGCGGTCAGATAGACGAACAGCTTGAAGGCGGAGCCCGGCTGCCGGACGGCGGTGGTCGCGCGATTGTAGTTGGAGCTGATATAGTCGAGCCCGCCGACCATGGCGCGCACCGCTCCGTCCGTGTCGAGCGCGACCAGCGCCCCCTGCATGCCGCCCGCCGCATTGGCGCGGATCGCCTCGGTCGCGGCGCGCTGCATGCGCAGGTCGATCGTCGTATAGACGTCGATCGGCTGTTCCTTCTCCTCGATCAGCGTGTCGAGCTGCGGCATCGCCCAGTCGGTGAAGTAGCGGACGCTGTCCTGCGGCTTTTCCGGCGCCATGCGGATCGAGGAGAGGTCGACCGAGTCACGTTCCGCCCGCGAGATGGCGCCATTCTGCTGCATGAGGTTGAGCACCACCCCGGCGCGCCCCACGGTAGCCTCGGCATCGGCGGTCGGCGAATAATGGGACGGCGCCTTGACGAGGCCCGCGATGATCGCCGCCTCACCCAGCGACAGCCTGGTCGCGGGATGGCCGAAGAATTTGCGCGACGCTGCGTCGATGCCATAGGCGCCGCCGCCGAAATAGACCTTGTTGAGATAGAGCTCCAGCACCTGCCGCTTGCTGAACTTGCGTTCGAGCGCGAGCGCCAGGATCATCTCGCGCAGCTTGCGTCCGAAGGAATAATTGTTGTTGAGGAAGATGTTGCGCGCGGCCTGCTGGGTGATGGTCGATGCGCCCTGCCAGCGCCGCCCGGTTCCCCGGTTGACCAGCGCCACCCAGGTTGCGCGCGCCATGCCGATCGGGTCCACGCCCGGATGCATGTAGAAGCGCTTGTCCTCGGTCGAGACCATGGCGTCGACCATGACCTGCGGAACCTCGCCGATCGGTATCCAGCGGCCATAGCTCGGCCCTAGCGACACGATGACCGTGCCGTCGGCGGCGTGGACGCGGATCATCTGGCCATTGGGCGAGCTTTTCAGCGACTCGAAGCTGGGCAGCGACTGCATCGCCACCACCACCGCCACGATCAGGGCCAGGAGCGCGGTGGCGAATCCGGCAAGCCCGAGCTTGAGCAGACGCCGCGTCCATTTGCGCACCCTGTTCAAACAACCCATCCCTTCTGGTCGACGCGACGCAAAGGCCCGCCCGCGCGGGCGCGCCTTTGGCTAAAAGCGCAGCTTTGGTTTACCGGCGATGAATCCGAACGGCCAGTGCGTCAAGATTCGGGTTCGAAATCGAGCGCGGCGCTGTTCATGCAATAGCGCAGGCCCGTGGGCTGCGGCCCGTCGGGGAACACATGGCCGAGATGCCCGTTGCAGCGCGCGCAGCGGACCTCGACCCGGCGCATGCCATGGCTTGCATCGCTATGCTCCGCCACCGCGCCCGCGTCGACCGGCGCGAAGAAGCTCGGCCAGCCGGAGCCGCTGTCATATTTGGTGTCCGACGTGAACAGTGGCGCGCCGCAGCCGGCGCAGTGATAGAGGCCCGCCGCCTTCATGCTGTTGAGCGCGCCTGTCCAGGCCGGTTCGGTGCCCGCCTCGCGCAGGATATGATATTGCTCCGGGCTCAGCTTTTCGCGCCATTCGGCGTCGGTCGTCGGGATCTTGTCCATGCCGCGATTATGGCGCTGACTCCAGCGGGCTTCAATCCCTCATATCCGCGTCAGCCGCACCAGCAGGGCGGCAAGGCCCGGGATTCGCAGGGCAAAGGGCACCAGCGAGGGCGGCAGCGCGGCGCTGGTGGCGAGATTGCGGGCAAGGCCGGCCGTGGCGATCGGGCAGCGGGCGGTCCTGGCCAGTCTGCGCTGATAAACCCCCGCCCCTTCCCGGCCCTGTGCCTTCCAGGCCATCGCGGCCCCCTCGGCGCTGGCGAGCGCGATGCCGATACCCTCGCCGGCCAGCGACGGGATGCAGGCCGCCTGGTCGCCGATGCGGAACAGGCCGGGCGGCGTGTCGCGCGCGATCCAGCCATAAGGCACCGGGCCGATCGCGTCGGCCGCCACGATTTCAGCGCCCGCAAGACGCTGCGCCAGCCCGTCCTCCTGGCTCGCCAGCATCGCCAGCAGGCCATGTGCGCTGCCGCCGCCGCGGCGCAGCAGGCTCTTGCGCACCGCCATGCAGGCATTGGCATGGCCGTCCTCCTGAACGAGGAGGCCGAGATAGCCGCGCGTGAAAAGATGCAGCTCGATCGCGCCGCCAATCGCCCGGTTGCGTGCCGGGTCGGGCGGCAGACGGAGGCGCAGGCCGATTTCGGGGTCTGCGGCCGGGGGATGGTCGCGGGGCAGGCCGCGCAGGTCGCGCTTGCCGGTGGCGAGGAACAGGGTGTCGGCATTGATCCCCTCCCCATCGGCGAGCAACAGCCTGCCCGCCTCCGCCGTGCGCACCGCGACGCCGCGCCGGAGGATCGCACCCGCCGCCTCGGCCCGCGCCCGCAACAGGCTGTCGAGCCGCCGCCGTGATACGCCCATGCACTGACCGGGCAGGGACGCGTGCACACGGCGGCCACCCGCGAAGACGGTGATATGGTCGATCGGCGGCCCGCCCAATGTCAGGGCGTCGATGT
>DATJLC010000341.1:0-4407 GCA_035490755.1 Sphingobium sp.
GGCCATTTCGGGCTGTTCGCGCTGTCGGGCCGCGCCACCGCCTTTCTCGGCCCGAGCGCGGTCGCCGCGGTGACCGCGCTCGGAGACAGCCAGCGCCTCGGCATGGCGACCATCCTCCTCTTTCTCGGCGCTGGCCTGGCACTGCTCGCGGGCGTGCGCGACCCGGAGCACGGACGCGTTGATCGTTCGGCTGCGACGGATTAGCTTCCCTGTTTGACAGGCGAAGGCGGAAGTTGCGCCAATGCGGTCGAGAGATCTTAGGAAGTTTGGGACGGCGCTGCTGCCGTTGCTGCTGCTGGCCGGTCTTGGACTCGGCGGATGCCAGCATGTGGTCGAGCCGCCTGCGACCGTTTCAGACCCGGTCAGAGTGTTCGTCATCGACTATGGCAGACATGCGAGCCTTGCGCTGCCGGAGGACGATGCCAGCCTTGTTGAATGGTCCTGGGGCGACTGGAACTGGTTCGCCCTCGAGCGCACCGGCCTTGTGCAGGGGCTGCAGGCGCTATTCGCCTCCCCGCAGTCCACCCTTTCCCGGCGTGCGCTTGCCCCGGCTGGGACCGCGGAAGAACTTGCGGCGCATGTCGGCGTCGACGAAGTGTTGGCTCTGAACGTCGAGCGCGATCGGGCCCGGGCGCTGCTGCGCGGCCTGGAGGCGCGATGGTTGCGGGGGCGCAAGCAGGCGGTGATTCATCGCAGCGGCCGCATTTTCGTGCCAGACGATGCCCGCTACAGCCTGTTCAACAGTTCCGTGCACGAACTCGGGCGATGGCTCGAGGCGCTCGGCGCAAAGGTTTCGGGGATGGGCGTCACCGCCAATTTCAAGCTGCGGGCGCCTTGATCCGTCTGAAGCCGGCACACCCATCTCGTTTTTTGTCGTTCGCTCATTTATAGCCATTCCCGGTCCTAACTGCAGGCGCGGCCTCCAAATGACCCCCGGGGCGCCTGGTCCAGATGCAGATGGTCGCGATGGGCTTCATTGTAATCGGGGGAGAGGACGGTTGCGAACAGCCTGCAGGCGCCATCGCGGACGTGGCGCAGGAACGCGGCCTCCGGCCCTGACCCGTCCCAGTCCCCGACCACGCTGATGCGCCGCCCGTCGGCGAGACGGAAAGCGGCAATGTCGATCGCATTGGCGCTGGCATGCTCGCTCCACCCTCCCGCATCGCGGCCATAAAGACGACGGCAGCTGTAACTGCCGAAATGCTGGATAGAGGACACGCTTGAGCCGAAGTGCTGCTGCGCCGCCGGCTGGACGACATGCCATTCCCACAATGCGAGTCCCGCCGCGACGGGGCAGCGGACTCCCAAGCCGGCCGGTCTGTAGGCGATCGACAGGGCCTCGCCGGCCAATGGCCGTACGGCTTCGTCATAGCCGCATCCCGGCCCGTCCGACCGTCCCGGCAAGGCAGTGAACTTCACGCCCGCGGCGGCAAGTAGCGACCGGCATCTGGCCGGGTCGTCGGCGAGGGCGGCAAGCTTGCGCCCAGTGAAGGCGCCTACCGGGTCGGCGAGATCCAGCTCGAACCAGGGGACATCGCCGGGATGTCGACGGACATAGCCCCAAAGCAGCAGCGTGCCGTAGGTGATCAGAGCCAAGATCAGCAAATTTATGATCCAGCGCGCCATTCATGCTCTCAACGCCATGGCGCTAACAGCGACAGCAGGTTGGAATTGAAAGCCCGCGACTCAAACAATCCACGCATTCCAGCTGCCATAGCGGCCCTGCACTTGTCCGCGCCGGAAGCTCAGAACGATCAGAAGGAATCCGGCGACCATACTCGCGATCGTCGCCACCACGTCCGCGCCATAACCAAAGGGAGTCATGAACAGCGCTACCCCGAGCGGCACGAGCAGATAGCGGACCGGTCGCGCAACCTCGGCGGCCGCAACGGAGATCACCGTCAAGGCGAGCGCGCCGATCAGGTGATCGGCATCAGCCATTCCGCCTTCCGCACCGAGCGTCAGCCGTGTGAACAGCAAGGACGAGGCCACGAGCGCCGCCAGCACAAGGTTCCAGGGCAGGTTCACCCCGCCTGCCGCCATCTCGTGCAGTATCGCGCCGGGGCTGCGGTCGAACTCGTCGGACACTTCGCCTATCCGCCCCTCATCGGTATCGCCGAACAGGAAGACGCGCAGCCAATTCTTCCCGGCTTTCATCCTCCGCCGAAGGAACTGTCCGGTCGCGAGCAGTTCGTCGAGCGAATAGGGAATCTGGATCAGCATCGCCGCGGCGGCGACCAGGGTGAGCGTCGCCCAGGTGCCGATCACGATCGGCTGGATGATGATGAAAAAGATCGAGACGATGCCGAGCGGTGCGATCATCAGGCCGAACAGGATCACGAGCCACGGCATGGTCCGCCAGCGCATCCGCGAACCGACGATGCCGGTCAGGATTTCGAGCGCATAGGTGTAGCCGCCGACCGCGGCGTCAGGCACCGGCCAGGCCTTTGAAACGCTCGAGGTGATGATTTCCTCGGTGCCGTTCTGCGGATCGGTGGGGGAGCCCCGAAAGAAAGGCTCCCAAACACCATCGATCTGCTCAAGTTGATAGGCGGCGAGGTAACGCGAGACCAGCAAGCCGGTCAGCGCAAGGAAGATGATCGGCAGGCGCTGGGTCCATTTTGAGGGATTATAGCTCCAGCCGGGAGGAACCTCCGGTCCGGTCAGCATCGCCACCGGCGATGCTCCGGGCTCCGGCGGCGTGCCCACCGCGAAGCCGAAGATCAGCGCGCCCACCAGCGTGTCGGACAGGAAGGCCGCCGAATTCTCGGTCCAGAACAGGAAGGGCGCCGCCATGACCAGCGCGCCGATCGCCGCACATATCCAGCGTGCCCATTGCATCCGCCAGGACAGCGACACGGTCGCGAAGAGGATCAGCGCTGCGCCGAGCAGGATCTCGGCGCGGGCGAGCCAGGGCTCCTCGACCTGGATGAGCGGTGGCTGGGTTATGAGCCACAGCCCGAGCGCGATGTTGATGAAATGCGCCCAGCGGTAGGTCGCGTGCGCGCCGCGTATATGTTCCTCATAGCGCCGGCGGAGATCCTCGGGATGCCGCCCCGCCTCCTCCGCCTCGACAATCCACGACGGCAGCGGAACCTTGTTCGCCTCATACCAGCCCTTGGGATCGGTCTTCAGCGTTTCGACAATCCTCGGCAGTTCGTCCTTGAGCCGGTGCCGGGGTCGCCAGCCGAGCAGCTCTTGCGCGCGGCTGATGTCGAGTTGGTAATGGTCGCTCGCCATCCGGGTCATGAACGGCTTCACGAACGGCCGCTCGCCCTGATCGAGCGCGTCGGGCACGATAGGCTCGGCCTTGTCCTGCGCCCATGCGCCCGCTGCGGCTATGGAGGCGGGAACCCGGATGGTGGGCCAATCCTCCTCGCCATGGATCAGCCGGCCGAGTTCGTCCTGCAACGCGTCATAACCCATCACCTCGGGCTCGCCGACCAGCATCACGGTGCCGGAGGGGATATTGTGACGCCGGTCGATCGTCCGCCGGAAAGCATCGACCATGTCATCGCGATGGATCATCGCCTGTCCGGCCTCGGTCGATCCCGAATAAAGATAGCTTTGAAAATCCCGCTCATAAATACGCGCGATCTGGTGGGCAAAAGTCGGCACTGAGGTCTTGTCGTCGTAAAGCCCGGCCAGGTGAAGGAGCACATAGGGGATCTGGCCATGCTCGGCGCGGATCACCTCCTCGGCGGCCGCCTTGGATTTGGGATAGGCCCAGCCCGGCTCGATCGATTGGCTCTCGTCGATCGTCTCGCCCGGCTTGCCCGGCGCGTGAACCAGCATCGTGCCCGAATAGACGAACTGCTCCACCTCGAAGTCCTGCAATCCCCGCAAAAGACGTCGCGTACCTTCCACATTAACCTGCGCGTAGGCCGGCTTGTCCTCGCCGGAGAAGTCGAAGAAGGCGGCAAGGTGAGCGACGCTCGCGATCCGTCCTCCGAATTGCTCGCGGAAACGGCACATTGCCGCCGCCACCGACTCATCTTTCGTAAGGTCCACCTCGATCAGCGGAAAATCGGTGCTGCCCAGCAGATCCAGGCCGATCACGCGGTAGCGGTCAGCGAGCGCCCTCGCGAGTGAGCGGCCGATATTGCCGGCGGCGCCGGTGATGAGCACGGTCGGCTTGTCGGATTGGGCCATTTGCTTCTCCGAAGGTGTTCGCCGGCGATGACGGACTGCTCAGGCCGTACGAGCATTTCCGCGGTGCCTGTCCAACGGGCGCCGGCGCCGGCTGTTCCGCCGCTAGGGGCGCGAGGGGACCACCCCTGCCCTCGCCTATGCTGGCGGCATCGGCGATAAGCTGGGGTGAGCTGGCCTTTGTTAGAAGCTATCGGCAGGTGACGCCGCCACGATCAATTTCGCGGCCCAGCAATTCGGAGCCGGTCAGTCCTTCCA
>DATJLC010000342.1:0-2227 GCA_035490755.1 Sphingobium sp.
CTGTTCGTGCACCGCGCTTATGGCCTGGCGGAGGCCATCCGCTCCATGCCGCGCATGTTTGTCGCCAATATCATTGCGATGATGGCCGCCCGCCGCGCGTTCGGCCTCTATGTGCGGCTCTGGCGCGGGCGGACGGTGGGGTGGGACAAGACAAGCCACCGCTTTCCCGATCTCGCGGCGGATCGGTCATCATGATCGTGGGGCGGCCGGTCCGGTTTGTCGCCATGGTGATCGGCGGGTGGACGGCGATGCGGATGATGCTGTTTCTCCCGGAGATGGGCAGCAAGGACGCGCCGTTGGTGGCCGCCCAACGCCGTCCGCCGTCCGTATTGCAGCAGGCGGCGACAATTGAGTCCCGGTCGGGCGAGGTGCCGGCGCCTGCTGGCGTCGCCGTCCTTGGGCGCGCGATTCCCGCGACGCGCAAGGCTGAGTTGAGGAACGCAGCCGTCGAGGAAAGCACCTTGCCGGCCCTGGCTGATCCGCCGCGGGCCCGACCGGCTACCGCGTACCCGGTAGCCGCCGCCGCTACTTCCACAGAACCAATCGGCATTCCCGGCCCGCCACGCCAGGGTGGCCGATCCAGCCGCTGGTCCGGCGCAACATGGCTGCTCTGGCGTCCGGACAGCGGGACTCCCTCCCTCGCCCCGGCCGGGCGGCTGGGGGGCTCGCAGGCGGGCATTCGCCTTGACTATGCCCTTGATGACGGATCGCCCCTTCGCCCCGTACTCTATGCGCGGCTCAGCGGCGCGCTGGTCCAGCCCCTCGCAGCCGAAGCAGCGGCTGGCATCGCGCTTCGCCCCGCCGGACTGCCGCTGTCCATCGCGGTCGAGCGCAGGGCGGCGCTGTCGCGCGGCGGGCGCAATGATTTCGCGCTGGTCGTGGCGGGCGGTGTCTATCAGCGACCGTTGACGCGCCATCTGCGTGTCGATGGCTATGGCCAGGCCGGTATCGTCGGATTATCCCGAGCCGATGCCTTTGCCGACGGGCGGCTCGCCGTGGAAGGTGTAGTGGCCAGGCTGGCAGGGGAGGTTGACGGCAGCGACGTCACCGTGGGCGCGGCTTTTTGGGGCGGCGCCCAGCCTGGCCTGGCACGGCTCGACATCGGCCCGCAACTGAACGCCCGGTTTCCCGTCGGCGCGGTCCATGTCCGGATCAGCGCTGACTGGCGGCAGAGGATTGCCGGGGACGTGCGCCCGGCCTCCGGCCCTGCCCTCACGATCAGCCTTGATTTGTGAAATCGGCACGGTTCGCCTTTAAGTTGCCTCGCTTTGCGGCTAGCCCAAACAGGCCATGAACCTCTATCTGCCGATCGCCAATCTTTCGGTGAACGCCTTCGTCATTGTCGGGCTCGGCGGACTTGTCGGCCTGCTGTCGGGCATGTTCGGCGTAGGCGGCGGCTTCCTCACGACGCCGCTGCTCATCTTCTATGGCATCCCGCCCGCCGTCGCCACGGCATCGGCCGCGAGCCAGGTGACGGGCGCGAGCGTTTCCGGCGTCGTTTCCCATCTGTCGAAGGGCACGGTCGACGTGCGCATGGGCGGCGTGATGATCGCGGGCGGTCTGGTCGGGACCCTGGTGGGCGCGGCGATCTTTTCGCTGCTGCAGCGGCTCGGACAGATCGATACGGCGATCGCGATCATCTATGTGCTCATGCTGGGGTCGATCGGCCTGATGATGGCGCGGGAATCGATCGGGGCCCTGGTGGCGATGCGGACGGGCGCTACATTGCCGGTCCGCAAGCGACGGCACCATCCGCTCGTCGCCGCCTTGCCGCTGCGCTGGCGCTTCTACGCTTCGGGCCTTTATATCTCCCCGCTCGCGCCGTTCCTTCTGGGCATTTTCTCCGGCATTCTGACGATGCTGCTCGGCATCGGCGGCGGCTTCGTGATCGTGCCGGCCATGCTCTATATCCTCGGCATGACGACCCAGGTCGTGATCGGCACGTCGCTGTTCCAGATCCTGTTCGTCACCATGGCGACAACGATGGTGCACAGCCTGACGACCAAGGCGGTTGATCTCGTCCTGGCCTTCCTCCTGCTTCTCGGCAGCGTCACCGGCGCGCAGATCGGCACGCGCCTCTCGATGAAGGCGCGGCCCGAATATTTGCGCATCGCGCTCGCCTTCATCGTGCTGGTGGTCGCGATCCGCATGGCGCTTGGCCTCGGCTGGAAGCCGGATGAGATCTACAGCGTGGCTGTCCAGTGACGCGGCTGCGGCAGGCCATGGC
>DATJLC010000343.1:0-4243 GCA_035490755.1 Sphingobium sp.
GTTCTGGTCCGCCGCCATCCGCCCCTGTCGCCGACACGTCCGGCGGCGGGACCGTCATCGTCGGGCGCGGCGGGTCGGTCGTGGCGCGCTATGAGGGCGCAAATGCCCTGATCGTCTCGGGCAACAGCGAGACCCAGCGCACGCTTGGCGAGGTGATCCGTCAGCTCGACACACGGCGCGAGCAGGTCCTGGTCGAGGCGATCATCGTCGAGATCAGCGACGCCGCCGCCCAGAAGCTCGGCGTCCAGTTCCTGATCGGCAGCACCAAGACCGGCTTTGCCGCGACGAACTACAGCAATGCCCAGCCCAATATCCTGACGCTGGCGGGCGCTGTTGCCGCCACGAGGCTGAACACGACAACCACGACCGTCACCGCGCCCGACGGCACGCGGACCGTGACGGAGCAGACCGAAAACAGCGGTCTTGCCAATACCCTCCAGCAGGCCGCCGCCGATTCGCTGCTCGGTGCCACGGGTGGCTTTGGCGGGTTGGCGACGACGATCGGGCGCAACGGCATCCTCGGCGCCATCATCAACGCCGTCAAATCCGACACGGAAAGCAACATCCTGTCTACGCCATCGGTCATGACGCTCGACAACCAGAAGGCGAGCATCCTGGTTGGCCAGGAGGTGCCGATCACGACTGGCGAGGCGCTGAGCCAGAACTTCGACAACCAGTTCCGCACCGTCCAGCGGCAGAATGTCGGCATCCAGCTGGAGGTCCGGCCGCAGATAAACTCCGGCGGCGCGATCAAGCTGTTCCTGCGGCAGGAGGTGTCGAGTGTCGCCGGGCCGGTATCCAACGACAGTAGCGACCTCATCATCAACAAGCGCGAGATCGAGACGACCGTCACAGTCGATGATGGGGATATATTGGCGCTGGGCGGCCTGCTCGACGACAATGAACGGCGGACGCTGGAGAAGATACCGCTGCTGGGAGACATTCCAGGGATCGGACAACTGTTCCGTTCGCGCAGCAAGGCGCGCAACAAGACCAACCTCATGGTCTTCATCCGTCCGACCATCCTGCGCAGCCGCGAGGATGCCCAGGACATGACCGCGCAGCGTTATTCCTATGTCCGGGCGCGGCAGGCCCAGGCCAATCCCAAGCAGGAGCCGTCGCTCGATGTCCTGGTGCGCGAATATATGGGCACCCAGCCGCCCGCGCCCTCGGCTGCCAGCGCCAACGACCAGGTGATCGACGGCCGTATTCTGCCCGCCCAGCAGGGCCAGTCGCAGAGCGTCGTCAAGCCGGCGGAGGTGCCGCCCGCCAAGAGGCCGGCGAAATGAGCGGGCTCGCGGAAGACGAGGCGGTAGCCGGCCCGCCCACTGCAGAGGCGATTGCTGCCGCGCCGGTGGAAATTCCCTATGCCTTCGCGCGGCGCCATGGCGTGGTGATCTGCGATGGCGATGACGCTCCCGACCAGATGACCATTGCCTTTCGCGAAGGCGGCGAGCCGCGCATCCTCGTCGAGGTTCGCCGCCATGTCGGGCGGGAATTCGATGTCGTCATCGTCGACAAGGGGGGGTTTGAAAAGCATCTGTCCGATCGCTACGCCGTGAACGGCGCGGCGGCGGCGATGGCGGGAAGCATCGGCGTTGGCGACGATCTCGACCTGATCGCCTCGGACATTCCGACGGCGGACGACCTGCTGGACAGCGCCGACGACGCGCCTGCCATCCGCCTCATCAACGGCATCATCGCCGAAGCGGCCCGGCAGGGGGTCTCCGATATCCATATCGAACCTTATGAGACGGGCCTCGTCGTGCGCATGCGCATGGACGGCGTGCTGACCGAGACGCTGCGCATGCCGCCCCATGTCGCTCCCGTGGTGGTCAGCCGGATCAAGGTCATGGCGCGGCTCGACATAGCCGAGCGCCGCGTGCCGCAGGACGGCCGCATCGGCCTGTCCCTGGGGGGCAAGCTGCTCGACGTGCGTGTCTCCACCTTGCCGAGCCGGGCAGGCGAGCGGGTGGTGCTGCGCATCCTCGACAAGGAGAATACCGGCATTGGCCTCGACGTGCTCGGCATGTCGGAAAAGGTCGACGCGATCTGCCGCGCGGCACTGGCGGAGCCCAATGGCATCATTCTCGTCACCGGCCCGACCGGCAGCGGCAAGACGACCACGCTCTATGCGGGCCTCCGCCAGCTCAATGACGGTTCGCGCAACATACTGACGGTCGAGGATCCGGTCGAATATGCGATCGAGGGCGTTGGCCAGACCCAGGTCAATCCCAAGGTCGGGCTGACCTTTGCGGCGGGCCTGCGCGCGATCCTGCGGCAGGACCCCGATGTCGTGATGGTCGGCGAAATCCGCGACCGCGAGACGGCGGAGATCGCCGTGCAGGCCTCCCTGACAGGCCATCTCGTGCTCTCGACCGTGCACACCAATGACGCCGTGGGAGCTATCACCCGCATGCGCGACATGAAGGTGGAGCCGTTCCTGCTCGCCTCCACCCTGCGCGCGGTCATCGCGCAGCGGCTGGTGCGGCGGCTCTGCCCCGATTGCCAGCAGCCCGTGGAGGCTGATGCGGCAAGCTGCGCGCTGCTGGGCTTCGTGCCCGGCACCATCATCCGCCGCGCGGCCGGCTGCCCATCCTGCAACCAGACGGGCTACAAGGGCCGGATCGGCGTCTTCGAAGCCGTGCGCATCGATGACACGCTGCGCCGGATCATCAACGAAGGCGGCGACGAGGCCGAAATCGCCCGGCACGCCTTCCGCAATGCCCCCAGTCTCGCCAAAGCGGCGCGCACCCTGGTCCGCAACGGCCTCACCAGCCCGGAGGAGGCGATCCGCGTCTCCCGCAGCGAGGTGATGGATGCCTGACTTCGCCTATACGGTCATCGATCCGTCCGGCCGGGAACGACGCGGCACGGTTCGGGCGGACGATGCCGGCGAGGCGCGCGTGGCGCTGGAGACGCGGCGGCTCTTCGTCGTGCGCCTGGGCGAGGCGGTTGCTGCCGAGGCCAATGGCAGGCGGCTGCCATGGTCGGTGAGTGCCAAGCGCCTCTCGGCAAAGGAACTGACGCTCTTCACCCGCCAGCTTTCGACCCTGGCGCAGGTCAGCCCGCTCGAAGAGGCGCTGCGGACGATCACCCGCCAGACAGAGAAGGCGCATATGCGCGCCATTGTCGGGCGCGTGCACATGGGCGTTCTGGAGGGACGGAGCCTGGCGGATTCGCTGGCCGCAGAGCCACGCAGCTTTCCCGGACTCTACCGCGCAATGATCGCGGCGGGTGAACGATCCGGCAGCTTGCCCTCCTTGACGGAACGGCTGTCCGTGCTGCTCGAGCGGCAGGCGGTGATGCGGTCCAAGGTGATGACCGCGCTCGCTTATCCGACCGTGCTCGCGCTGTTCGCCGTGCTGGTGACGATGGCCCTGATGATCTTCGTCGTGCCGCTGGTGGTTGAGCAATTCGACACGCTCGGCCAGCAATTGCCGCTCCTGACGCGGATCGTGATGGGCCTCTCGCTGTTTCTTGCCGGCTGGTGGTGGCTGCTACTGTTGGTCCTGGGGACGGCCGGCGTGCTCGCATGGTACCTCTTGAAGCAGGAGCCGGTGCGGCTGCGCTTTGACGCGGCCCTGTTGTCGATCCCCTTTCTTGGGCGGCTGATGCGTGACCTGCACGCGGCGCGGATGGCGCGCACGCTGGCGACCATGGTGCAGAGCCGCCTGCCGGTCGTCGAGGGCCTGGCGCTGACCGTGCCGACCGTCCACAACCGAGTGCTGCGCGCCGCGACCAGCGACATCGTCGAGGCGGTGCGCGGCGGCGGCAGCCTCTCCACGGCCCTGCGCCGCGCGGGGGTGTTTCCGCCGCTGCTCGTCTATCTGGCGGCGAGTGGGGAATCGGCGGGTCAGCTCGACACCATGCTGGAGCGCGCGGCGGACTATCTGGAGCGCGAGTTCGACGCCTTCACCGCCGCCGCGTTGTCGCTGCTGGAGCCGCTTATCATCATCCTGATGGGTGGCGTTGTCGCCGTCATCATCCTGTCCATCCTGCTGCCGATCATGCAGCTGCAAAGCCTCACCGGCGTGGGAGCGTGAACGCCATGAACGACCATAAGAGACCCCTGGAAAGCGGTTTAATCTCATCTCGGCGTTCCGCCCAAATGGGCTTCATGTCTTCTCGGCGTTCCGCCCAAATGGGCTTCACGCTTGTCGAACTGCTGGTGGTGATCGTGATCATCGGCCTGCTGGGGACGATCGTCGCGATCAACGTCATCCCGGCGGGCAGCCAGGCG
>DATJLC010000344.1:0-1551 GCA_035490755.1 Sphingobium sp.
AGCGAGTCCGCGCGCAGATCCTTGTCGAGGATAGACACGGTCAGCTTCATGCGTTCGCCCGGCGCATTGGGATTGGCATACCAGTCGGTCAGGATGACGCCGCCATTGGAATCGGTCTGGAGCAGAGGCATGAAGCCGAGCGTGTCCAGCGCCGCGCGCCACAAATAGCTGTTGACGCCGATGGTCGTCACATTGGCGGCGGCAAGGTCCGCCTTGGGCCGTTCGCGTCCGCCGCCGCAGCCCGGCAGCATCAGCAACATGGCGCCCATTGCCACGGCGGCGGCCATAGTTGCGGGATGACGATAGGGTCTGGCGTGCATGATCGGGCGATATCCTGATGCTGTCGACATGAACCGCTTCTATAAAGAAGCGTTATCGCCACACAAGCGCCAAGCGTGGCCCGTCCCCGCGCGCGCTGGCTTGCGGAAATCACGGGTGTGTGCAATCGGCAACGCTGGCCGGAAAAATACGGCCGATCTGGCGATTCAGCGATGAATGGTGCTAAGGTCGGCTTGATAATATGAAACGACTCGCAAGGGGGATAGCAAGGTGATCGGGGACTGGCGTGCAATGGTGGCTGGAGGCGCGATTCTCGCGGCCTGCGGCTTTGCCTTGTCGCCGGCTGTCGGGCGCGTTGACTCGGTTCTTGGCGGGCGTTCCGGCGCCGTCTCCCTCAACGCGCTGGGCAGCATCGCCTCCTTCACCCCCGTGACCAGCGACAAGCGACTCGCCCGCGCCTATGCCCAGGCCAGCGCCAGCGCGCGCAGCCAGGGCTTCCGGTTCACGCCGGCCGTCGGCTCGCTCAGCGGCCGGCGCTCGATCACCATCGTCGTGCGGGCGCCCGACCTTGATGCGACAGAATCGCGGCCGACGCCATCCGTCTCGTCGATCGGGCTCGGCCCGGTCGCCTATAATCTGGGCGCCGCGCGGGGCCTCAGCCGCTTCGCCAGCGAGGCAACCGGATCGAACGAGGCGGATCCTCTGGTTCCCGCCTCAGCACTGACCCTGCCGCGCGGCTTCACCATCGAACGGCGCAAACGGATTTCGACCAGCGTCTCGGTTGAGAACCAGCCGATGGCGGGTTCGGGCGCCGCGAGCCTTGCCGCCGAGAAGCATTATGCGGTCGACGTTGCCAGCTCCCTTTCGGTCACGCGCAATCTCGATGTGACGGCGGGCATCCGCTATCGCGACCGCCAGAACCGCATCGCCCCGCTCACCGACGACGCCCGTGACAGCCAGGCCGTCTATCTCGGCACGACGTTCAAGTTCTGATAAATCAATCCTCCCCGGCGACGGGGAGGTGGCGCGCGCGAAGCGCGTGAGGAGGGGCCGGCGCATCGGCGCGTCCTCCCAGGCGTCATGGCTTTACTTTGACCGTTCGTGTCGAGCAAAGTCGAGACACTTTGTGCAAGCGGCTCTCGACTTCAGCCAAAAGGCTGAAATTTATCCTGAGCGCCCGTCCTGCGGGCAGTCGAAGGGCTCGAACCGAACGGAGGGGGAGCGCCTCAAGTCACCTCGCCCCAAACGAATCAATCGCGCCATAGCCTGACG
>DATJLC010000345.1:0-3069 GCA_035490755.1 Sphingobium sp.
ATGTATAGCCCGCTGGCGATGATCAGCACCGCGCCGATCCAGGTCGATGCGATCGGCAGCGTGCTCCACAGCAGCCAGCCAAGGCCCGTCGCCCACAGGATCGCGCTATAGTCCATGGGCAGCACGACCGAGACCGGCCCCCAGCGCAGCGCATTGGTCAGCAGCATCTGCGCGATGCCGCCGCTTGCGCCCATGGCGAGGATGAGCGCAAAGGTCGCCGCATCGTGCATCTGGCCATGCCAGAGCATCAGCAGGCCGAGCGGCGGCACCGACAGGAGCGAGAACCAGAAGACGATCACCGGCGCCTCCTCCGTGCGCGACAGGACGCGCAGCATGATGGAGACGGTCGCGGTTGCTATCGCGGCGCTGATCGCGACGGCCAGGCCGAGCGGCGGGAAATGCGCGCTGTCCGGCCGGGCCATGACGACGACGCCGGCAAAGCCGATCAGCACCGCCCCCCAGCGGTGGATGCCCGTCGCCTCGCGCAGGACAAGGGCCGAGAGGATGGTGGCAAAGATCGGCACGGTAAAGCCGATCGTCGCTGCCTCGGCCAGTGGCAGCAGCACCACCGCGCCAAAGTTCAGGAACATGCCGGTCAGCCCCACGATGGTGCGCCTGGCATGGCTGCCGATGCGGGTGGTGGCAAAGCCCATGGCCCCGCGCGTGGCGCAGATCCAGGCATAGACGACCGGCAAGGCGATGAGCTGGCGATAGAATACCAGCTCGACCAGGCCGACCCCGCGCTCGCTCAACAGCTTGATGAAGGCCGACATCAGCGCCAGCGCGGCGATCGCGCCCAGGCGCAGGCCGATGGCATAAAGCGTGCGCGTCTCGCGATGCTCCGGCATGGCAGGCGGCCGGACAGCGGTGATCGGGGCAGGGCGCATCATTTCGCTTTAGGGCGTGTCCCCGCGAAATGGAAAGGGGACGCTTTCGCGCCCCCTTGGATGGAGTTTGTCCTCATCAAGTTGAAAAAGGGCATGTGCTCCCGCGAAAGCGGGACCTCTGCAAACTCGCTTTTACCGTCATCTCCGCGAAAGCGGGGATCCAGGGCCACGGAAAACGGCGCTTTCCGCTCTGGAATCCCGCCTGCGCGGGGAATGACTCGGCTCAACAGGACAGGCTCTAAAACCCGAACTTGCCGTTCTGGTTCTTCCACGCGCTTTGCGGCGGGATGGTTTCGATCACATCCCAATGTTCGGCGATCTTGCCGTTCGCGACACGGAACAGGTCATAGAAGGCGGTCGGCGCACCGGCGAAACTGCCTTCGCTGACGACCAGCACAAGATCGCCTTTGCCCAGCACCTTGTGGATGCTGTCATACTTCATGGTGACGCCGGCGTCGGCCATGGCCTTGAGGGCGGCGCCAAGACCCGAGAGGCCATTGGCGATCTGCGGATTGTGCTGGATATAGTTGTCGCCGTCGAAATAGCCGGCCAGCTTCTCCATGCGGCCATTGACGAGAATGTCGTCCACGAAGCTGTGCACGAGAGCCTTGTTTTCCGCGGTCTTGGCCAGATCGGCCGGCTTGGTCGGACCATCGACCATGCTGTTGCCGCTGGGGTTCGCGGCGGCCGGGGTCTCTTGCAGATTGTCCCAGTGCTCGACGATCTTGCCATTCTCGAAGCGGAAAATGTCAAAGCCGATCTTGGGGCCGAAGAAGTTGTAATCGGTGTGGGCGACAACATAGTCCCCGTCCTGGAACACGCGCACCGTGTTGACCTTGGCGGACCCGGCAGGGAGCGCCGCGAGGGCCGCGCCGAAGCCGGCGAGACCATCGGCAATGCCGAGATTATGCTGCTTGTAGCTGTTCGGATTGACGACCGCGACAGGCTCGGCCGCACCGGTTTCGATCGCCTTGAGCAGATCGACGACCTGTTGTTCTTGAGTGGTCAATTTCTGATCCTCCGTTTTGGCATGGGCAACCGAGGCGGGGAGCACCACGGACGCCAGGGGCAGGAGCGAAGCCGCAAGGGCAAGGCTGATGGAATGATGAAAGGGGCGCATAGGTGCATCCAGTTCGGTTACAGACAAGTGTGTATCTAACTCAGTTACACATTGCTGTAAAGGGGTGGATGAGAAATATTGGCCCTGCCTGTCAGCCGTTGCCCGCAAGCCTGATTTGCGCCGCCACATCGTCCGCCATGTCGGCGATCGTCGTTCGGGCGAGCTGGTCGCGCAGGGCCTTTTCGGCGGCGGCAATGCGCGCCTTCAGAACCCCGTTGATATTGCGGCCGACAGGACATCGCGGATTCGGCTGATCGTGCAGCGCAAAGACTTCGCCATCATCGTCAATGGCGTTGTAAACGTCGAGGAGCGTGATCTGGTCGGCCGGCCGCGCCAAGAGAGCGCCGCCGCCGCTTCCCATCCGCGACGTCGTCAGCCCGGCCCTGGCAAGCTGCGACAGCAGGCGGCGGATCAAGGCGGGGTTGGTGTTGACGCTCGACGCGATCAACTCGGACGTGGATGGCTCGCCCGCCTGCGTCTGGATAAAGGTCAGGATGTGCGTGGCGACTGCTAGGCGCGTGTTCATCGTGGCATGTGTCCGTTTATGTAACTAAAATAGGCACACATGGAAATTTTCGCAAGCCCGCAGGCCGTCGAACGGCCCCTGCGTCTCCGAACCCACCTCTATCGCGGCTTGCGAAAGCGCAGCGTCATCCGGTCGCTTTCCCCGATCGCGGCATATTTCGCCCGGTCGGCCTCGCCCTCGCGGAAATTGGGGGGCAGCGTCCACACGCCCTTGGGCCAGTCGGCCGTGTCCTTGGGGTTGGCGTTGATCTCCGATTCCGCCTCCAGCACGAAGCCCGTCTGCGCGGCCAGCCGCTTGACCGTCGAGACCTTCAGATAGCCGCTGGTCTTCTCCAGCGCGCTATCCCTGTCCTCCGGCAGCCGGTGGTCGACCACGCCCAGCACGCCGCCCGGCTTCAGCAGCTCGAAGAACCGGCGAAAGGTCGCCTCGGCCTGATCGCTCATCACCATGTTGTGGACGTTGCGAAAGGTGAGGACGGTGTCCGCCGACCCATCCGGGATCATGACCCCGTCCGCGCCCTTGGCCGGCCACTGCAC